>DATEMD010000235.1:0-21217 GCA_035275845.1 Allostellaceae bacterium | reverse complement strand
GGCGCCGAAGCCCCGCGCGGCAACGCGGCTATGGCCGCAGGCGCGATCGGGGAGCGGATGCGCGCCGAGGGCGGCGCGAGGCTTCGGCATCCGGCCAACAAAAAGCCCGGCCGGTCTGGGCGACCGCCGGGCGCAATTTTTAGGATGACGATTTCATAGCATATCGAACCGGACCGGTCAAGAACAAAAAGGGAACACTTTAAAGGCCAGGGTGATCGCATTCGCACCGCCGGACGTTGATGGGCTATGACAACGCGCCCGCGGCGCGACGCGGGAAGCGGCCAACAAAACCGGAGGAACAGCGACGTGCCCAGCCCATCTCCGCGCCAGAAGGGGCGATTCTTCCTATTGCGCCTGATGGTCGTGGCATTGGCCGTGGTCGTGATCGCCACGGTCACCGTTATTGCCATCGACATGATGAGCTTTTCGCAGCCGGACGCACCGCTCGGCGCCTACATCTATCCGCATATGATCAAGGGCCGGCTGCACTATCTGAACGGTGTTCAGGCCAGCACGCTGAATATGGCGGAGGCGGCGTTCTGGGCGGGCCTGGTCGCATTCTTCGTGCTGGCGATTTCGACCGAATGGCTAAAATTCCGCGCGGAAAAGCGGTTCGCGACACGCGGCGGCGACAAACGGTAAGCCGGCCGCCGAGCGGAAATGCGGCGCGCGAAATTCGTCGCCGACATGATGCCGCAAAACTAAACAATCACGGCGGCGAGCAGTGACCCCTTGACGCGCGCGACGCCGAGGCATGAGATCGAAGGTGGCAAGCACGTCGCTTGCCCGTTAGAGCAAGCACGTGACCTGCCGGTGTGTGTAGGTAGGAGGTCACCATGTGCGACTATTCCTTGGAAGCGTACCGAACCCGACCGGCCCGCGAGGGCGAACGCTATGTCACGACCCGCTTTGCCAGCGGGTCGATCGGCCTGGCGGCGCCCGGCGACGTCATGACTCCGGTCTGCGTCGCCTGCGACACCCCGCTGCACATCGAGGAGATTCCGGCGCATGTGCAGGCACGACTTGGCGTCAGCGCCATCGAGGACGCGACCCTGGTGCATCTGGATCAGGGGAGTTTCCGCGACGGCGTGCGTTTCACGAACGGCGCGACGATCGCACTGCAGCAGCTTGGCAGCGGTGTTGGCGTGACCGTGACCGCGCTGCTTGAGAACGCCGGCCGGATCGAACGTCCGGCAGAGCGCCAACACGAACGGCGGCAGACGGCGGGAGTCTTCGCCCGCTGGCTCGCCGACTGACGCGACGGCGCGCTGAACTTCGGCTCTCAAGAAAAACTTTCGGGCCGCCACGCCCTTGACGCGACGGCCCGATTTTCATGTGGCGATGGCGGATCGCGCCTAGTGCCCGGCGGGTTGACCCTGGTGCCTTTCCAGCTCCTGGATCTTTTCGAGCTCGCCTTCGATTTTACGGATGGTTTCGAGGTAGTACTGCGCGACCGATGCCGGCGCGCCGCGGAGCAACCGATTGTACGCCTCGATTTGGAGCCTCAGGTCATCAGCGCGGTCGGACATGATGACTTTCCTAAACACACGCCCCGCAAGGCAGCGCCGTTGCCCCGGCGCTCGGGTCCTGCGAGCGGTTACGCGCCGGCGCCGGCCCCTTGGCCGGACGCAGCGGCCCCTTGTTCGATTTCCATTGCCGCCTGCTCGCATCGCTTGGCAAGGATCGGGAAGACGCGCTGCCTTTCGGCTTCGCGCGTCGTCTGCGCCGCTCGACGCAGCTCAAAAGCTTGTTCCCGCAAAAGCGCTGGTTCGCGCATGAGCACCCTCCCTGAGCGCCTCGACGTTCGCTAAGTTTGTCACCGTTCTGTTGCAGATTGATGACGCTTTGGAGGCAGGCCTACCGCGCCGATTCCAGCTTGAGAAACAACCGTTTCATGGCGTCGACCCGTGCCAGATAGGTGGCAGCGAGTTCGTCGCCGCAGCGCTCGCCAGGCGCCAGGCGGAAATGGCGGCGGGCGAATTTCTCGGCCGGAACGACACCGCACAGCTGGACGATCGCGGCGAGATCCTGAACCTGCCGCGGGCTGGCCGCGAGCGCGGGCTGGGCCGCGCGGATTTCGGCGACCTTGCGATCGAGGAACACGGCGGTGAGCTCGATCGCGTCGTGCGGCAGCACGCGCGTATAGAGGCCGGTGAACCAGCAATCGTCGGTCACGGCGTGATCGCGGATACAAGAATGCCGCGCCTCGGCGAAGGCGGCGTCGGTCATCTGATACATGCCGACGGAGCTCGACGCCGGCGCATAGATGCCGAAGGGGTTCAACGAGAACCGCCAGCGCCAATAAGTGCGCGCGACCGGATTGCCATTGCTTTCGACCTCGGCCAGCGCCGCCAGCAGCTCGGCCGGGATATCCTTCGTGGAATAGCGGCGGAAGAGATCGCCGTAATCCCGCCAGGCATCGTCCGGCGTCTTGGCGAGCGTGCCGCCCAGCGGAAAAAACAGCTCGGTCGGCTTGTGGGCGACGTGATAGACGAAATTCACCGCCGCGAAGATTGCGAGGAAGATCGCGGCGGCGATGCCGATGCGCATGCCACGCGGCAACGCGGCGAACTTGCGCCACGCCCGGCGCAGGCGATTGCGTCCGCGTTCGAGCCGGCGGCGGATCGCGTGCCAATCGCGCCGAAATCGCGCTTTACGAAACGGAACGCGGCCGATCCGCGATGAACTCATGGGCGGAGAGGCTAGAAACCGCTCGGGGCTTTTTCGTGGCGGCGGCCGCCCATAACGGGCGAGGAGCGCTTAACCAGCCAGCGCCGTTGAAATGCCGCAAAACCGCATCAAGAATGCGGCAGACAATGTGCACCACGTTCCACAGGCTTTTCGGTCTCGCCGTTGTGGCAGGGGCGTTGGCCGCGGCCGGCGCGAGCCGGGCCGAATCGCTGCTCGATGCGCCCGTCGCCTATAGCGCGACCCGCACCACGACGGTCGACGGGCGAACCTATGTCGGGACCGTCCATCACGTCGCCGGCAAGGAGCGGCAGGAGGAGAATCTTTTCGGCGCGGCCGACCTGTTCATCGTCGATGGCACCGATAACAAGGGCTGGCTCGTCGTGCCGGCACTCCGGAGCTTCGTCGCGTTTCCGTTTCCGCCGATCATGACCGTGCTGACCAGCCCGACGTTGAAGAAAACGCGCGTCGGCGACGAAATCGTGGACGGCATCGAGACCGCCAAATACGCGATCCACACGCGGGCGAGCGACGGCACGGTGGCCGACGGCTTCGCCTGGTTCAGCCGGCGCGGCGTGCTGATGAAGCTGCAAGGCAGCGTGACCGCGCGCCAGGGCCATCGCACGGCCGTCGCCATGGTTCTGCACGGCGTCAAGGAAACGCCGCAAGACGCGGCGCTGTTCGTGCCGCCGCCCGGTTACACGCAGTTGCCGCCCGAGGCCTTGCAGCCGCTGCTCGGCACGCAGGCGCAATAACGTTTCGGTACGCTCGCGTTCGGCGGCGACTGCGCTCAGCGATCAGGCGGGCTTTGCGTATTTCGTGACGCCGGTGAAATCGATCAGGACACAGCGCTTGTCGCCGACGATCCAGGCGTCGTGGCCGGGCGGCATGTGGAACGCGTCGCCGGCGCCGTATTCGACCTCGGCGCCGTCGTCCATCTTCACCACCATTTTTCCTTCGAGGACGTAGCCGGTGTGCGTGGCCTGACACGATGGCGTTCCGGCGATCGGCTTGACGTGATGGGACCAGCGCCAGCCGGGCTCGAACACGCCGCGGCCCACGGTGTGATTGCCGACGGTGACGATTTCCATCTTTCCCTTGCCATCCTTGAAGGCACGCGTTTCATCCGGCTTGTCGAGGTGCTTACGCTCAAGCTTGCCAGCCATTTTGTGTCCTCCATGCTTCGTTGTTGTGCACGCGGCGAATTCGTTCACACGACCAACCATTCGCACGAGCGTTATCATCCATGCGCTTGAGCACGCGGGATCGCAAGAACCGGATCCAGCGCCGCGATCGCGTGCGCGTTGCGATCGCAGCGTGAAACGGAACGCGGCCGGCCCGCGATGAACCCATGGGCGAAGAGGCTAGAAACCGCTCGGGGCTTTTTCGTGGCGGCGCTTCTATGATCAGGTTCCGCGTCCGTCAGGGCCGAAAAGGAGCCGCGAACCCATGCAAAAGAAATCCGCGAGCAAGGGCGTATCCCCTTCCCGGCTGATCGACGCGCGGATCAAGCAACTGGACGATTGGCGGGGAAAGATGCTCGCCCGTGTCCGCACCCTCATCAAGCAGGCGGACCACGACGTGATCGAGGAATGGAAGTGGCGCGGCGTTCCGGTTTGGTATCACGACGGAATGCTCTGCACCGGCGAGACGTATAAGAGCGTCGTGAAGCTGACCTTTGCCAAGGGCGCCGCGCTCAAGGACCCGTCACGTCTGTTCAACGCGAGCCTCGACGGCAACACGCGGCGCGCCATCGACCTGCATGAGAGCGACGCAATCGACGGGAAGGCGTTCAAGACGCTTATCCGCGCGGCGGTGGATCTCAACCGGTCGCGATAAGCGAAAGTGGCGGGATTCGCCTAGAGCGACGTGGCGACCGTGTTGAAGGTGTTTTTCAACTTGCCGCCGACCGACGTAACCGCGGTGACGATCACGACCGCGATGAGCGCGGCGATCAGGCCATATTCGATGGCGGTGGCGCCGGCATCGTTGCGGATCAGCGATCGAATGAAGCGCAGCATGTCTTTTCTTTCGGCCGTTGGTTATCGCGAGGCCGGTATTTTTAGCCGCATATGCTTAAATTTCGCTAAAAACCAGGTGATCGGCCGAAACCGTCCGCGTTCAGGCGGCCGAACGTCGGCGCGACAACATACGATCGAGGCTATGGACGCCGGGGCCGGTGACGTAGACGAACAGCAGGGCACCGAGAACGGCGAGGTTCTTGGAGAAATTGGTGTACTGGATCTGCTGTGCTGGCGGCGTGTACTGCCAATAGCGGTGCGCGGCCGCGGTCGCGATCACCACGTACGCGATGCCAAGGAGCGCGACCCAGCGCGTCCAGAGTCCGAAGATCAGCGACAGGATGACGATCCACTCCACCGCTTGGGCGACGAGGCTGCACACGGCGGCCGACGGAAACCCGAGGCTCGTCAGATAGCCCGCGCTCGGCCCGCCGACCCAGACCGTCATCAGGAACAGCAAGGCGATCAGCACCCGCCCGATCAACAACAGAACGTCGTTCATCGCTTTCCCCCTTGGTTCGGTGTTGCGTCATTCGTTCGGCACAGCGCGCCGCGCCGACGGAAATTCATCGGCTTGAGATCCCCGGCGATCCGACAAGCGTAGCGGCAAACCCGAGCCGGGCAAACCGCTTTCCCGCTGCGCTGGAACGGTGGGTTTCGCTAGGCGTGGCCGGCGCGGCGGGCGTCGCGCGCGACCGGGGTTTCGTCGAGCAGTCGTTCGGGCGGCAGCCAGATGCGCGCGGTGGTGCCCTTGCCGGCGGCGCTTTCGATGGTCAGCTTGCCGCCGTGGAGTTCGATCAGCGACTTGGCGAGCGGCAGGCCCAAGCCGGTGCCTTCGTAGCGCCGCGCCAGCCGGTTATCCAATTGCTGGAACGGTTCGAGCGCGCGCGCGATGCTGGCCGGCTCCATGCCGATGCCGGTGTCGATGATCGCGATGTCGATGCCATGCGGCTTGGCGCCGGACGCCGACACCCGCACCGAACCGCCAGCCGGCGTGAACTTGACGGCGTTGACCAGCAGATTGAGCAGCGCCTGCTTCAGCCGCAGACGGTCGCCGACGATCGGCGGAAAGCTCCGGCCGATGGCGCAGACCAAGGAAACGGCCGCGATGCGCGCGCGTTCGAGCACTAGGCGTTCGCATTCGCCGATCAATTCCGCCAGGTCGATGCGGTTCTGCTCGAGATGCATCTGGCCGGCGTCGATCTTCGAGGTGTCGAGAATGTCGTTGATGAGCCGCAGCAGATATGCGCCGGAGAGATGGATGTCCTTGGCGTAGCCGCTATAGCGCTGATCCAGCGGGCCGAGCATGGCGTCGCGCATGATCTCGGAAAAGCCGAGGATGGCGTTCAATGGCGTGCGCAGCTCGTGGCTCATGTTGGCGAGGAACATGGACTTGGCGGCGTTGGCGGCGTGCAGATTGGAAGCGGTGGCGGCGAGTTCGGCGGCCTGGGCTTCGAGCTCGGCCTGGATGCGGGTCAGATCGGCCTCGCGCCGACGCGCGTCGGTTTCGTCGATGTAGGTGGTGACGAAGCCGCCGCCGGGCAGTGGCGCGCGGCGAATTTCGATCGTCCTTCCGTTGCGCAGTTTGCGCTCGAATTTCTGCGGCACCGGGCGCATGGCGTTGGCGACGACGCGGCGGATGGTGGATTCGAGATCTTCGCCTTCGACGATTTCGTGATCGCCGTGCTCGACCATGTAGCGGATGCAGGCTTCGTAGGTGTCGCCGACGCCAAACGTCCCGCGCGGCACGCCGAAAAGTTCGAGATAGGCGCTGTTGAGCGCCACCAGGCGGCCCTGCGCGTCGACCAGGCTCACGCCGACCTCCAAATTCTCGACCAGCGTCGACAGCATTGCGGTTTGCCGTTCGAGCAGCGCGCGCGCCTCGCCGACATCGGCCTCGCGGCGGCGGGCTTCGGTGACGTCGATATAGGCGCTGACGAAGCCGCCGCCCGGCAACGGCGCACGATGGACTGCGACCACGCGGCCAGCCGAACTGAGGACCCGCTCGTAATGCTGCGGTACGCCGCTCATGACCTTGGTCATGACTTGGGCCACCAGCGTGTCGGCGTCGGCGTCGTGGCCGAAATCGCCGCGCTCGACCATGTTGCGGATGCAATCCGCGAACCGGTCGCCGGGCTTGAACGTATCCGCCGGAATGCCGTTGACGGCAAGAAACGCGCGATTGAACGCCATGAAGCAACCGTCTTGGTCGACGAGCGTGACACCGATCGGCAAATTGTCGACCAAGCTCGACAATGTCGCGGTTTGCAGCGCCAAGTCGGCGCGCGCATGCTCGGCCGCCGCTTCGGCCGCCTTCAGCTCGGTGACGTCGGAATGGATGCTGACGAGGCTGCCGTCGGGCGTACGCCGGTCAGCGATACGCAGCCAGCGGCCGTCGCGCAGCAGAAGCGTGTAGCTTTCGGACCGGCGGCGCTCTTCCAGGCGTCGCGCAATCCACGCTTCGACACCTTCGGCCGGCATCGAGACCTCGCCGGACGCGACGGCGGCACGCAGGATATCGCCGATATGCGCACCGATCCGATACGCCAGCGGCGTCAGCGCGTGGAGCTCGCGGAAGCGGCGGTTGGACCAGACAACGCGGTCGTCCGGGCCGTAGAGCACGACGCCGTCGCCCAGCGACTGAATCGCGTTCTCGACCGCGGCAAGATGATCGCGCGTCGCATCCGCCCCGCGCAATGCGCCCATCGCGCGCCCGAACAAGCGGCGAATCATCCAGCACCCTCGACGGGGTTTCGATCCACAGGGTCCGTCGCGGTCATCCAGGGCCGCGAAAGCGGTCGCATACCGGCCATTACCTGCCGCCCACAGCAGAGATTTCGCCGGCTCGCAGCATACGAACGCATGCTTTAACAAACGCTAACGAAGCACCGATCCGACCACGTTTTCCGCGGGTTGCCGGCCTAAATCCCGAGCCGGCGCCTTACTTGCCGAGCTTCTTCCCCTGCGTCGCCAGCGATCGTTCCTTCTGATCCTGCAGCGTCTTGGCCGAGAGCTTGCGCATCAGCGTCGGGTTGCGGAGCCGTGTGTCCTGACCCCGCACCGGATTCTGGATCGCTTCCTCGAGCGAGTGCGCCCATTTCCATTCGTCGCGTGGCCGCGCCTTTTGCCCCGACGCAAGCTGATCAAGGCCCCAGAAGATTTCGAGCCGGTGGTTGTCGGGGTCGCGGAACTCGACCGCGATCTGCACGCCAGCGCGGCGGCGGCCTTCGAAGTCGATCGGCACTTTGTGCTTTTCCAGATGCGCCCGCGCCTCGAGCACGTCGTCCAAAGTCGCGACCTCGAAGGCGATGTGGTTGAGCTCGTAATTGTCGTTGGGCTTGTCATTTTCCATGGACCCGACCAAAGCCAGACTGTGGTGGTCGCTTCCGCACCGCAGGAAGGCCATGCCGCCCGGCGCCATATCGGCGGGATAGATGTCGGAAACCTCGAAGCCCATGATCTCGGTATAGAATTTGATCGAGCGTTCGAGATCGGCGCAGTTGATGACGATGTGGCCGAGCTTGCCGAGCTTGAACGGCAGGTCCTTGGGCTTGACGTAGCGCCGCTTGAGTTCTTCGACCTTGGCCTGATCGATCGCCATGACGCGCCTCGCGTTTCGCCCGTGCGCGCGAACTTTAGCGCCGGGCGCAGCCGAAGTCAGCAAGTCGCAGAACCGGGCGTTAGAGCGTGCGGTACATGACCAGCGCATCCACCAAGCCGAGACGCGGATGGCGGAAGGCGCCAGGCAGCCGGCCAACGGCGGCAAAGCCGCAGCGTTCCCACAATTGGATGGCGCGTTCGTTGGTGGCGACGACGAGGTTGAACTGCATGGCGTGGAAGCCGCGCGCCCGCGCGGCGTCGAGCGAGTGGACACACATGGCGCGCGCGACGCCGCGGCCGGTGGCGTCGGCGGCGGTGACGTAGCCACAATTGGCGACGTGCGCGCCGCCGCCGCGCTGGTTCGCTTGCAGATAATAAGTGCCGACGACCGCGCCGTTATCCTCGGCGACGAAGACGTCGTGGCCGGGCGCGCGCCAATAAGCCAGAGCGTCGTCCCGGCTCCATTCCCGTGGCAGAGCGTAGGTTTCTCCGGCAGCGATCACCGGGCCGATGATGCGCCAGATCGCGTCGTCGTCGCGCGCCGTTGCCGGCCGGATCTGCATCGCGCCAGTGTGGCCGCCGCCGCGGCCGTTGGAAAGGGCGACCGGCTTTACAGACCATAGAACGCCTGGAGCGCACCGAGCGCGCCGAGCAGAATGCCCGACGCGGTTTCGGGCGACAGCGCGCGGCCGTTCCAGCCGGCGCGCAGGCTCCAGTCCTTGAGCGTCCAGCCGCAGCCGAGCACGTGCCAGACGCAGGATCCCGCCGGCGACGCCGCGCCGCCGAGCGCGGTGAGCGCGGCCCACACCTTGCGCCGCGCCTCCAAAGCGCGCGCCGACGCCGGCATGTCGCGCACACCTTGCGGCACGCGGCGCAGATCGGGTGCGCCCAACGGATCGAGCTGCGCCAGCATGAACACGGCGTGGAAATCGTCGCCGGCCTGGCGCATCTCGCCGGTGATCGTGCCCTGGCGCTGAAGGCGCGCCAGCGTGTCCTCGGCGCGATACGGGCGCGACGGCCTGCCGTGCTCGTCGGCGATGGCGCGCGGCAGCAAGGCCAAATCGCCTTTCGCCCAGCGTTCGGGCGTCGGCGCGAGCGCCTCGAGCCGCGACGGACGGGATTTGCGCGATCGGGTCATGGCGTGTCGTTCGTCCTCATTCGTCGTGCGCGATCGCGGGCGTCGGCAGATCGAGACCGGCGAGGCGTTCGTCGTCGTTTTCGTCGAACAATTCGGGCGGCGCATTGAGCCAGCCGAGTTCCGGCGGCGGCACGGCGCGATTGTCAGCAGCGACGATCTGGGCGGCGGCCAGCGCGGCGAATACGGGACTCGCCGGCGCGACCGCGCAGAGCGCGCGATGCCAGGCGCAATAGGAACCGCCGGCCAACGCCGGCCGGTCGCAAAACGGCGTCGCGCCCGGCGCAATCACATAGCCGCACAAGCCGGCGCGCGGCGGCGCGAAGGCGGTGACAGGCGACGCCAATGGCATTATCGTTGTACTTGTTTTGTTCTCATCTTGGAGCAAGTACGCATGGCGCCGGATTCTCTCCTCCATCGGTCTGTCTCCTTCAGGAATGCGCGGGCGACGCGTGATCGGCGTCCGGCCACTTGGCGTCACCGTACGCTCGACCCGGCAACGTGTCAACGTAAAATGCGTATAGCCATGGACGGCGGAAGCGTACAGACTCCCGCGATGACCGCCCTCTCGGTCGCTTCGCGCAAACTCAAACAGCTGCGGCAACGCGCTGGCCTGTCGATCCGCCAGGTGGCCCAGGCGCTCGGCATGGAATACGGCAGCTCGTATCAGCACTACGAAGACCGATTCAAAAAACCGCTCCTGCCGCTGGAGCTGGTGCTCAAGCTGGTGCCGATCTTCGCGCCGGCCGGAATCGAAGCAGCCGAGCTTTACGCGCTCGCCGGCGTCGACGCGACCGGTGAGCGGCCGGCGGGCGGGCTGGCGGCGAACGGCGGAAAAAGCGAGGCGATGGGCCGCATTCTGCGGATTCCAGAGCTCGACGTGCGCGCCGCCGCGGGCGACGGCCTGACCGGCGGAGGTGAGAAGATTGTCGACGAGTGGGCGCTCCCGAGCGGCATGGTGCGGCACTATTCGACGGCGCCGGCCAGCGACCTGCGCATCATCACCGTGATGGGCGACAGCATGGAGCCGACGTTGCAGCCAGGGCAGCGCATTCTGGTCGATACCGGCGACCGCAACCCGAGCCCGCCGGGCGTATTCGTCGTGTGGGATGGGCTGGGCCTGGTGGTGAAACGCTGTCAGGTGGTGCCGCACAGCGTACCGCCGCGCGTACGCATTACCTCGGACAACCCGAAGTACGACGCCTACGAGCGTACACTGGCCGAGGCGTACATTCAGGGCCGCGTCATTGGCCAATGGCGCTGGCTATGAGCCGCAAACACCGTCGTCAGTGACGCCTGACCGTCGCTAGCGTACGGCTGGCGATCAGATCTGCTTCAGCGCCTGATCGAGATCGTCGATCAAATCGGCCTCGTCCTCAATGCCGGCCGAGATGCGGATGAGCGCATCGGAAATGCCGAGCGTCGCGCGCTCCTCCGGCGGCACGCGGCGGTGCGTCGTCGTCGCCGGATGGGTGCTCAGGCTCTTGGTGTCGCCGAGGTTATTCGAGATGTCCACGAGCTTGAGCGCGTTCATCACGCGGAATGCCGACTCCTTCGATGTGCCGGCCTCGAAGCAGACGACGCTGCCGAAGCCGGTCATCTGCCGGGCGGCCAGCGCGTGTTGCGGATGCGAGGCAAGGCCCGGATAAAGCGTGCGCTTGACCTTCGGATGCTTCTCCAGGAACCGCGCCACCGCCAGCGCAACATCGCACTGACGTCGGACGCGCATTTCCAGCGTCTCGAGCCCTTTCACCAAGAGCCAGGCGTTGAACGGCGACAGCGACGGGCCGGTGTGGCGCAGGAAATTCAGCAGATGATCGTCGAAGAATGGCTTGGGCCCAAGCACCGCGCCGCCGAGACTCCGGCCCTGCCCGTCGATATGCTTGGTGGCCGAATAGACAACGATATCGGCGCCGAGCGCGAGCGGCTTTTGCAGCAGCGGCGAAGCGAAGACGTTGTCGACGACCAGCAGCGCACCTTTGGCGTGCGCAAGGTCGGCAACCGCCTTGAGATCGATGATCTCAAGCGTCGGATTGGACGGGCTTTCGACGAACACGGCGCGCGCGCCCTTGGCCAGCGCCTTCTCCCACGCCGCGTGGTCGCGGCCGTCAACCAGCTCGGTCGTCACGCCAAACCGCGGCAGGATCTGCGTCAGGATGTGGAGGCACGAGCCGAAGAGCGCGCGCGAAGCGACGACGCGATCGCCGGCCTTGAGGAAACAGGCGAATGCGGCGAACACCGCAGCCATGCCGCTGCCGGTGGCGCGACACATTTCGGCGCCTTCGATCAATCGCAGCCGCTCTTCGAACATCGCCACGGTCGGGTTGGCATAGCGGCTATAGACGAAACGCTGGCCGTCGGTGGCGAAGGCCGCCTCGGCCTCCTCGGCCGAGCCATAGACGAAGCCGGACGTCATGAAGATCGCTTCGTCGGTCTCGAGGAACTGGCTGCGTTGCAAACCGCCGCGGGTGGCAACGGTCCGTGGGCGCCAAGAGGCGGGCGGCGGCGGAGGCGTCAAAGACATCGTTCTTCTCCCTCAATCGCCGGCGCGGCGCACGTAAACCCGGGCCAACAAAAAAGCCCTGTCCCGCACGGGTCAGGGCTTCGACGAGCCTCCGACCTTTTAGCGGGATTTTTTACGTGGCCGCAAGCCGGTCGGCTCAAATCACCACGATCACGACGTTATGCGTACCCCTTCCCGACTCCGCTCGTCAAGTGAGATGCTGGCGGCAAGGGGGGACCACACGTGCGCCATTTTGTTTCGCTTGACGCGCTTGCCGCCGCGGCCGGCGAGACTCTCGGCACCAGTGAGTGGATCACGGTGACGCAGGATGCAATCGACAAATTCGCCGAGGCAACCGGCGATCATCAATGGATTCACGTCGACCGCGAGCGCGCCAAGAGTTCGCCGTTTGGCACGACCGTGGCGCACGGTTACCTCACGCTTGCGCTGGCGCCGCGGCTGATGGATCAGATCTACAAGGTCGATAACATTCGCCTCCGTATCAATTACGGTCTCAACAAGGTTCGCTTCACCGAGCCGGTGAAAAGTGGCGCGCGGGTGCGCATGACGCTGAAGCTGCTGAGCGTCGATCGGACGCCCAAGGGCGCACGGGTAACGACGGAAGCGCAGTTCGCGATCGACGGCGTCGAGCGGCCGGCGTGCATCGCCGAACTGGTCGCCGTGCTGATACCGAATTAATCGGCCGGCTCGAGCGCGCTTTCGTGCCAGTGGCGCAACAACCGGCGCGATAGCCAAGACAGCACGATGAAAATCGCGATGCCGGCCAACGACAGCAACAGCAACGCTGCGAACATGCGCGGAATCTCGAGGCGATAGCCCGCCTCGATAATGCGCGACGCCAAACCGGTTTCGGCGCCACCCGTGCCGGCGACGAACTCGGCCACGACCGCGCCGATCAGCGCCAAACCGCCGCTGATGCGCACGCCCGCCAGAAACAACGGCAGCGCCGACGGCAATCGCAGCAACCGGAGGATTTGCCAACGCGATGCACCATAGAGCCGGAACAGATCGACGAGATTGCGGTCGGCGCTGTTCAGGCCGAGCGTCGTGTTGGCGACAATCGGAAAGAAAGCAACGATGGTGGCGCAAACCAGCAGCGCGGCGAAAACGTTGTTGACCCAGATGATGATCAGTGGCGCGATCGCAACGACCGGCGTCACTTGGAGAATCACCGCGTAAGGAAACAGGCTGACCTCGAGCAGCCGCGACAGCGAGAACAGGATCGCCAAAGCGCCGCCGACAACGATCGCGACCGCCAGCGCCGCGAAGGTGATACGCAGGGTGACAAGCAACGCGCCAAGCAGGCTCGGCCCGTCGTGCAGCAGCGTCTTGGTGATGAGCCAAGGGCCCGGCAGGACATAGGCGGGCACGCCGACGAACCACACCGCCGCTTGCCACGCGAGAAGGAACACCGCGCCGACGAGTATCGGCGCCACAATCCGCCAGAATCGCGATGTACCGTTCATGCCATCGCCTCCGCCAGATGGCGCGACACCGCGCGGCAATTGTCGGCATAGCGTTCGGTCAGTCGCAAGGCGTTGTCGCGCGCCTCAGGCAAATCGATCGCAAAATCAGCGGCGATGCGGCCCGGGCGTTTGGTCATGACGAGGATGCGGTTCGTCAGGAACACGGATTCAAAAACGCTGTGGGTGACAAAAACGATGGTGCAGCGATGTTGCCGCCACAACGCGCGCAGCTCCTCGTTGAGCTTGAAGCGGGTGATCTCGTCAAGCGCTGCAAACGGCTCATCGAGCAGCAGTAACGCCGGTTCGGTCACCAGGGCGCGGGCGATCGAAACGCGCATGCGCATGCCGCCCGAGAGCTGACGTGGATAAACCGTGGCGAATTCGCCGAGACCCAACGACCCCAATATCGCGGTTATGCGCGGCGATGCCGCCTCGCGCGTCACGCCTGCGAGACGCAATGGCAGATAGACGTTGTCCGCGACCGTTGCCCACGGCATCAGCGTCGGCTCCTGGAAGACGAAGCCGACCCGACCGGCAAGACCGTCGGCACGCTCGACATGCCCGGCGCTCGGCTCGATCAGACCGGCGAAAATACGCAGCAACGTGCTCTTGCCGCAACCAGACGGGCCGAGAACACCGACAAACTCGCCGGGCGCCACCGCCAGATCGACGCCGGCGAGAGCGGCGATGCCGTTGTGAAACGATTTTGCCAGCGCGGCGGCGGCAAGCAGGGTCTCGGCCACGCCCCATCCACCCTAGGGTTGTGTCTTGAGGCCGACGCGGTGATCGACGAAGCGCAACGTATAGGCCTGGCGATAGTTCATTCCGGTCGGATAAAGGCCTTGTTTCACCATCACGTCGAAGAATGCGCGCCAGCGCGCATCGGTCATCGCACCGACGCCGAGCGTCTTGGCGTCACCACTGTCAACGATGCCGTGACCCGCCATGGTCGACCGTGCATAGGCCAGCAGCGCGTCAGTTTGCTCGGGGTTGTCCTTTTTGATAAGCGCGTTGGCGGCGGCCGGATCGCGCTTCAAATATGCGTACCAGCCCTCGATCGAGGCGTCGACGAAACGCTGCACCAAGCCAGGATTATCGTGCGCCAATTTGGCCGACGTTTCGATCAGCGAGCCGTAGCTAGCATAACCGGAATCAGCGAGCAGAAAGACCTGCGGATCGCCGCCCGCTTGCCGGATGAGGAACGGCTCGCTGGTCAGATACCCTTGCTGGATCGCCCGCGGATTGGTGAGGAACGGCGCCAGATTGAACGTATAAGGTCGAATCTGCGCATCGGTGTAACCGAACCGCGCTTTGAGGAACAGCCACCAACCGACGCGCGTGTCGCCGCCGATCATAATCGGCTTGCCTTTGAGACTTGCGAGGTCCTTGAACCCGGCGGCGCGATGCGCGATCAGCACGCTCGGATCTTTCTGGAAGAGTGCGGCGACCGCGATCAGCGGAATGTTCTGCTGGCGGACGTTGAGCGGCAGGAAGCTGTTCGACACGATCGCAAAATCGAGCCGGCCGGCGGCAAGCAGCTGCGTCTGATTGATCTGCGGGCCGCCCTGACGCAGCTCGATCTCGATCCCGTGCCGGGCATAGATGCCTTCGGCGATCGCCGCGTAATAGCCACCGTGCTCGGCTTCGGCACGCCAATCGGTGCCGAAGATCACATGATCAAGCGCGCATGCCGGCCGGCTCACAACCAGAGCCGTTAGCAGCAGCGCCCACCACAACCCGGCTTTCTTCATCCCCCACCTCGCGGCGCCTTCTTAGACCAAGCCGCGGCGCCGTGACAGCATGCCGTTAGGCCGGCGGCACGACGTCGACGGTCGGAGATCCGGTCCGCGTGGAGGCGATCAATGCTGGTCGTCGTCGCGCCGGCCGCCAGCCGCGTCGTCGTAACCCTTGGCGTGCGAATAGAACAGCAAAGCCATCAGCGCGCCGGCAAGACCGAGCGTCGCCAACCCGCCCAGGATCAGCGCGATGTAGCCCGACGTCGAGACTTCTACGGCACCCATGGAGATCCACGCCCACACGGCCACCGAAGCGGCCGAGAGTGCGAGAATGGTGGCGACGGCGATGCCAAGCTTGGTCATGGTGTGGTCCTGATTAGCGCGCCGATCATAAGACGCTGGCCGGCCGACGAAAGCACAACCAGCGGACAACTATGTCGCAGATGCTGCCCTAAATATAATATTTTATTATATTTGTAACGCCGGCTAGGATCGGAGCCTCGAACGGAGGTCGGCAGTGTCGGTGCACGTTCTGTTCAAGACTGGCGAGCGACCGGAAGGCGGCACGCTGTCGGCACGACTGGTTGCCGAAGTGCGCGAAGCGGTCTTCGAGAAACGCCTCAAGCCGGGCGATTTTCTCGGCACCGAAAAGGACATCGCAGAACGCGCCCAGGTCAGCCGGATGGCGGCGCGCGACGCGCTGCGGACGCTGGCGGCGCTCGGCGTCGTCGAGATCAAGGTCGGTGCCGGCGGCGGCGTACGCATCGCGCATGGCAATCCGCGGCAGTTTGCCGAGGCGCTCGCCGTTCAGCTCGATCTCGCCGGCGTCAGCCCCACCGAAATTCTTGATGCGCAGCGCGCTATCGAGACGCTAGCGGCCGAGCTCGCCGCCGAGCACGCCACCACGACCGAAATCGCGGGCTTGAAACGCCTCCTCGCCGCTGCCGAAGGATTAATCGACGACGTTCCGGCATTTACGCGCGCCTGTCTCGACTTTCATCTTGCCGTTGCCGAAGCGTCGCATAACCGTGTGCTGGCGGCACAGCTGCGCTCCCTGCAACATGTATCGTGGCCGACACGAAACCCCGCCCTGACGCGGGCGGTCGCGCTCCACATCCTCGAAGTTCATCACAAGCTGGTTGCGCTGATCGAAGCGCGCGATGCGGCCGCTACGCGCCGCCTGATGGATGAACATGTTAAGATGATCCGTGCGCGGCGTACCAACCCATCCGGCCGCAATGCGGCGAAGCACGGCGCAGTTTGCTGAACCGGATCGGACGACGGAGGAAACCATGAGCAAATTCGTCATCGCACCCCATTTCCGACTGCAAGAATGGGTCGCCGAAGAGAAAGGGTATTTCCGCGATGAAGGACTCGATTACGAGTTCCGCGAGACCATGGATTCGAGCACCGGGCAAGGCCACCAACTCGGCAATAAAGTCGGCGCCTTCCAATCGATCGAGCAAGGCCGGGCGTGCGATATCAGCGGCGCCTGTCATTGGACCGTCAACGTCGCGGCCGCCAAAGGCCACGCCAAACTCTATGCCGACGCCTACTCGGTTTCGCCCGCCGGTATTTTTGTGCCCCCGGAATCGCCGATCAAAGAGCCGGCCGATCTCAAAGGCATGCCAATTTCCGTCGGCTACCAGTCCGGCAGTCATTACGCGACGATCCAGGCGCTCGAACAATACATGTCGTTGAACGACATCAAGCTCAGCTTTGCCGACGGACTGCTGTTCAGCCGCATGGAGTTGTTGTTCGACCGCAAGGTGCCGGCAGTCACCGTGTTCAGCGGGCCTTACTACTTCCTCGAGCAGCTGGGTTTCCGGAAGGTGATCGATGCCACCTTCATGATGGCCTCGATGATCAACGGCAATCCGGACTCCGAGGACGTGCGCAAATATTTCCGGGCGCTGCGCCGCGCCCAGCGCGATATCGACCTGCGGCCCGAGGTTTACACGCACTATTATGAAAAGGAGTTCCCCGCGCGCTTCCACGGCCTGATGGATACGCGGCGTTGGGGACCCGGCGAGCGCATCGTCTTCGAGCCCTATACGAAGGAAGTGTTCGAGGAATCGCAACGCTGGATTGCCGAGCGCGGCATTTTCCCCGATGGCACCGGCAATGCCGCCTACGAGAATTCAGTCGTGACGCTGGCCGCAGAATAACCCGGCAGCGTCACTTTACGGTGTTTCGCCGACCGGGGCGTGTGGCTGCGAAACTCGGCGGATCGCTTGCTGGAAACGAATCGGCGCTCATGGCGTCGAGCTCTTCGTCGGACAGGGCCGGCCGTAGTGTGCGATCCACAGGCCGCTTGCGCTTTTTGGTGTGACGGCGTTGCGGTTTGACAGATCTCTCGCCTGCATGCGCGCGCTTCATGCTTGCCTCCACCCAGAGCGTATATGCCGGCAAACGCGCAAGAGCCGGCATGGTTCCCCACGGCGGGTTGGTTTGGGTGGCCGCCGACCTCGCAGCGGATTCGAGAATATGTTCTGATGGTCGCGGCGCATATCAATGCGGCGAGCGAGGCATCGATGAGCACGGCTGCGATTTCCCCGACCGAGCGGGTCACCGCCACGATCGACGGCGCGATCGGCTGGTTGATCTTCAACAACCCCGCCAAGTGTAACGCGCTGTCGCTGGACATGTGGCAGGCGATTCCGACGATCCTCGATCGCTTCGAGCGCGAGTCGACGGTACGCGTCGTGGTATTGCGCGGTGCTGGCGAGCGCGCCTTCACCTCGGGTGCCGATGTTTCAGAATTCGAGCGGCTGCGCGGTACACCTGCCGACCAGGAGCGCTACAGCACGATCTCGGAAACCGCATTGACCCGGGTACAGCAGTTTCCGAAGCCGACAATTGCCATGATCCAGGGCTATTGCATGAGCATCGGCCTGGGCGTCGCGCTGGCCTGCGACCTGCGCTTTGCCGGATCGAGTGCGCGTTTCGCCAGTCTCGCGGCGCGTCTCAGCCTGACCTATCGGTGGTCCGACATCAAGAAACTGATCGATCTGATCGGACCGGCGCGCACCAAGGATTTCTTCTATAGCGCGCGGCACGTGTCGGCCGACGAGGCATTGGCGATCGGTCTGGTTGAATACATGCAGCCCGATACGGAGATCGAAGCGTTCACCCACGCCTACTGCGCACGCATCGCCGGAAACGCACCGCTGAGCATGACGGCGACCAAACGGATAGTCGCTGAACTGGTCAAGCCATCACCCGAGATCGACCGCAATCTATGTAAGGCGATCGTCGCCAGCTGTTACGCCAGCGAGGATTACGTCGAAGGCCGGCGTGCCTTCATGGAAAAGCGCCAACCGGTTTTTCGCGGCAAGTAACTATCGATCACAAGACGTGTATTACGCGCTGTATCTTCGCGTCTTGATCTAAGATCGCCAACCTAGAAAATGGAGAAGAAGATGGCTGCTTTGGTGCCCCCGTTCACGCGCGAAACCGCGATCGCGAAAATCCGTATGGCGGAAGATGGCTGGAACAGCCGCGACCCGCAGCGCGTCGCGTTGGTGTATACGGAGAATAGCCAGTGGCGGAACCGCGCCGAGTTTCCTGTCGGGCGTCAAGCGATCGTCGAATTCTTGACGCGCAAATGGGCGAAGGAACTCGACTATCGCCTGATTAAGGAGCTCTGGACGTTCGAGGGCAATCGGATTGCCGTGCGCTACGCCTATGAATGGCACGACGATAGCGGCCAATGGTTCCGGTCTTACGGGAACGAGAACTGGGAATTCGATGAAGCTGGTTTAATGCAGAGGCGGTTCGCTTCGATCAACGACATGCCTATCAAAGAATCGGAGCGCAAATTTCACTGGCCGCTTGGCCGACGCCCTGACAACCATCCGGGTCTCACCGAGCTTGGGCTGTGATTGGCAGCCGTATCGACAGTAGGGTAGTGCGCGAGTTCGCTGGGCCGGTCCGAAGCGCGTTGTCTTAACGAACTTCGCAAGATCGCCGGCCATGTATTGCCGCCCTCCGTTCCGAACTTTTGCGACTACCGGTCAACGGCGGGGGCCTGTCGGCCGACATGATGCCGCGACGAAGCAGCCAACGCCACCGCGACGCTTGGGGCCGCGGTGCCTGGGCACAATCCGTTAACCCGCATAACGAATTCGCTGAATGCCGTTGACCAAATTTCACCACCGAGCCTACGCTGCGGACAATTCCAACGCGACCAAAGAACGTAGCGACGCACATCGTAGGATGGCGAAGCGCGCGATCAGTCACGGAACCGTTGTGGTCGCGAGTTGGAAGCAGCCCGAATGTCCTGGTGACGAAACGGAGGGACGAAATGACTCGCCTTTACATCGACTGTCGCGAATTCCCGAGCGAGATGAAATGCTCTGTTTCGATGGCCGCCGATAGCCCGCGGGAGTTGCTGGAAATCGCCGTGCAGCACGCGGTAACGGTCCACGGCCATACTGACTCGTCCGAGCTGCGCGATCAGATCGGCAAGATGTTCAAACCGGTCGAGGCGTAAGCGCGGTCGGAATTGCCGCCGTTTAAAAGTGGCAAGGGGTATACACCGGCGCTTTTGCATGCGCCGGCCGAAGTCGTGAGGGCGCAGCGAGAAATCGCCGCGAATCACCAGCCGGCCGTAACGTCCCGATAAGGCTGGTGGGTGCACCAGGGCTCGAACCTGGGACCCGCTGATTAAGAGTCAGCTGCTCTACCAACTGAGCTATGCACCCGCGCCGGAAGGCGCCGTATATAACAACCCTCTGCCAGCTTGTCGAGCCGGATGGGTTCAGGTTTCGGCTTCGCCATAGCGGCCGATGCGGACGTCGCGGTGGACGTAGACACTCATCAGCAGGCCGAAGCCGAACATCACGGTCAGCATCGACGTGCCGCCATAGGACACCAGCGGCAGTGGCACGCCGACCACCGGCAGCAGACCGATCACCATGGCGACGTTGATAAAGACGTAAAGAAATAGGTTGGTGGTGATGCCGAAGGCAAGCAGCCGGCCAAAATGGCTGCGTGATCGGAAGGCGATGGCATAGCCATAGACAAAGACGACGGCATAGAGCGCAAGCAGAACCAGACCGCCAACCAGCCCGAACTCCTCGCCCAGGATCGTGAAGATGAAATCGGTCTGGCGCTCGGGCAGGAACGAAAGGTGCGCCTGGGTTCCCGACAAATACCCCTTGCCGAAAATCCCGCCGGAGCCGACGGCGATCTTGGCCTGCAAGCTGTGATAGCCGGCGCCAAGCGGATCGTTCTCGGGATTGAGGAAGGTCAGAATTCGGTTCTTCTGATATTCGCGCAGATGGTGCCAGGCGAAGGGAACCACGGCGCCGGCGGCCGCGAGCACCACCGCAAATTTCCAAATCCTGACGCCGGCAAGGAAGAACATGGCAGCGCCGCCGATCACGAGCATGGTCGCGGTGCCGAGATCGGGCTGCTTCAGCACCATTGCCGCCGGCACGAGAATCATCAGCACCGGCACAATGAGCTTCACCGGATTGCGGATCTCCTCGGCCGGCATGCCGTTGAAATAGCGCGCCAGCACCATGACCAGCGCGACCTTCATGAATTCCGACGGCTGGATTTGGATGATGCCGAGATCAATCCAGCGCTGCGCCCCCATGCCGATGGCACCGCGTACCTCGACTGCGATCAGCAAGATCATCGTCACGGCATAGAAGCCGTAGGCCGCCCGCAGCCAGACGCGGATATCGACCATGGCGACCACGAGCATGACCAGCGCCGCGACCAAATACCGTACCACCTGGCGCTCGGCCCATGGATGCCAGCTGCCGTTGCCGGCCGAATAGAGCATCGCGAACCCAACGCCGGCGATGGTGGTCACCAGCGCAACCAGCGGCCAGTTCACGTTCAGTAGCTTGACGCTCAACGTCTGCTGCGTCTGGGAGGGGTCATAAAGCCAACGCATGGTTCGACTCAGCCCTGTGCCAGCTTCGTAGCGTCGAAGGGTTCGGCCGGCACGCGGCGCGCCGGGTCGCGCTTTTGCGCTTCGAGCAGGAGATCATGGGCGATCGGCGCTGCGACCGCGCCGCCCTCGCCGCCGG
>DATEMD010000234.1:0-55724 GCA_035275845.1 Allostellaceae bacterium | reverse complement strand
CCGAAGAGGGTTGGATCGGCGAACTCGTCGCCGCGGGCCTGTTCGAGTTCCTGGTTGTAGCGGCGGAGGGCATAGGCTTCGGTGACGAAGCCGATGACCTTGCGGTCGGTGGCGCTGGCGAGCACGGGGAGGGCTTCGACTTCGGCGGAGACGAAGCGGTCGAGGGCGGCGCGGACGTTCTGGTGGGGCAGCAGGAACTGGGTCTCGGCCTGGCGCAGGTCGGCGGCGCGCAGGGTGGGCAGGCGTTCGTCGAGGTCGGGGTTGTGGGCGTCGGCGGTCACCACCATGCCGGCGTAGTCGCCCTTGGCGTCGAGCAGAAAGACGCGGTTTGTGCCGCCCAGCGGGAACTGCGCCCTGAGCTCCGCCAGCGGCAGGTTCTCCGACACGGTATGAATGTCGCGGCGCATCATCTTGCGCACCGTCAGGTCGCGGATCCAGCCGACATCCTGCGCGCCGCGGATCGGCACCCCCCGCAGGTGGAACCGCCAGGTGGCAAACGAATAGCCGAAGGTCGAGCGCACGATCATCGAGGCGACGATCACCCCCACCATCACTCCGAGGGTGACATAGAAGTTCGCCGTCATCTCCAGCGTCAGCAGGATCATGGTCACCGGCGCGCCGATGATCGCCGCCGCCATCGTCCCCATGCCCACCACCGTGTAGGCCAGCCGGTCGATGCCGAGGCCCGGCAACAGCACCGCCAGGAACGCCCCTGCCGCCGCGCCGAAGATGCTCCCGAGAAACAGCGCCGAGCTGAACAACCCGCCGCGGAACCCCGACCCCACCGAAAACGCCGACGCCAGCGCCTTCGCCGGCACCAGCAGCAGCAACGCCAGCGGCGGGAAGTTGTTGGCGATCACCAGCTCGATGCCGCCATGCCCGCTGCCCAGCACCTCGGGCCAGAAGAACGCCATCAGGCCGACCGCCAGCCCGCCCAAGGCCGGTCGCGCCCACACCGGAATCGCATTGCGCCGCAGGCCCCGCTCGATCCAGGTGACGCACAGCATGGTCAGGATCCCGATCCCCGCCGCCGCCACCCCCAAAAGCCCGAACAGCGGATAGTCCCAGCCGCCGATGCTGATCGACTCCGACACAAAGAAGATCGGCTTCGCCTGCCCGATCAGCCGCTCGACAAACGTCGCCGCCAGCGCCGCCGCCGTCACCGGCGCCAGGACCGGCGCCGAATAGGCGCCGATCACCAGCTCAAACGCATAGAAGGCACCAGCCAGCGGCGCATTGAACGCCGCCGCAATCGCCGCCGCCGCCCCGCACCCCACCAGCGTCCGCATGTCGTGCCGCCGCAGCCGCAGCACCTCCCCCACGTTCGACGCAAACCCAGCCCCCATCTGCGTATAGGCCGCCTCCAACCCCACCGACGCCCCAAAGCCCCCCGACAGCAGCGTCAGAACCGTCAGGTTCGCGCTGTCGATCAGCGACATCTTGCCGCCGTAAAGCGCATTCGCCTCAATCGCGTCCACCACCTCCCGCGGCCGGAACCGCCGGATCACCAGCGTCGCCACCCCCACAACCAATCCCCCAACGCACGGCACCGCCAGCACACGCCACCACGACAGCCCTACCCCCTCACTCAGCAAATGATCGGAGGGCACTTTGAACAGCATCTCGTGCAGCCATTGCGACACCTGGTGCACGATGACGACACCGATGCCAACGGCCGCGCCGACGGCCGCGCCAAAAACCGTCAGGGCGATCTCGTTGCTGCGCAGATGGCGGCGTTCAAGGCCGCGCAACAGGGCCCGCCAACGGACCCGGAGCAGGAACCCGGCGTCGTGCCAGCTGCGCGGTGGCCGTACGCTCGCGGCAATCGACGGCGCTGGCCGCGCCATCGCGAAAGTGCCACGAATGCGATCGACAATTTTCATAACGTACTCGGCCGGAACGTCGACGACAGTAACCGGAACGTGATCATCGCCAAGGCCAGTCCTCATGCCACGAGGAACACGCCGGAGGTTGGCGCCGACCCGGCGCAAGCCGCCTCCGGAGGCCCGGCGGCACCTTCACGGCATAACCCGTCTGCGGTGCAGCCGTAAAGCGGATGATGGAGTCCGTATCGGGACGCGCTGGGACCCACCGCGTGGGCCGGCTCAGTAGATTCCGAGATGTTGATGCAGATCGACGCCACTGCGGCGCAGTTCGCCGGTCGTACCGGCGACCGCGACATGGCCGCTATTGAGGATGACGATGTCGTCGGCGATGTCGAATACCAGCTTGGCGTTCTGCTCGACCAGGATGATGCTGAGTCCCTGTTCCTTGAGCCGGCGGATGGTCGCCATGACTTCGGCGACGATCTGCGGCGCGAGACCCTCGGACGGCTCGTCCATCAGCAGCACGCGCGGATTGGCCATGAGCGCTCGGCCGATGGCCAGCATCTGCTGTTCGCCGCCGGACAGGTAGCCGGCGACCTGGTTCTGCCGTTCCCTGAGGCGCGGAAAGGTGGCGTAAACCGTATCGAAGGTCCAAGGCGCGTGCGCGCCGTTGGCTTGCGGCCGCCGCGCGGCCACTAGCAGATTCTCGCGCACCGTCAGGCTGCGGAAGATGCGTCGGCCTTGCGGCACCAGAGCGATACCGCACGCCGCGATATCTTCCGGCGCACGGCCGGCGATGGCCCGGCCGAACAACGTGACGCTGCCGTGCCGCGGCCGCAGCATGCCCATGGTCACGTTCATGCACGTCGTCTTGCCGGCGCCGTTGCGGCCGAGCAGGCCGAGCAACCGCGCCTCGCCGAGGACGAGCGACACGCCGTGCAGCACGTGACTGTCGCCGTAAAAGGCGTCGATGCCGCCGAGTACGAGCGCTTCATTCGCCAAGGTAAATCTCCTTGGTGCGCGGATCTGCGACCACCTCGGCGCGCGTGCCTTCGACCACGATTTCGCCGAAGTGCATGACGGTGATGCGTTCGGCGAAATCGAGCGCCACGTCCATGTCGTGCTCGATCATGACGATGGTGACGTCCCGTGGAATCGCGAACAGCAGCGTTTTGACGTCGCGCCGCTCGTCGACCGAAAGCCCGGCGAACGGTTCGTCGAGCAGCAACACGCGTGGATTCTGGGCCAGCGCCATCGCGATCTCGACGCGGCGGCGTTCGCCATACGAGGTTTCGGCAAGCGGGCGATGCGCCAAGTGGCCGAGGCCGACGCGCGCCAACGCCGCCTCCGCTTGCGCGATCAGCGACCGTTGGCGATCGAGCCGCAACAGCGGATTCCAGCGCAGCCGCGACAGGCCGAGCAGTGACAGCGTGACGTTCCGCAGTAACGTGTCCTTGGGGAACAGCGTGATGATCTGATAAGTCCGCGACAGTCCCAGATGGGCGCGGTGACGCGACGGCAGGCGCGTCAACTCCTGGTCGAACAGCGTCACCGAGCCAGCATCGGGCCTGAGCTCGCCGGTAACGAGATTGAACAGCGTCGTCTTGCCGGCACCGTTGGGGCCGATGATCAAGCGCCGCTCGCCGGGCGCGACCACGAGATCGAGGCCGCGCGTGACGCGCAGGCCGCCAAAGGATTTCTCAAGCTTGTGGATCGACAGCGCGGTCATGGCGTGGGGCCGCCGGAGGTTGGTTCGGCCGCCGCCGTCGGCGCCTTGGCCCGCGCTTTGAGCAGGCGGCGGACAAGCCGCGTCGTACCTGGCACCAGACCATCCGGCATGAAGATGACGATGGCGACGAAGATCGCGCCGAGCAACATGTTCCAGCGCGTGATGTAAGCGCTGGCGATGTTCTTGACGATCTCGACCAACGCCGCGCCGACGATTGGACCCAGGAGCGTGCCCGAGCCGCCTGAGATCACCATCAACACCGGCTCGGCCGAAGCGGTGAGAGTCAAGGTCTGCGGACTGATGAACTGAGTGTAATAGACGAAGAGGATGCCGGCGACGGCAGTCAGCAGGCCGGAAAACATGCAGGCGCAAAAACGAATCAGCCAGACGTGATAGCCCAACGCATTCATGCGGCGCGGCTGGTCACGCGTGCCTTTGAGACTCGTGCCGAGCGGCGACCCAATGAACACCCAGGTGACGAAGACCGACACCGCGAAGACGGCCAGCGTCGCGTAATAGAAATACGACGGCGCATCGAGCGGAATGCCGAAGGGCGCCGGCCGGTGCGCGACGCTGATGCCGTTGTCGCCGTTGGTGACGCTGATCCAGCGATAGGCGAGGCCCCAGAGCAGTTCGCCGAGGGCGAGCGTGATCATGATGAAGCCGATGCCGGTGACGCGCAGCGACAGCGCGGCGAAGAGCGCGGTACCGACCAGCGCCAGGACCAGGCCGATGAGGATCGCCGGGATGTGGCCGATTCCAGCCGCCAGGCTGTACGCCACGGCATAGCTGGCGATGCCGAAGAGACCCGCATGGCCGAGCGACACCAATCCGCCATAGCCGATGAGCACATCGACGCCGAGCGCGAAGATGGCATAGATCAGAATCTGGCTGCAGACGCTGACGTAATAGTCGCCCGGGACCCATAGCGGCACGGTCAACAAGACGACAGAAGCGACGAGGAGTCCGATGCGCGTCGCTTTCATGGCGCCTGCTTGCCGAATAGTCCCTGCGGCCGGACCACCAGGACCACGACCATAGGCAGGAACAGCACGAAGTAAGCGAGTTCGGGAAACAACGCCTGACCATAATTGTAGATGAAGCCGATGACGAAGCTGCCGACCAGCGAACCCAACAGGCTGCCGGTGCCGCCGAGGATCACCACGACCAGCGCCAGCGGCAGCATGTCGTTATCGAGTCCGGGATAGACCGACAGGATCGGCGCGCCCATGATTCCGCCAAAACCGGCGATCGCCGCACCGAGACAGAAGACGATGGTGAACAGGCGCGAGACGCGGATGCCGACGACGCGCGCCATCTGCGGATCGTCGACGCCGGCGCGGATCATCGCGCCGAGCCGCGTGCGATCGAGCAACGCCCACAGCAAGGCGCCGATTACGCAGGCGATTAGGATGATGGCTATACGGTAGGTCGGGAAGAACAAGTCGGCGACACGCACGCCGCCGACGAGGGCGGGCGGCGTCGCGACCGAAATCGGATCGCCCGTCCACACCATCAGGCAGAAATCGGCAACGATCAGCGAGATGCCGAGCGTCACCAGGACCTGCGCCTGCTCCGCCCCAGCGAGGCGGCGCAGCAGCAACCGCTCGATCAGCCCGCCAAAAACGGCGACCGCCGCGGCCGCCACGACGGCGCCGATCCAGAACGGCAGATGGAACGTCATCACCATGCTGGCGCCGACATAGGCGCCGAGCATGAACATCGAGCCGTGCGTCAGGTTGGGAATCCGCATCAATCCGAAGATGAGCGAAAACCCGGCGGATAACAGAAAGAGAAGGCCACCGAAGGTGATGCTGTTGATGGCCAGCAACAACCAGAGGTTCATGGCGAAGCGTTCCGCCCGACGTCGCCGACCCGGCGGGCGCGCGCTCGCCGCGCGCCCGCCCGGCTCGGATCAGCTCTTCAAGGGCGGGAAGTCCCGCGAGTAGACCGGCTGTGCGAGGAACTTCTTCTCGTCGAACGGCCAGAACTGGCCGATGTTGGCATAGGTCTTGAGCGTCTTCTGCCAGAGCTTGCCGTTTTCCTTGACGATCTTGCGAATGAAGATGTTGCCGATGACGTTGCCCTTGTCATCGAACCGCACCGGTCCGCGCGGTGTATCGGTGAGATGCGCCGCACGCATCGCCTTCACGAAGGCCGTCTTGTCGGCGGTCTTGCCGCCGGTCGCCTTCAACGCAGCCTCGACAACCTGACAGTTGACGTAAAGCCCGGCCGCATAGAAGCCCGGCCAATTGCCGACCTGCTTGTTGAAGTCAGCGATGAAACGCTTGTTGGTTTCGTTGTCGAAGTCGATCGTGTACGGGCATGCGCTGATCATGCCGATGGCTTCGTCGCCGAAGCTCTTGAGTTCGGCGTCGTCGCCCCCCGTCTCGCCGGTGAGCACCGGATATTTGAGCCCCTGGTCGGCGTATTGTTTCATGAACTTCACCGGATTGGAGCCGGCGAAGCCTTGGATCACCGCGTCGACGCCGCTGATCTGCGCCAGATATGGCGTGTAGTCGGGCGTGACGATCGGCGTCCAGATCTTCTTCAGCACGCGGCCGCCATCGTCCTCGAACACCTGCTGGAAGCCGCCCATCTGCTCGTAGCCGAAGGCGAAATCCTCGACGATGGTGATGACCTTCTTGAGCTTGAGCTCCTTGGCGGCGTAATCCGCCAGCGGCTTCATCGCCTGCGACGAGGTCGCCGATGCGCGCACGAAATACGGATTGGGCTTGCGTTGGGTGATGTCCTCGGCCGCCGCCAGGCTCAGCATCGGAATCTTGTGCTCGGCGACGTAATCGCTGATGGCGAGCAGTTCGAACGACGCCAGCGGACCGAGAATAAGATCGACCTGGTCGCGTTCGATCAGCTCTTGCGCTTTGACCTTGGCGCCGGCGGGATTACCGCCCGTGTCTGCCGAAATGAAATCGACCTTGCGGCCGGCGATCGTGTAATTGCGTTGTTTGAGGAAGGTGACGACGCCGCCTTCCATCTGGATGCCGCCGGCGGCGAGCGGACCGGTCTTGACCGTCAGCAAGCCGATTTTGAGCGGCGTACCTTGCGCGATCGACGGCATCGGGAATGCGGCGGCACCGGCGATCGCGGCCGTGCCGGCAAGAAATTTGCGGCGATTGACACGCATGGCTTCTGGTTTCCTCCCTCATTTTCCCTTGGTGTCGCATTTTCAGCTCGCGGCACCATCGTTATTACGGGCTGATTTCTTGGGCTTTTCTGCGCCCTTTGGCCCGGCCGATCGAGATTACTAGAGGATAGTGAGTTTCCGCCAACTGGCGCAACCTCTCATTCCGCGGCCTCGGCGCCCAACGCCTTGTTGACGCGCGGAATGACTTCGGTGGCCATCAACTCCATCGAGCGGCGGCCGAGATGCGGGTCGACCCAATCGTGGCCGGCATAGAGTAGCGTGCCGAAGTCGCCGATGCGCTCGCGGAACGCCAACAACTGATCGACGACGCGGTTGACCGAGCCGTGGATCACCAGCGAATCCAGGACATAGTCGAGCGTCACGGCGGAATCCGGCATGGCTCGGTCGTGTTTGAAGAGCTCTGGCCGGCCGTTACCGATCAACTTGGTCATCAATTGCTTGTAGTAGAATCGATATGGGCTATTGCCGTCGGTCGCATAGCGCTTGGCGGCTTTGTCGTCGTCGAGCACACAAATGCTCTTGGCGACGCGCCAATCGGCGTGGCGGGCGTGGCGGCCGGCCTTGGCGCAACCTTGTTCGTACATCGGCCAATGCGAGGCGACCCAGGGCGGTTGCAGGAAGTTGGCCGAAATCGGCGTCCAACCGCGCTCGGCCGCGGCGACAACGCCCTTGGAGAAGGGCGCGACGGCGGTCACAACGATCGGCGGATGCGGCTTCTGATACGGCGGCATGATGATGCCCTGGCCGATGTCGAGCATCATGCTGCGCCGTGTGCTGATCTTCCAATATTTGCCTTCGAGATCGTAAGGCGGCGCGGTCGACCAGATCTTCAGCACCATGTCGATGCCTTCGACAAACATCGCGGTGCGGTCGGCGTCGAGATTGCCGAAGACCTCGGCGTCGGACAGCAGGCCGCCCGGGCTGATGCCCATGAGGAAGCGGCCTTCGAGCATGTGGTCGATCATGGCCACTTGGGCGGCGATGGTCGCCGGATGGCTGTTCGGCACGTTGATCGTGCCGCTGCCGAGTTTGATGCGCTTGGTCTCGTGCGCCAACGACGCGAGGAACATCAGGCACGAGGTGACCGTCTCGGCGCGGTCGGTGATGTGCTCGCCGACGAACGCTTCGGCATAGCCGACGCGATCGGCGAGCAGGATCGCCTCGCGATCCTCCTTGAGGGTCACGGTGTAATCGCGCTCCGGCGGATGGAGCGGCATGATGAAAAAGCCGAGCTTCACGCGGGTGACCGGATGGGTTTGGCGCTATTGTTCATACGATCAATAGTCTCGTCAATCGGTTTTGGGTGGCTATTTGGGCCGGACTCAGGCCTTTCCCAACGCCGCGAGCACGCGCCGCGGCGAGAGTGGCTGGGCGGTGACCCGCACCCCGAACGCCGTCAAGGCATCGTTCACCGCGTTCATCACCGCCGCCGGCGCGCCGCCGGTGCCGGCTTCGCCCGCACCCTTGGCGCCGAGCGTGGATTCGGCGGTTGGCGTCTCGATGTGTTCGACCACGATATCGGGCATCTCGCCAGCCATCGGCACCAGATAATCCGCCAGCGTGCCGTTCAGCAGCTGACCGCGATCATCATAGATACACTCTTCAAACAGCGCGCCGCCGATTCCCTGCACGACGCCGCCGCGAATCTGCTCCTCGACCAGCAACGGATTCACCACCCGGCCGCAATCCTCGACCACCCAATGCTTGAGCAACCGGACGAAGCCGGTCTCGACGTCGAGCTCGAGGTAGGAGGCTTGCACGCCGTTGGTGAAGGCGAAGGGATATTGCCGTGGCATGTAGTGGCGCGTCGCCACCAGCTCGGGCTGGACGCCGGGCGGCAGCGTATCGCCGCGGAAATAGCCGGCGCGGCCGACCTCGTCGAGACCGACGCGGCGATTGCCACTGTCACGATCGACGACCCAACCGCCGACGAGATCGAGTGCGGCGGGATCGGCTTGCAGCATCGCGCCGGCGAGCGCGAGAATATTCGCCTTGAGCGCGAGCGCGCCTCGCAGCGCCGCTTCGCCACCAATGCCGCAACCGCGCGACGCCCAGGTGCCCCCGCCATAAGGCGTGCGCTCGGTATCGCCGGTGACGACACGCACCTGATCGAGCGCTAAGCCCAGCGTCGACGCGACGATCTGCGCCACCATGGTCTCGGTGCCTTGGCCCTGCTCGGTGACGCCAGTCGCGCAGGTCACGCTGCCGCCCGGATCGAGGCGAATGGTGCAGCCGTCCTGCGATGAAATCGGTGCGCCGCCGACGCCGTAGAAGGCCGGACCGGGATTGGTGAGCTCGACAAAGCAGGCGATGCCGATACCGCGATGAATGCCGCGCTGCCGTAATGTGGCTTGCTCACGGCGCAACCCGTCGTAATCCATCAGCTTGAGCAGCTTTGCCAACGACGCCTGTTGCGACAGCTTCTCGAATTTGAGGCCGGACGCCGTCGTCCAAGGATAGGCGTCGTCCGGGATGAGGTTGCGGCGGCGCAATTCGACGGGATCGAGACCGAGCGCGCCGGCCGCGCGGTCGACCAGCGCTTCGGTCACCGCGGTCGCAATCGGATGGCCGACGGCGCGGTATTGCGTCGTCGGCGGCTTGGTCTGGAAGGCGACGCGCAGCTGCGCACGATAGTTGCGGCAGCGGTAACAGGCCCCCGTCAGACCGACCACCTGATTGCCCTCGACAACGCTGGTGCGCGGATATGTGGAATAGGGGCCGATGCCGGTGACGTCGTCGATCGTCAGCGCCGCAATGGTGCCGTCCTTGGCCAGGGCCATGCGTGCTTTGATCCGGTGTTCGCGGGCGTGAATGTCGGAGACGAAAGATTCGAGGCGATCGGCGATGAACTTGACCGGACGGCCGAGCAGCAGCGCGATCGCCACCGTGGCCATCTCGTCAGGATAGACGTGGATCTTGACGCCGTAGGAGCCGCCGACATCGTTGCAGATGACCCGCACTGCGCTTTCCGGCAGGCGGAAATGACGCGCGAAGATCTCCTTCATCATATGCGGCGCCTGGCTCGAATAATGCACGGTCAAGCTGGCGGCGGCGGGATCGAAATCGGCGAGGATCGAGCGCGGCTCGAGACAAACGCCGGTATGGCGAGCGAAGCTGTAGGACTCCTCGACCACACAATCGGCGGCGGCGAAGGCCGCGTCGACCGCGCCGGCATCGATGGTGCGGGCGAAGCACAGATTGTCGCCAAGCTCGGCGTGCAGCGGTGCGGCACCCGGTTCGAGCGCCGCCTGCATGTCGGTGAGCGGCGGCAGCTCCTTCCAGACGATGTCGATGAGCCCCATCGCGTCCTCGGCGAGCGCGCGGCTTTCGGCGATCACCGCGACGACCGGCTCGCCTTGCCACGTTGCGCGCTCGGCAACCAACGGATGTTGCGGCGCCGATTTCATGCCTTTGAAGTGCGTCAGCGTACCGACCCACGGCGTGTAGCGGCCGGCGAGGTCCTTGGCCGTCACCACGCGAATGACACCGGGCGCCCGTGCTGCGGCGCCGACATCGAGCGACGCGAGCCGGGCGTGCGCGTGCGGGCAGCGCAGGAAAGCGGCATGGACGAGCCGCGGCAAGCGCACATCGTCGACATAACGGCCGCGTCCCGCGAGCAGCCGTTTCGCGTTGGGCCGCGGTACACTTTTGCCGATGTAGCTGACAGGCCGGTCGAGGGACGAAAGCGGCCCGGTCATGGCCGCTTGGCGCGCTCGCGGGCGGCGTCGGCGACAGCGTCGACAATCGCGTGATAGCCGGTGCACCGGCAGTAATTCGCCGATAGCGCGCCGCGGATCGTTTCGCGACTTGGGTCGGGGTCGCGTTGCAGCAGTGCATCTGCCGTCAGCAACATGGCGGCAGTGCAAAAACCGCACTGCACCGCATTACGCGCATGGAACGCCGCTTGCAGTTCGACGAGCGCGCCGGAATCCGTCAGGCCTTCGATCGTGTCCACGGTAGCGCCGTCGAGTTGAACGGCGAAGATCAGGCAGCCGCGGACGATCTCGCCGTCGACACGGACCGTGCAGGCGCCGCACGCGCCGTGCTCGCACGACCAATGGGTGCCGGTCAGGCCAAGCTCATCGCGCAGGAAATCGACCAGATTGAGACGCGGTTGTACGTCGCGTTCAACCGTTGCGCCGTTGACCATCAGGCGGATCGCGACTGTTTCGCTCATGCGGCCGACGCCATCACCGCGGCGCAGGCGCGGCGCAGCAAGGCGCCCGCCAGATGGCGTTTCATCGCCGCGCTCGCATTGAAGTCGGCAACTGGCGTCAAATCGCGATCGAGCGCCGCAATCGCCGCTTCGACCGACGTCGCCAACGCCGCCGACGCCGTCTTGGCTTCGATCGCGCGAATGTCGGTGCCGAAGAACACGAGCCGTGCCTCGGCGACCCGGCCTTGCTGTAGCGCCGCCCAGCCGGCCAAGCCGACCATGGCGTAGTCGCCGTGGCGGCGCGCCAGCTCGAGAAACAGGGTTTCGCCGCGCTGCGCCGGAATCTCGGCGGCGACCAGAATCTCGTCGTGTGCCAGCGTGGTCTCGTAGACCCCCTGGAAGAATTCGCGCGCCGGGATGCGGCGATGCCCCCGTGGGCCGGCGATTTCGAGCTGGGCATCGAGCGCAACGACGCAAGCCGGCAATTCCGCCGCCGGATCCGCCTGCACCAAGCTGCCGCCGAAGGTGCCGCGGTTGCGGATCGCCTCGTGGGCGATGAAGGGCACGGCCGCCGTCAGCAACGGCGCGTGGCGCGCGACAATATCCGAGGCGCCGAGCGCGGCCTGGCGCGTCAGCGCGCCGATGCGGATGCCGTCGCGGCTCGCGCTGATACCGCTCAGCTCGCCCACCCCGTTGATGTCGATGAGCAGCTTCGGCTCCAGCAGCCGCATATTGAGCGCCGGCACCAGGCTTTGGCCGCCGGCGAGCAGCCTCGCATCGCCACCGCCTTCGGCCAGCAGCTTGAGCGCCGCATCGAGCGTGCGCGGCCTGGCATAACGGAACGGCGGCGCTTTCAACCAACCTCCCCGCGCCGGTTGCCTGTTCGCCCGGCTTGCTTCAAGAATGGTCGTGACAAAAGACGCCGTCAACCAAGCCCTCGCATCATGCGGGCGGATGGCGTCAAGGCGGGGAGGCAATGGCGCGCAAACCGGCGCGACGGGGGAAGGCGCGGTCGCAAGGCGGCAGACGGCGGCGGCTGGCGCCCGACGAGCGCGAGCGACTGATCGCCCAGGCGGCAGTGCATTTCTTCGCCGAGCAGGGGTTCGAAGGCCAGACCCGGGAATTGGCGCGCCGGCTCGGCATCGCGCAGCCGCTGCTCTACCGCTATTTCCCCAGCAAACACGCGCTGATCGAACGCGTCTATCGCGAGGTCTTCGTCGATCCGTGGCGCGAGGAATGGTTCGCCGCATTGGCCGACCGACGCCGGCCGCTCAAGGAGCGGCTGATCTACTTCTACCGTGAATATGCCCGCACCGCCGTCGGTTACGAACGTGTGCGGCTATTCATCCTCGCCGGCTTGAAGGGCGGCCTCGACCTCAATGCGCGCTTTTTCAAGATGCTGCGCGAGCATGTCTTCGTCGCGGTGGTGCGCGAAGTGCGCGACGCCAACGGCCTGCCGCCGCTCGACCGCGTGCCAATGAGCGAGACCGAGGCCGAACTCGTCTGGATGCTGCACGCGGCGATTTTCTATATCGGCATTCGGCGTTGGATCTATGGTCTGCCGGTGCCGGAAAATATCGATCCGATGATCGAAGCCATGGTCGTGACGTTCCTCGAAGGCATCCCCAAGGAGATGGCAGCGCTGACCGGAGCGCAGCCGGCGTGAGCCCGGCGCCTGACCTGGCCGAATTGAAACGCCGGGCCGCCGCGCTGTTGCCGCGATTGCGTGAGCGTGCGGCCGAAACCGAAACGCTACGCCGCATTCCCGACGCCACCATCGCCGACCTGCACGCCGCCGGTCTCTTCCGTATGCTGCAACCACGACGCGTCGGCGGCAGCGAAGCGCCCTACCGCGCGCTGGTCGATGTCGGCGCCATCGTCGCCCGCGCCTGCGGCTCGACCGCCTGGGTGCTGACCAATCTCGCCAGTCACCATTGGATGCTCGGCATGTGGCCGCAGGAGGCGCAGGACGAAATCTGGGATGGCGACGGACCCGATGTGCTGATCGGCTCGGCGTTTGCGTTTCCCGCTGGTCGGGCATCGCGCGTGGCCGGCGGCTGGCGGCTCAAGGGCCGCTGGCCATTTTCCAGCGGCATCGACCCGTCGCGCTGGACCATGATCGGCGCGCTGGTCGAGGAGAACGGCGCGGTCACCGAATCGCGAATCTTTATCGTGCCGCGCGACGACTACACCGTCATCGACACCTGGCACGCCGCCGGACTTGCCGGCACCGGCAGCAAGGACGTGGCGATCGCCGACGCCTTCGTACCCGACCATCGGAGCGTCACGGTCGGCGCGATCGCCGGCGGCCCCAACCCAGGCAGCGCGATCAATCCGGGCGCGCTCTATCGCTTGCCGACCTTCAGCGTGTTTCCGTTCATCCTGTCGAGCGTGGCGCTGGGCATCGCCCAAGGCGCGAACGCGGAATTCACGGACTCGATGCGCGCACGCGCGGCCACCTATACCGGCAAGCGCGTCGCCGAACTCGCCACGCTGCAGCTGCGCTTGGCTGAAGCCGCAGCCCTGACTGACGCCGCCGAGAAGACGATGCTGGCCGATTGTGACGAGGCGACGGCGCTCGCCGAGGCGGCCGGCGATTTCCCGGCGGATGCGCGGGCGCGCTGGCGGCGCGACGGCGCCTTCACGACCCGAATGTGCGTCAAGGCGGTCGACCTGCTGTTCACCGGCGCCGGTGGCAATGCGATTTATCTGACCCATCCGTTGCAACGCGCTTGGCGCGATGTCCATGCCGCCGCGGCGCACGTGGTCGTCAATTGGGACGCGGCGGGTACGCTCTACGGCCGGATCGCATTGGGGCTGCCGGCCGACGTGCCGGCGCTGTAAAAATCGACGCGGGCGCAAAAAACGGCCCCCATGTCGGGGGCCGTCACTTTTTGCGGGCTCAGCTGAGTCCGTCGCCGACCTTGACGTTTTCGGGCTTGATGTCGAGGCCGGAATTCTTCGCCTGCTGCAGCAGCAGCGTCGCGAAATCCTGATCCTTGAATCCCAAACCGATCAGATTCTGCACCAGCTCGCGCGTCGCCGCCGTCACCGGCATCGGCACGTCAGCTTTGCGCGCTGCCGCCAGTCCGAGATCGAGGTCCTTGCGCAGCAAAACAGGCGTGAAGGTCGGCGTCATGTCGAGGTTGACCAGCGCCGGCGTCTTGTAGGTGCTGAAAATCGAGCCCATCACGCTCTTGTTGATGAAATCGAGGAACGCGTGGCGTTTGACGCCGCACTTCTCAGCCAGGACGGTGACCTCGACCAGGTTCTGGATCACGGCGCCGAGGAAAACGTTGTGGCAGATCTTGACGATGCGCGCGAGCTCGCCCTCGCCCACATAAGACGCGCCGCGCCCCATCATTTCGAGATAAGGCAGCGCCGTGTCGTAGGCGGCCTTGGGACCCGAGGCGACAATAGTGAGCTTGCCCGCCTTCACCACCTTGCCATTGCCCGAAACCGGCGCCGCCAACATCTGCGTGCCGCGCTCGAGTGCGGCGGTGCGCACTTCGGCCGAGGCTTCTTCTGAAACGGTCGAGCAATCGACCAGAATCTTGGGCGCCTTGCCGCCGTTGGTAAGCACGCCGTCCTTGCCCAGGGTCACCGCCTTCAGATCGTCAGAGGCCGAGACCATCGTAAAGACGATGTCGCATGCGGCGAGATCGGCCGGCCGATCGGCGAGTTTCGCACCCGATTTGATCAGCGGCTCGGCCTTGCTGCGGGTGCGGTTGACGGCGGTGACGTTGCAACCGTTTTTCGCCAGCCGCTCGGCCATCGGAAATCCCATGCGACCGGTGCCGATCCAGCCGATCGTGTGAACGTTGGAACCGCTCGCCATGCCGCGCCTCGCGTTTTCGGTCCGTGATTTATGGAGCGTTGACCTCTAAGCCTTTTATCCCGGCGAGGCAATCCGCGGCCCCGAATGCCGACCATGCGCCCGACCGCGGCGATCGCGCCGTGGGCGACGGCTCGCCCGGTGCGACAGTCCGCCCGCAGACAACTCTTGCAATTGCAAGTCATTCGCATTAGCGTCGGAAACATGCTGAAACGAAGCCTTTTGGCCCTCCTCCTTTCGACGACGCTGACGGCCCCCATGGTCGCTCACGCCGCCGACTCCGCCTTCACTCTCACCATCAAGGACCGGAAATTCGACGTCACCGAGCTCGACGTGCCGGCCAACGTCAAGTTCACCCTGACGGTGAAGAACCTCGACAAGGCGCCGTCCGAATTCGAAAGCAACGACCTCAACCGCGAAAAGGTCGTGGTCGGCGACGGCACCGTCATCATCTATCTCGGCCCGCTGGCGCCGGGACGCTACGTGTTCTTCGACGATTTCAATCCGAAGGCGCGCGGCACCATCGTCGCGAAATAGCCGCCAGACACCGCGGGGGACACTGTGCAACGCATTGGATTTTCGTTCGCCCTCGCGGCCACGCTGGTCGCCGGTATCGTCGCGGCGCGGGCCGATTTCGAAATCCGCTATCCGACCGTCGACTATCGTGAATTCGAATTCGAACACAACGGCTCGACCAGTCTCGACAGCCGCTCGGCCATGAACAACAACCAGAGCTACACGTTCGAGCTTGGCTATGGCTTGTTTCCATGGTGGGAGCCGGAGCTCGAAGCGCCGTTCAACGCGCCGCCAGGCGCCAACAATGCGTTCAGCGGCTTCACGTTCGAGAACACCTTCCAGCTCGCCGAACCGGGTGAATATTGGCTGACACCGGGATTCTTCGCGCAGTACTCGCATGCCGCCTCGCGCGCCAACGCCGACCAATTCTCTTTCGGGCCGACGGTGCAGCGCGAATGGAACGACACGCTGGGCTCGAACTTGACGACACTACACACGCTCAACCTGTTCGTCTCGAAACAGGTTGGGCGCAACCGCAATGACGCGACGCCGGTTGCTGTCGCGTGGCAGTCGCGCGTTCAGCTTAGCCCGTTCTTCGCGCCAGGCATCGAGTATTACGGCAACTTCAACAATATTGCCGACCGCCTCACGATGACCGATCCGACGCATCGCGCTGGACCGGTGATCGTGGGCTCGGCGAATTTTTATCAATACGGCAAGATCAAGTACGAGGCCGGCTATCTCTTCGGCCTCAACAACGCAACGGAGCGCGGCACCATCCGCTGGCGCTTCGAATACGAGAAATCGTTCTAGTACGGATTGGCGATCGGCAGCGTGTCCGCCGGATAAAGCGTGATCACCTTGGCGCCGGTCGGTGTGCAGACGACCTCTTCCTCGATGCGCGCGGCGGAATAGCCATCGGCTGCCGGACAATAGGTCTCGAGCGCGAAGACCATGCCAGCCTTGATCTCCTGCGGATCGTCGAACGAGTTGAGCCGCGAGATGATCGGCCGTTCATGCAGGCCGAGACCGAGACCGTGGCCGAACAGCAGACCGAAGGCCTCCATCTCGCTCGCGAAGCCGATGTCGGTGGCCTTGGGCCAGCACTTGGCAATCTTGTCGGTGGTGACGCCCGGCTTGACCAGCGAGATCGCCTTGTCGATCCATTCGCGCGCCTTCTTATAGGCGTCGCGCTGCGCCGGCGTCGCACGGCCGACATTGAACGTGCGGTAGTAACAGGTGCGATAGCCGTGCACCGATTGGATGATGTCGAAGAACGCCTGGTCGCCTGGGCGGATCAGCCGGTCGGTGAAATTGTGCGGATGCGGCGAACAGCGTTCGCCCGAAATCGCGTTGATCGCTTCGACGTCGTCGGAACCGAGTTCGTAAAGCCGCTTGTTGGCGAGACCCACGATCTCGTTCTCACGGATGCCGGGCTTCAGATGCTCGGCGATGGTCTGGTAACAGCCGTCGACGATCGCCGCCGACATGTTCAAGAGCGTGATCTCGTCGTTGCTTTTGATCTCGCGCGCGTCGAGCATCACTTGCTGGCCGTCGACGGTCTTTAGCCCGACCGCCTGGAGTTCGAACAGCATCGCGGGCTCGACCACGTCGACGCCGACGGGTTCATTCGCCACACCATGTTCAACGAGGATCGACTTGATCTCTTCGGCGGCCTTGCGCATCAGGCCGATCTTGGGTGCGACAGCGCCGCGCAAGCCCAGCATGCCGGCGTGGCAGTTGTGCGGCTTGAGCCAAGGCGCATAGAGGCGGTGATGCTTCGCCGCCGAGCCAAAATCCCAAATATGCGGTTCACCGGCGCCCGGCAGCAGGGCGTAACGCGTGAACTTGTCGCGCGCCCAATTGCCGATCACCGTCGAGGTGATGTAGCGGATGTTGTACTGGTCGAAGACCAGCAGCGAGCCGAGGCGCGACTTCGCCAGCGCCTGGCGCGCACGACCGAGGCGATAGCGGTGCAAGCGGCGAAAATCGATGCGCTCCTCGAAATCGACCGCGTTCGGCCCCAAGGCCATGAGCGGCCGCTTCCAGTCATAGTGCGGATCGACATCCTCGGGTTTGACGATGATCGGCGCGCGATTCTTCTTGGCCATGGCTGCGGTTATAGTGATGCACGCTCGGAAGGCGATCAACACCCCTTTGCCCGCAAGCCTTTACCGCCGATATCGGTGGGACAACATGCGAAGGTTATACTTCGCGGGCGCAATTCCATAAGCTCACCCGCAGCCGGTTACGGAGAGCCTCATGTCCCTCGTCGACAACCTGAATACCGCGCCTGCGTTTCTGTTGTTAGCCGCGGTGGTTGCGGTCGGCGTCCTGCACACCATGGTGCCCGACCATTGGGTGCCGATAGCCATGCTGGCGCGGCAGCACGGCTGGTCGCGAGCCGAAACCGCACGCGCTGCGGCTCAGGCCGGCTTTGGTCATGTTGTCTCGACGCTGATCATCGGCGCCGCCATCTGGCTGCTCGGCGTCGCCGCCGCACAGCGCTTCGGCGGCATCGTCGATACGCTGTCGAGCGTTGCGTTGATCGGTTTCGGCAGCTGGTTCGTGATTGCCGGGCTGCGTGAAATACGCCACGGCCATGACGGCCATTATCATGGACACGGGCATTCGCACGATCACGGCCACCATCATGGTCATGGTGGTCATGGTTACGACCATACGCACAACGAGGGCGTGATGCGCCACGTGCACCTGCACCGCCACGAAGGCCGTTCGCCGCACGTTCACATCCATGCGCACGCCTTGGCGACGGCCCACGCGATCACGGCGGCGGTGGAATTCGACCCACCGCTGCACGACCATACCCATAAGGTGACCGGCCGCGGCGCCTTGCTGCTGATCCTCGGCTCGTCGCCGATGATCGAGGGCGTGCCAGCGTTCTTCGCCGCCGGTAAATTCGGCGTTGGCCTGATCGTCACAATGTCGTTGCTCTTCGCCGCGAGCACGATGGCAACCTACGTGGTGCTGTGCACGGTTTCGGCGCAAGGCTTGGAGCGCGTGCGGCTCGGTGCGCTCGAGCGCTACGGCGAGGTGTTGAGCGGCGGTTTCATCGCACTGGTCGGTTTGGCGTTCTGGATCTGGCCGATCCTCTAGGTCGCGCGGTACGGAGAAATCGATGAAACGCAGCACCGAGCGCTTTCTCAGTACCCACACCGGCAGCCTGCCGCGGCCAGAGCGGTTGATCCGCGACATGTACGCCAAGGAGGAAGGCGTCCCGGTCGATCGCGGCCAGCTCGACGCGCATATCCGTGACGCCGTCGGCGAAATCGTGCGCAAGCAGAGCGCGGCGGGCGTCGACATCGTCAACGACGGCGAAATGTCGAAGCCGAGCTATGCCACCTACATCAAGGACCGGCTCGCCGGCTTCGGCGGCGAAAGCATTCCGGTGACGAGCTACAAGGACCTCGCCGATTTTCCCACCCTGCACCGCAAGGTGTTCGGCGATCCCGGCCGCGCACGCCGCAAGACGCCCAGCTGCAACGGACCGATTACGGTGAAGGACGCCGAAGCGGCGCGCACCGACGTCGCCAACCTCAAGGCGGCACTCCAGGGCACGCGCCACGAGGCCGCCTTCATGAGCGCCGCCTCGCCAGGCGTGATCTCGCTATTTTTTCACAACGGCCATTACCCATCGCACGAAACCTATCTCGCGGCGATCGCCGAGGCGATGCGCGCCGAATACGAAACCGTGGCGAACGCCGGCATCGTCCTGCAGCTCGATTGCCCGGATCTGGCGATGGGTCGGCATATTCAATTCGGCGACCTCGATTTGAAGGCGTTCCGCAAGATGGCGGCATTGCACATCGAGGCGCTCAACCACGCGGTGCGCAATATTCCGGCCGAGAATTTGCGCATGCACCTGTGTTGGGGCAATTACGAAGGTCCGCACCATTGCGACGTGCCCATCGCGGATATCATCGATCTGGTGTTCAAGGCCAAACCGGCGGCGATCTCGTTCGAGGCCGCCAACCCGCGCCATGCGCACGAGTGGAAGCTGTTCGAGACGGTGAAACTGCCGGACGGCAAGGTTCTGATTCCGGGTGTGCTCGAATCCAAATCGAACTTCATCGAGCATCCCGAACTGATCGCCCAGCGCCTCGGGCGCTACGCCAAGCTGGTTGGGCGCGAGAACGTGATCGCGGGCAGCGATTGCGGCTACGGCACTTGGGTCGGCCAAGCCGCAGTCGATCCGCAGGTGGTCTGGGCCAAGCTCGCGGCCATGGCCGAAGGTTGCCGCGTCGCCACGCGCGAATTCTGGCGTTAGCGCAGCGCCGTCGCCAGCAATAGTGCAAGCACGACCAGCGCCGCCAGGTTCAGCACCAGGATGGCGCCCGCCGCCATGTCCTTGACCACGCGGATCTCGGCGTGCAGCGTCGGATGGAGATGATCGGCGAGCGCTTCGATCGCTGAATTGATGAGTTCGGCTGCGAGCACCGAAGCCATGATCAGCACGCCGATCGCCCACCACACCGCCGGCGGCCGCAACCACGCAAGCAGGATCAGCGCCGCGGCGGCGACCGCGAGCTCGAGCCGCAGGCTGCCTTCGCGATTGAGTCCGGCGAAGATGCCATTCAGCGCATAACCCGAGCGCCGCCACAGCGACCGGTTCTTGAGATCGTCACCGGTGTTTTCCATCGTTTTCCCCCTTACGCCAGGCGCCGTGCCGCGGCTTGCAGTGCGCGCTCGGCTTCTTGCGCCAACCGGGCGACAATGGTTGCCGCCGGCGGCGTGTCGTCGATCAAGTCGACGTCTTCGCCGGCGAAGATCACCGCCGTGCTGAAGTCGCCAGCCTCGACCGCCGCTTTATAACGCTTCATCTCGTCCGTCACGCGCGCGGACAGGTCCGCCTCGTGGCCGTGCCACCGCCCGCTGAACGCATTGCTGAGCGCGCGGCCGGTATAAGGCTTCGGCCAATCGAGCCCGCGGACGATGTCGAAAATCGTCGTGCGCAGGGTCGCGTCGCCGGACGCGGCGACGACGCGCGCCTTGGCGAGATCGTGTGCCAACGACTCAGTGGTCGCGTAGAAGCGGGTGCCGACCAGAACGCCTTCGGCGCCGAGCGTCAAGGCGGCGGCGAGGCCGCGACCGTCGGCGATACCGCCTGCCGCCACGACCATCGCCTCGGGTGCGCGGCGCGCCACCAGATCGACCAGCACCGGCACCAGCGGCAGGGTCGCGCGCGCGCCACCATGGCCGCCGGCTTCGGTGCCTTGCGCGACAATGATCTCGGCGCCGGCGTCGAGCGCCCGCAACGTTTGCTCGCGGTCTTGCACTTGGCAAATGAGAACGCTGCCGGCGGCGCGGATACGCGCGGCAAACGGTAGAGGATCGCCGAAGGACAGCATCAGCGCCGCCGGCGCATGCGCCAATACGCGATCGAGCAACGCCGGATTCTTGGCCAGCGACCAGGTGATGAAACCACACCCGACGCGCCGATTGCCGGCGGCAGCGAATTCACGGTCGAGCCAAGCGTCATCGCCATAGCCGCCACCGATGAGGCCGAGCCCGCCGGCATCGCTGACCGCGGCGGCAAGCCGACCACCCGCGACCCCGCCCATCGGCGCCAAGAGGATCGGATGGGCGATGCCGAGTTTCTCGGTCAGGCGGGTTCGTAGTGTCATGATTCTGTCTCCATCGCCGCACTCAAGGCGCGCACGGTGCTTTCATCCCGCCCCAAGTTTGCGCTAAAGACGGGACGCCAATCTAGGACGGCACGCAAGCGGGACGAAGGATCATGGCGGAGCGTTGGGGACTGCCGATCGTCGCGTGGCCGTCGCGCCTGCGTCCCAGCGTCTGGGACGGGATCGCGCTACCGCTGGTGTTCGGCGGCCTCATCCTGCTCGCCTGGGCGAGCCACCAGATGAGCGCCCCGTACCACGCCGGCCAACAGCTGCCGATCTCGCTCGATCCGCGCCATCTGCCGGCCTATGCGCTGCGGACCGTGATGCGCATGGCCGTGGCATTGGCCGCGTCATTGGTCTTCAGCATCGTCTATGCGGCGATCGCGGCCAAAAGCAAGCGGGCCGAGAAGCTGCTGATCCCGATTCTCGACATTCTGCAATCGGTGCCGATCCTGGGCTTCCTGTCGATCACCGTGACCGGATTCATCGCGCTCTTCCCCGGCAGCCTGCTCGGCTACGAGTGCGCCGCGATCTTCGCCATCTTCACGTCGCAGGCATGGAACATGACGTTCAGCCTGTATCAATCCTTCATCGCCGTGCCGCACGATTTGCGCGAAGCGGCGCGCATGTATCACCTGTCGCCGTGGAACAGCTTCTGGCAGCTCGAAATGCCGTTCGCGCTGCCGCAGCTCGTCTGGAACATGATGATGTCGGTGTCGGGCGGCTGGTTCTTCGTCGTGGCATCCGAGGCGATCAGCGTCAACGGCAACAACGTGCTGTTGCCGGGCATCGGCTCCTACATCTCGGTGGCGATCGACCAGCGCGACCTGCAAGCCGTCGGCTACGCCATTCTCGCCATGCTGGTGCTGATCCTGGTCTACGACCAGCTGCTGTTCCGGCCGTTGCTGGCGTGGGTACAGCGCTTCAAGGTCGAGGCCATCGGCGGCGACGAGATCGAGCCGCCGTGGTTCCTGACGATGCTGCAGCGTGCGCGCATCTTCCACGCGGTCGCGTGGGTGCTTTCTCTCATGGCTCTCGTTTCGAGCCGGGTCGCGCAGCGGTTACCGGAGATACCGAACGTCGCCCGACGCGGCCGGTGGTTCGGACGCACGCTCGATATTATGTGGACCGTGATCCTCGTCGGCGGTTCGGCGGCGGCGCTGGTCGAGATCGGGCATTTCGTCCATGCCGAGGTCGGCTGGACGGAGGTCGGCCACGTCTTCGTCCTCGGCGCCATCACGTTGGTGCGCGTCGTCGTGCTGATCGTGTTGGCGGCGCTGGTGTGGGTGCCGATCGGCGTCTGGATCGGGCTGCGGCCGCGCCTGGCGCGCCGCATCCAGCCGGTCATCCAGTTCCTCGCCGCGTTTCCGGCCAATCTGTTTTTCCCGATCGTGGTGTCGCTGATCGTCGTCTATCGGCTGACGCCCGAGATCTGGCTGTCGCCGCTGATGATCCTCGGCACGCAATGGTACATCCTGTTCAACGTCATCGCCGGCACGCTGGCGCTGCCCAACGATTACCTGCTGGTCGCCGGCAATCTCGGCGTCCGGAACTGGCTATGGTGGCGGCGCTTGATCCTGCCGGGCATCTTCCCCGCCTTCGTCACCGGCGCCGTCACCGCCTCCGGCGGCTCGTGGAACGCCAGCATCGTTTCCGAGATCGCGCGTTGGGGCGATACGACCTTGCGGGCCACTGGGATCGGCGCTTATATCGCCACCGAAACCGAAAAGGGCGACTTCCCGCGCATCGCCCTCGGCATCACGGTGCTTTGTCTATACGTGTTGGTGTTCAACCGCCTGGTGTGGCGGCGTCTGTATCAACTCGCCGAAGAACGTCTGCGGCTCGATTGATCAAGGATTGGTGACATGCCCGCCGATACCACCTTCGCCGCGGATGTCGGCACCGGCCTCGTCGCCGCGCACCAAGTGTGCAAGACCTACGCAACTGGCGATTCCGCCGGTCGCCTGGTGCTCGACCACATCGACTTCACCCTCAAGGAAGGCGAGATCGTCGCCATCCTGGGCAAATCGGGCTCGGGCAAGTCGACCTTCCTGCGCATCCTTGCCGGCCTGACCGAACCGTCGGACGGTTTCGCGAGCTATCGCGGCCGGCGGATCGACGATCCGGCCCATGGCATCGCCATGGTGTTCCAAAGCTTCGCGCTGTTCCCGTGGCTCACGGTGCTGGGCAACGTCGAGCTCGGCCTCGAGGCCCAGGGCGTGCCGCTCGACGAGCGTCATCGCCGCGCCATTGCCGCCATCGACCTGATCGGCCTCGATGGTTTCGAATCGGCCTATCCCAAAGAGCTGTCGGGCGGCATGCGCCAGCGCGTCGGCTTTGCCCGCGCCTTGGTGGTCAACCCCGACGTGTTGCTGCTCGACGAGCCGTTCTCGCAGCTCGACGTGCTGACCGCAGAGACGTTGCGTGGCGACGTCGAGGATCTGTGGCGCGACCGCCGCATTCCGACCAAAGGCATCATCCTGGTTTCGCACAACATCGAGGATGCGGTGTTCCTGGCCGACCGCATTATCGTGTTCGGCAGCGATCCCGGCTGCATCCGCGCCGACATTCCGGTGCCGTTGCCGCGGCCGCGTGACCAGGCCAACCCGATCTTCCGCAACCTGGTCGATCAGGTCTACACGCTGCTCACCACGGTACCCGGCACCGAGGCGGCCAAGCGCCGCGCCGAGCCGATCGGCCTCAGCTATCGATTGCCCGACGCCTCGATCCAGCAGCTGACCGGCTTGCTCGAGGCGCTGTCGCAATCGCCTTATGACGGCCGCGCCGACCTGCCCAAGCTCGCCGAGAGCGAGCATCTGTCGACCGACGATTTGATGGTGCTGGTGGAGACGCTCCAGCTTCTCGGTTTCGCCCAGGTCGGCGGCGGCGACATCGAAGTTCTGCCAGCCGGCCGCACCTTCGCCGCGGCCGATCTCCAGCACCGCAAGCTGATCTTCAACGACCACATGCGGCGCGCCGTGCCGCTGGCTGCGCACATCCGCCGTGTGCTCGACGAGCGGCCCGGACACAGCGCACCCGAAGGTCGCTTTCTCGCCGAACTCGAAGATTATCTGTCCGAGCAGGAAGCACGGCAGGTCTTCGAGACGGTGATCAACTGGGCCCGCTATGCCGAGCTCTTCGCCTACGACATCGACAGCGGCGTGTTGAGCCTCGAGAACCCCTGAACGCCGGGTAACGGCTACCGCCATGATCCGTTCCGATTCGCGCGTGTCGGTCGTGCTCTTGGGCGCGATGACCGCGCTCACGGCGCTCGCCATCGACATGAGTCTGCCGGCGTTGCCGGCCTTGAGCACCGAATTCGACGCGTCGCCCGAACGCGTGCAGCTGACGCTGAGTCTGTTCATCATCGGCTACGCTGTCGGCCAGCTCTTCCACGGGCCGTTGTCCGATCGCTTCGGCCGCAAGCCGATTCTGATCGCCGGCTTGGTGATTTACGTCGGCGCAGCCATCGTCTGTGCGCTGAGCCGGAGTATCGACCTCTTGATCACGGCGCGGCTGGTGATGGGCTTTGGTGGCTGCGTCGGCCCGGTCCTCGCCCGTGCCGTCGTGCGCGACCATTACGGCGGCCCGCACGCCGCGCAGATGTTCTCGTCGCTCACCGCGGTCTTCGCGCTGGCGCCGCTGGTCGCGCCGACCGTCGGCGGCTGGCTGTTGGTACATTTCGGCTGGCGGGCGATTTTCGTCGCGCTGACGCTGTTCGCCGGCACACTGTTCGTGGTGATCGCCTTCGGCTTCACCGAATCGCTGAAGGCGCCCGATGCCGACGCCTTGCGGTTCGGCCGCCTGGTCCGCAACTATCAGACGTTCCTGGCCAGCCGCCTTTGCTTCGGCTACGCGCTGCTCAATGGCCTGTGTTGGGCCGGTATCTTCGCTTTCCTGTCGGGCTCGCCATTCGTGTTTATTTCCATCTACGGCGTCGCGCCGGAGCACTACGGCTATTATTTCGCGCTGGCAGCGGTGGCGCTGGTGATCGGCGCACTGTCGAACAAGCGGCTACTGCGACGACACGGGCACGAGCGCGTGTTGCGCTGGGGCTTGATCGTGACCGTTGCTGGCGGCGCGGTGGTGCTGGCTGCGTGCATCACGCGCTGGGGCGGCGCCGGCGGCGTGATGGTCGGGTTCATGCTTTATATATGGGGCCAGGCGGTGGTGGCGCCCAACGCAATGGCGGCGGCGCTTGAGCCAATTCCGCATATGGCCGGCACCGGCGCCGCGCTCTTGGGTATGGTGCAGATGGGCGCTGGCGCGATTGCCGGCTATGCCGTCGACGCCTTCTACGACAACACGCCGGTGCCAATGGGCGCGGTCATCCTGGCGATGGCGCTGGCGACGGCGGGGATTTATTTGGCGCTGCTGCGGCGACCGGCAACGGCGTAGTGGCCGTCAGGCCTTCGGCCGCATGGTCGGAAACGCGATCACGTCGCGGATCGACGGGCTGTCGGTCAGCAGCATCGCGAGGCGGTCGATGCCGATACCGAGGCCGCCAGCCGGCGGCATGCCATATTCGAGGGCGGTGACGAAATCGTCGTCGAGACGCTGCGCCTCCTCGTCGCCACGGTCGCGCGCCGTCATCTGCGCCTCGAAGCGCGCACGCTGATCGAGCGGATCGTTGATCTCGGAAAAGGCGTTCGCCACCTCCCAGCCGTTGACATAGGTCTCGAAGCGCTCGACCAGACGCGGATCGCGCGGATCGGGCTTGGCCAAAGGCGAAATGTCGCGCGGAAAACCGACGACGTGGATCGGCTGGATCAAGCTGTCCTCGACCTTGGCGGCGAAGGCCGCTTCGAGTGCTTGACCCCATGAGGCGGTTTTGAGCACGTCGGCGCCGAGCGTCTTGGCCGCGTCGCGCGCCGCGCCGGCATCGGTGATCGCGAGGAAGTCGACGCCAGTCTTCTCATTGACGAGCGCGGCCATGGATTTCCGTGGCCACGGCGCCTTGAGCTCGATCTCGTGCTTGCCATAGGGAATCTTGGTCGTGCCGAGCACCTCGCGGGCGATGGTGACGACGAGGTGTTCGGTCGTTTCCATCATCGTCGTGTAATCGGCGAAGGCCTGATAAAGCTCGAGCGAGGTGAATTCGGGATTATGGCGCGGGCTGATGCCCTCGTTGCGGAAGTTGCGGTTGATCTCGAACAGCTTGTCCGACAGGCCGCCGACCATGAGCCGCTTCAGATGCAGCTCGGGTGCGATGCGCAGATAAAGTTCGAGGTCGAGCGCGTTGTGGTGCGTGACGAATGGCTTGGCCGAGGCGCCGCCCGGAATTGTGTGCAGCATCGGCGTCTCGACTTCGAGAAAGCCGCGCTCGATCAACAGCCGGCGCATCACCGCGATGATTTGCGAGCGTCGGCGCAGCGTTTGGCGCGCTTCCTCGCTCATGATGAGGTCGAGATAGCGCTGGCGATAGCGTGTCTCGACGTCGGTGAGGCCGTGGAATTTCTCGGGCAACGGCAGCAGCGCCTTGGCCAGCACGGTCAAGACGCGTGCATTGACCGTCAGCTCGCCGCGCGGCGTACGCCGGACCAGGCCGTCGACGCCGATCAGGTCGCCGAGATCCAGGAGCTTGAGAACCGCCATCGCCTCGGGCGCGAGATTGTCCTTGTGGCAGAAGACCTGGATCTTGCCGGTGACGTCGTGCAGGTCGATGAACATGCCGCTGTTGCGCAGGGCGCGGATGCGGCCGGAAATCTTGACCTGGTCTTGCGTCTCCGTACCCGAGGCCAGTCCCCCGTATTTGGCGTCGAGTTCGGCGGCGCGCGCATCGGGCGCGAAGCCGCTGGTGTATGGGTCGACGCCGAGCGCCTTGAGTTGCGCCAGCTTGTCGAGGCGCAGCGCGCGATAGTCGGTCGCGCTTTTGGCTTCCTGGTTTTGTTTTTCCGCCATGCCGGCTCCCTTTGGCGGTTCGTTGTAACGGCTTGGCGGCAAAGCGCAACTATTCCGCGACGAGCGCGCCGGCGTGGAAGCGCGTGAGATCGACGACACGGTCGTGCAGCGCCTTGAGGCTTTCGCGGTGGCCGACGCTGACGATGGCCGCGTCGGGATGACGGCTACGCAGCAAGCGATAGAGCCGCGCCTCGTCGTCTTCGTCGACCGCCGAACTGGCCTCATCGAGGAAAATGAGATCGGGATGCGCCAGGAACACGCGCGCAAAGGCGACGCGTTGCTGCTCGCCGAGTGACAGGCGCAGCGGCCAGTTTTGGTCGTCGGCCAGATTGGCCGTCAGCGCCCCGAGGCCAACCTGCTCGAGTGCTTCGGTCATGCGAGCGTCGTCGACCGCGCTTTCGAGCGCAGGATAGGCCAGCGCTTGCTTGAGGGTGCCGAGCGGGAAGTAGGGCCGCTGCGGCATGAAGAAGGTCCGGCCGGCGCCGAGACGAACATCGCCACGGCCATAAGGCCAGATACCGGCGGCAGCGCGCAGCAAGGTCGACTTGCCGGTGCCGGACGGACCGGTGATCAGCAGCGAGCTGCCGGGCTCGACGTGCAGCGACACACCGCGCACCAGCGGCGCGCCGTCCGGCAGATTGAGATCGAGATCACGGATGTCGATGCCAACGCCTTCGCGATGGAGTCGGATCGGCTGGGGCGCGCGCAAGCCGGCCTCGATCTCGCCCATGCGCTGCTCGAAGGTCGTGAGACGTTCGGTGACGGCGACCCACGTCGCGATGTCGGTGAACGAATTGATGATGAACGACAACGAGCTTTGCACGTTGCTGAAGGCATCGACCACCTGGAACAGGCCGCCCATCTGGATCTGCTTGGCGAAATAACGCGGCGACACCACGAGAACCGGAAAGACCGCCGCCACCTGCGAATAACCCGACGTGAACCAGTTGAGTTTTTTCTGCCGCAGCATGATGCGCCAGAAATTATCGAAGAGGTTGCCGAACCGTCCGTCAAAGGTTTCGCGTTCGGGCGGCTCGCCGCCATAAAGCGCGACACTCTCGGCGTTCTCGCGCAGGCGAACCAAGCTGTAACGGAAGTCGGCTTCAAAGCGCTGCTGCGCAAAATTGAGCGGCACCAGCGGCCGGCCGATCTTGACGGTTAGCCAGGTCCCCAAACCGGCGTAAACGAGCGCGGCCCAGGCGAGATAGGCGGGAATGTGAACGGTCCCGAGCGAGCCGAGCGGAATCGCGGCCGGCCCCGACAAGCCAACCAGGATGACCATGAAAGACGCCAATGACACGACCGAGCTCAACAGCCCGAGCGCGAGCGTCGCGACGTAGGAGACGTAGAGCCGTAGATCGTCGGCGATACGCTGGTCGGGGTTGTCGGTGATGGTCCGGTCGAGTTGCAGCCGGTAATAGCGCCGGTCACCGAGCCAACGGTCGAGATAGTGGCCGGTCAGCCAACGCCGCCAACGGATCTGGAGCATCTGCTGGAGATAGACCGCGTAAACCGACATCACGATGCTGGCAGCGGCCAGAACGCAGAAGATTCCGAGCTGTTTAAAGAATTCCGGTGCGTTGAATTCCTGGAGCGCGTTGTAGAACGCGTTGTTCCACGCATTGATACGGACCGAGACGTAGACGTTGCCGAGATTGAGCGCGACGACGGCGATCAGCAGCGCCCAGGCAATGCGCTTCTCCTCCGACGACCAATAAGGCCGTGCCAGGCGCCAGGCGAGGCGGAGCATCGTCCGTCGTTTGCCGTTCATCGCTGCGTTCCGCGCCACCTGACCGGACTTAGGATCACTCGTTACGCCTCATCCGGCAGCGTCAGCGCGCGGCGCGGGCAATCGTCGCCGTCGTGCTGAAGCCAGGCACGAGCTTAGCCAGCAGCACCTGACCGCCATAGGATTCGACGATGTCGGCGCCGACGACCTGGTCGTGGCGATAATCCGCGCCCTTGATCAGCACGTCGGGCCGCAATTCGCGGATGAGGTCGACCGGCGTCTCGGCGTCGAAGATCACGACCATGTCGACCGGCGCGAGCGAGGCGAGCACGGCGGCGCGCGCGGCTTCATTCTGCACCGGTCGTTCCGGCCCTTTGAGTCGCCGTACCGACGCGTCGCTGTTGAGGCCGACCACCAGCCGGTCGCAGGCGGCGCGCGCTTCAGTCAACAGCGAAACATGGCCGGGATGAATCAAATCGAAGCAACCGTTGGTGAAGCCGATCTTGAGGCCGTTGCGGCGCCAGCGCGCGACATGATCGACCGCCAGCGCCAACGGCAGCTCCTTGCGGTTCTTGAGCGTGTCGCGGTCGACCAGCACTTCCGCCAGTTCGCTGGCGTGGACGACGGCGGTGCCGACCTTGCCGACGACGATGCCGGCGGCGACGTTGGCGGCACGCGCCGCGTCCACCAGGCTCGCACCGGCCGCAAGCGCCGCACCGAGCACCGCAACGACGGTGTCGCCCGCGCCCGAAACGTCGAAAACCTCGCGCGCCTCGGCGGCAAGCCGATGGACGTCCGAGCCGTCGATCACCAGCATGCCGTCCTTGCCGCACGACACCAGCATGGCGCCGAAACCGTGCCGGCGGATCAATTCGCGCGCCGCGGCAACCACCGCGTCATCGTCGGCCAGCGCATGACCCACGGCTTCGGCGAGCTCACGCCGGTTGGGCTTCAACACGCTGGCGCCTTGATAAATCGCGTAGTCATGGCCCTTGGGATCGACGATGACTTTGCGCCCGGCAGCGCGCGCCAGATCGATGATGTCGCGAGCGACACCGCCGACGAGGACGCCTTTGGCATAATCCGACAGGATGACCGCTTCGTGATACGGCAGCGAAGCTTTGATCTGCGTCAGCAGGTCGGACCGGGTTTGCGCCGAGATCGGCGCAATGCGTTCGTGGTCGGCGCGCAGCAGCTGTTGCGTATCCGCGACGTAGCGCGTCTTGACGGAGGTCGCGCGGTCGCGCTCGGCCAGGACGTGCGCCTCGGCATTGCCTACGGCCGCGACCATGCGTGCAATTTCGTGGCCGGCCGTATCGGCGCCGGTGACGGAGACGAAGCAGGTCTCGGCGCCCAGTGCGTGCAGATTCCGCAGTACGTTGCCGGCGCCGCCGAGGCGCCGCTCTTCGCTTGCGACATGCAGCACCGGCACCGGCGCTTCGGGCGAAATGCGTTCAACCCGGCCGGTCACGTAATGATCGAGCATGACATCGCCGGCGCAAATCACCCGTGCGCGGCCGAATGCCTCGACCAACCCGATGAGATCCGTCTCTGCCATAGAGCCCTGTTTATGATGGCGAATCCCAGTCCGAGGCAAGCAAAACCGGTTATGGCCGGCTATATTAAAGGGTATGGGTAGGAACGATGGCCATAGCGCTGCCGCCGCGGCGCCGACAGTGCCCGCCGGCTCGCGGATTTACGCCATCGGCGACGTGCACGGTCGGCTCGACCTTTTGACCCAGCTGCACGCGCTCATTACAGCCGACGCCGCGGCGGCTCCGGCACGTCGTCAGGTGATCGTCTATCTCGGCGACTATATCGACCGCGGGCCGGACTCCCGTGGTGTGATCGAATTATTGTTGCAGCCACCGCCGCCCGGCTTCGAGCGGGTTCGTCTTCTCGGCAATCATGAGGACTACCTGCTGCAATTCCTCGAACACGCCGAAGTCGGACCGTATTGGTGTGCCTACGGCGGCCTTGCAACGCTGGCGAGTTACGGCGTGCGGCCGCCGGTGGGTTTTACCCCGCGCGCGGCCGATTTTGAAACCGCGCATCACGCGTTGGCCGACAAGTTTCCGCCCGCGCATTTCGACTTCCTGCGCGGCCTGAAACTCACGCACACGGAAGGCGACTATCTGTTCGTCCACGCCGGAATCAAGCCAGGCGTCGCGCTTGCCGAACAGCAGGCCGAAGACCTGTTATGGATCCGCAACGAATTCCTGGAATCGGCCGACGATTTCGGCGTTTGCGTCGTGCACGGCCACACCATCGTCGAAACGCCGGAGCAGCACGCCAATCGCATCGCCATCGACACCGGCGCTTTCGCCACTGGCACGCTGACCGCGCTGGTGCTCGAGGGCGCCGAGCGGCGCTTCATCCAGACGTAACGCTCAGCTCCGCGGCGCGTGCTTGCCCAAGATGCGCTGCAAGGTGCGGCGGTGCATCTTCAAGCGGCGTGCAGTCTCGGAAACGTTGCGGTCGCATTGCTCGAAGACGCGCTGGATATGTTCCCAGCGCACGCGATCGGCCGACATCGGATCCTCGGGCGGCGGCGGCAGACTGCTGTCGGCGGTGGCCAGCAGCGCACGTTCGACCGCGTCGGCATCGACCGGTTTGGGGATATAGTCGACCGCACCAGCCTTCACCGCAGCGACCGCGGTCGCGATGTTGCCGTAACCGGTGAGCATGACGACGCGCGCGCTCGGCCGCGCCTTGCGCAACGCCTTGACGACGTCGAGGCCGCTACCATCGGTCAGGCGCAGATCAACGACGGCGAAGGCCGACGGCGCACTTTCGACGGCTTGCACGCCGGCGGCGACGGACTCCGCGGTAGCGACGACGAAGCCGCGCCGCTCCATCGCCCGCGCCAGCCGCTGGCAGAGCGGCGCATCGTCATCGACGATGAGCAACGTGCGCTCGCCTTCGGGCAGCCCAGCCAACGCCGGATTCATCTGAATGTCGCTCTTGCCGTCGTTCATTTTGCCGCCACCGTCATTGAAGCGCCCGTTCCCGTTGCCGTTTCCGCGCGATATTCGTCACCCTCGAGTTGCGACCGCCGCCATTCCACCACGACATGCGCGCCGCCGTCCGTCATGTTGTCGAAGGACAAGCGCGCGCCGGTACGCTCGAGCAGGCTTTGGGCAATGAAGATGCCGAGCCCCATGTGCGCGCCGACGTCGGCACGGGCGGAGATATACGGTTGTCCGACGCGCGACAAGAGCGGCGGTGGAAAGCCCGGCCCGTCGTCGACGATATCGACGGCGACGGTATCTTCGCTCCAACTCGTCGTCACCGTCACCTCGCTACGCGCGAAATCGATGGCGTTGCCGAGCAGATTGCCGAGCCCGTGCAGGACCTCAGGCGTGCGCGGCACCACCGGTTCGGCGACCGCACCGCCCGCCGGATCGCGGCCGGCGCCGATATCGTGCACGACGCGCACGCCGGCGCGGTGATGCGGCTCGCCGGCCGATTGCACGATCGCCGAAAACGGCATGCGATTGAAAGGCATCGCCTCGCCTTCGCGGGCACGGCCGAGATCGGCCAGGATCATCCGGCAGCGCTCGCTCTGGCTCAGCAGGAGCTGAGCATCCTCGGCAATGGGGCTGTTCTTCGGCAGATCGCGCACCAGCTCCTTGGCGATGACCGCGATCGTTGCCAACGGGCTGCCGAGCTGGTGCGCAGCGGCGGCGGCCAGCGCGCCGACGGCCGCGACCCGCTGTTCGCGCGCCAGGGCGAGTTGAGTCGCCGCATAGGCGTCGCGCATGCGGCGCGCCTCCTCGGCAACGAACCAGTTGTAGCCGGTGATGAACAGACTCGACGACACCAACGCCACCCACATGCCGAGAACGTAGATCGGCGCCGGCTCGATCGTCCCGCCGGGCGGCGCCGGCAGCGGCAGGTGCGCCAGCGCCAGTACCGTGATGGCGACAACGGTAAGCGCCGACAGGCCGGCAACGGTGCGCCGGGTTAGGATGGTGGCCGAAACCGTCGCGGGCGCCAGCATCAGGATGGCGAATGGATTCTGTAATCCGCCGGTGAGGAACAGCAACACGCCGAGCTGCAACGTGTCGAAAGCGAGATAGATCGCCGCCTCGCGGTTACCGAGCCGCGCCGCGGCGCGGTTCGAGATCCAGGCCACGACGTTGAGCAGCGCCGAGATGGCAACGACCCCGAGCGCCGCCGTCAACGGCAGCGCGAAACCCAGAACCTCATGCACCACCAACAGCGTCGCCGCCTGGCCGATGACCGCGACCCAGCGGATCAACACCAATATGCGCAAGCTGACGGCGACGTCGTTGCGTAGAGCGGGCTGAAGTGCCGCTTCCGCCTTGAACGGGCTGGGTTTTTCGCCGATGTTTGCCATCGGCTTATTATACACCGCGCGCTGATGCGGCCAACGCGCGGTGACTGGCGCACCGGGCAGCCTTGCCGTTAGAATCACAGCCATGAATCTCGACGATTTGACGCGCGACTGGCCGGCCCGACGTGCGGACGCACGCGTGGCATTGACCTTCTTTACGCGGCTGGTCTGGGGCGACCGACCGGCACCGGCGCTCGGCGAGCTCGCAGCCGCGAGTTGGGCGTTCCCGTTAACCGGGCTGGTGGTCGGCGTCTGCGGCGCGCTGGCTTACGCGATTGTTGCGCGACTTGGCGTGCCGGTGCCGGCAGCGGCGCTGCTGGCGGTGGCGACGACGGCGCTGGTCACAGGCGGCCAGCATGAAGACGGTCTCGCTCGCGCGATCGAAGGCCTGGGGCGCGGCACCGATCTCAACGACCGGCTGCGGCTCATGCGCGACGGACCTAATGGCGCGCTCGGCGTGCTGGCGATCGTCTTGAGCGTCGGTTTACGCGCGGGCGCGCTCTTTGCCGTTGGCGCGACGTTCGGCACCGCCGGCGTCAGTGGCGCATTGGTCGCCTGCCACGCGATCGCGCGCGGCTTGCTGCCGGCGGCGCTGCGCTGGGGCGAGCCCGCAGCATCGGGCGATTGGGCGGCCGAAGCGGGCCGCCCGGAGACGACGAATGTCGCCACGGCAGCGGCGATTGCGCTGGTCCTGGCGCTCTTGGCACTCGGGATCAAGGCCGGGTTGGTGGCGATCATCGTCGGCGCGGCCGCGATGGCAGCAGCGAGTCATGCCGCGCAACGTCGTGTCGGCGGCTTCACCGCCGACACGTTGAGCGCCGTCGAGCAGGCAGGCGAGATTGCCGTGCTGTTGGTTGCCGCGGCCTGGAGCTAGCGCCGCGCGATGCGCCGGTCAGCGGTCGGCCGTGTCGTGCGGGTTGGCGGAAGGCGCCGTTGGCTGCATCCGCGCTGGCAGCGCGCTTGGCGGTTCGTAGGTGTAAACGCACAGATTGTTACGCCACAGCTCGAAGGTCGTGGCTTGACGTGCGGCGGCGGCGAGAATGCCTTTGGTCACGGCACGCGGCAACGCCAAGGCGCGAATGGTCTCGATCGCCATGACCTTGCGATTCTGATCGAGCAGATAACAGCGGAATTCAGCCACCTTGACCCCTGCGGCGGACGCCGTTGCACGATTCGTCACCCGCAGCCTGCGGGTTAATGGTTAAAAACCCGCCAAATATGGCCCTCTCGTCCATGCCCGAAACCGCCGATCCCCGCCTTTTGGCTCTGGCCCGAAAGCCGCGCGCAGCGCGGCGACTGGCGATTGTGGCCGATTCCGATCGCCGCGACGTGTTCGCGATCTTGGCCGCCTTGGCCGCTGCGGGCTACGGCGTCGCCGACTTGCCCGACGGCCCCACCGGACTCGACGCACAACTCGATACCACCGAGGGCGAAGCCGTCATGCTGAGCGACTACGCAGCGTTCTATGCGAGTTTGCCAGTGACGTTGCGCGACGCTGTCGCAGCGCGCTGGGGCGTGGCGGAGCGCGATTCGCATTATCGCCCCGGGCAGGTCGATTGCGGCCGCCTTCTCGTTCCGGCGTCGCGGTTCGGGACCGTCGCGGTGATCGCCGCCGGTATCGCGACCGTGCCGCCGCGTCATGCCGCGCTCGCCTGCGCCGCGTGGATGACAGATGCGTTTCGTGCCGACGCGGCGATTGCCTGGCGGCCATTGGATGTTGACCTGCCATTGCCGATGTTGATCGCGTCGGCGGATGGCGCCGCGGATACCACGTCGCTGCTCGCAGCGCTCGACGGCAACGTCGCCGGGCAGTCCGCGTGGCAGACACCATGATCGCCCGGTGGAGCACCGGCTGGCGGCCGTTTCTGCTGCTCAGCCTCTTATGCCTCGGGCTCTATCTTCCGGGCATCGCCGCGCTGCCGCCAACCGACCGTGACGAAGCGCGATTCGCGCAAGCGACGCGCCAGATGCTCGAAACCGGCGACTGGCTGCACATCCGGTTCCAGAACGAAGCTCGCAACCAGAAGCCCGCCGGCATCTATTGGCTCCAGGCGCTTTCGGTTGCGACCACCAGCGACGCGGCAAGTCCGGCGATCTGGCCCTATCGCTTGCCATCGCTCGCCGGCGCGATCGCAGCGGTCCTGCTGACCTTCGCGCTCGGCCGCAATCTGGTCGGCGCACCTTCGGCGCTGCTTGGCGCGGCGCTGCTGGCGGCGTCGTTGAGCCTGACGGTCGAAGCGCATCTCGCCAAGACCGATGCCGTGTTGCTCGCCTGTGTCGTCGCAGCGCAGCTGGCCCTGGCCGAAATTTACCGCGCCGGCCGCGCCGGCCAGACCGTGGCGTGGTCGTGGGCGTTGCTATTCTGGACGGCGATCGGCGCGGGCGCGTTGATCAAGGGGCCGGTCGCGCCGCTCGTTGCGGCGCTCACCATCGCCGCCTTATTGCTTGCGGATCGTCAGGCCGGCTGGCTCAAGGCGCTGCGCGCCTGGTGGGGCATCCCGTTGGCGATCCTCATGGTCGGACCGTGGCTTATCGCGATGATGCGTGCGACGAATGACACCTTCCTCGCCGGCTCGCTCGGCAGCGATTTCTTCGGCAAGGTCGTCGGCGTTCAACAAAGCCACGGTGCGCCGCCCGGCACCTATTTACTGCTGCTGGCGGGGATCTTCTGGCCGGGCTCGCTGTTTGCCGCCGCCGGCGTACGGCGCGCGTGGCAAGAGCGCGAACAGCCGATACCGCGCTTCCTGCTTGCGTGGATCGTGCCGTTCTGGGTCGCCCTCGAGCTCGTGCCGACCAAGCTGCCGCATTATCTCTTGCCGCTGCTGCCGGCATTGGCGCTGCTCGCCGCCCACGCGCTGTTCAACGCCGACACCGGCCCGCGCGCGTTGCGGATCGTCGTCGCGACGCTGTGGGCCGTGGCGACGCTGGCGCTGGCCGCCGCCCTTGCGCTGGCGCCGCCGCTTCTCGGCGCCGAACCGTCGCCGGTCGGCGTGAGCGCAGGACTGATCGCGCTCGGCGGCGGCGGTGCGTTGCTCTGGCGTTACTGGTCGAACCCACGGCCGACCCTCGCCGTCGGCGCAATCATCCTGGCGCTGATCGTTGCGGCTCCGGGCTTCGGCCGGATCGTGCCGTCACTCGACCGCCTCTGGCTGTCGCGCAGCGCCGCGGCGCTGGTCACACAGCTGCGGCCCGAGCATGAAACCCCTGTCGCGGTCGTCGGCTACGACGAGCCGAGCTTGGTCTTCCTGCTCGGCACGACCACCAAGCCGCTCGATGCCGCGGCGGCCGCCCGCTATCTGGCGACAGCGCCCGACAGTCTGGCGCTGGTCGAGGCGCGCGACGACGATGCTTTCCGGCACGCGCTCGCCGGATTGGGCCGCGCGGCGCGCGCGCTCGGTCATGTCGACGGGATCGATTATTCCAACGGCAAGCGCATGACGCTCACGCTCTACGCCGCGGCCGCCGACTAAGCGAGAATTAGTGCGCGTTTTGCAGCAGCTGCGCGATGGCGCGGTTGTCGGTCGTCCAACCGATCGCGTCGCGCCCGGTATAATCCTGCTTGTGCGGATCGGCATGCGCCGCCAGCAGTGCGCGCACCGCGTTGGTGCGATTGTTGGAAACGGCCAGCATCAGCGGCGTAACACCTTGGTTGTTCACGGCGTCGACCGACGCGTGCGCGTCGAGCAATAAGGTCAGAACATCGGTGTTGCCGCGCTCGGCCGCCCAATGCAGCGCCGTGTTGCCGAGCTTGTCGCGCACGCCGGTATCGGCGTCGTGCATCAGCAGAATCCGCGCCATCATCGGATTGTCGAGAATCGCCGCGTAAATCAAGCCGGTGCGACCAAGATCGTCGCGCTCGTTCGGACTGGCGCCGCCATTCAACATGCCGAGCACTTCGCGCGTCTTATTCTGCGCCGCGATGGCGGCGACGCTGTTGGAGTAGCCTTGGAAGCCACCGAACGGAAGCGTCGGACCCGACGAACTCGGATTGGTATCGAGCAGCGGCGTTGCGCTTTGCTGCGCGTTTGCTGCAACCGACACGGCGGCGAGACATCCGATCACGACGAGGCGCAGGTATAAAATCCGCACGACGGCTCCCTTCACTCCGCAGTTTGCGCCGGGCCGCAACGGCGTTCAAGCCATCGCATGGCGGCGATCGATTCCGAGCCATCGCAGGGGCATGCTAGTCTCCGCGCCATGACCGCACGCCGCACGCCGCGTTTTCCCGCCTTCACCCCAGGGACGGTTTGGCTCGTCGGCGCAGGTCCGGGCGACCCGGGCCTGCTATCGCTCTTGGCGTTGCATGCGCTGCAAACCGCCGACGACGTCGTCTACGACGCGTTGGTCGACCGGCGCATTTTGGCGCTCGCGCGACGCGGTGCGCGGTTGCATTACGCCGGCAAGCGCGGCGGCAAGCCATCACCACGCCAACCCGACATCTCCGCCAAACTGGTGGAGTTGGCGCGTCAGCGGCGCCGCGTCTTGCGGCTCAAGGGTGGCGATCCGTTCGTCTTCGGCCGCGGCGGCGAGGAGGCTTTGGCGCTCGAGGCGGCGCGCATCCGCTATCGTGTCGTGCCCGGGATCACGGCCGGCATTGGCGGCCTCGCCTATGCCGGCATTCCGCTGACCCATCGCGACGTCAATTCCGCCGTGACCTTCGTCACTGGCCACGCCAGCGGCGGCGAGTTGCCCGATGGGCTCGACTGGCACGCGCTCGCCAAAGGCGCACCGATCCTGGTGATCTACATGGCGCTGAAGCACCTGAACGCGATCGCCAACCGGCTGATCGCCGCGGGCCGGCCACCCGACGAGCCGGTTGCGATCATCGTCGCGGCCACGACGCCGCGCCAACGCGTGATCGAGACGACCCTGGCGGCGGCGGCGCGTGCCGCCGCGCGGACACGACTCAAGCCGCCAGCCATGCTGATGATCGGCCGTACGCTACGCCTCAAGCCCACGCGTTGAGTGGGCCGGCTGCGGCCGAACGCCCCTGGCGGCACGGACCGCGCATCGCTTAGACTCGCCGTCATGTCAGCGGCCAGTCGTGGTCTTCTCGTCTTCCTCGTCGTGCTCGCCGTGCTTGTCGCGGGCTTCGGCTACGAGCAAGGCTGGTACGGACGCGCCGCGCCGGAAGCCGCCCCGGTGGGCGGACCGTTCTCGCTTACCGACCAGAACGGCGCGCCGCGCAGCGACAGCGAATTCCGCGGCAAGCTGATGCTGATCTATTTCGGCTATACCAATTGTCCGGACGCATGCCCCGCCGCGCTTTCCGCCATGTCGCAGGCGCTCGATCAGCTCGGCGCCGCCGGCGCCGCGGTCCAGCCGATCTTCATCACCGTCGATCCGGCGCGCGATACGTCGCAGCAGCTCAAGCTCTATGCCGCCAACTTTACGCCGCGGCTGATCGCGCTCACCGGCACGACGGCGCAGCTCGACGCCGTCGAACACGAGTTTCGCGTCTTCGCCAGCAAGGCGCCGGGCGGACCGATCGACGATTACCTGCTGGATCACTCGTCGTTCATCTATCTGATGGGCCGCGACGGCAAGATCGCCCGGCTGATTCCGCCCGGCGAAAAGCCGGCCGACATGGCCGACGACATTCGCAAATACCTCTGACCCCGCATGGGCGCGATCCCTGAGCGCATCGCACTATCGAGCGGCGAACGGCCGCTCAAGATCGTGCGACGGCGCAACGCGCGGCGATTCATCCTACGCCTCGACGATGAGGACGACGCCGTGATTCTGACGCTGCCGCGGTACGCCTCGTTCGCCGCCGCGTTGCGCTTCCTCGAGGACAATCGCGGCTGGATCGAGCAGCGCCTCGACGAGTTGCCACCGCGCACTGCCTTCGCTGCCGGTGCCGAGATCCCGATCCTCGGCTTGCCGCACGTCATCTGCCATCGTGCCGAGAGCCGCGGACACGGCGCCGCATGGCTTGAGCCCGGTGCGCTGTGCGTCGCCGGCGATCCCAGGCATTTGGCGCGCCGTGTCACCGATTTTCTGCGCGAGCTGGCCCGGCACGAGCTCGGCCTACGGGCGCGCGCAATGGCGGCGTCGATCGGCCGTCACGTCCTGCGGATTTCCGTGCGCGACACCCGGACGCGATGGGGCAGCTGCGGGCACGAAGGCGCGCTGTGCTTCTCCTGGCGGCTGATCTTGGCGCCGCCCGCGGTCGTCGATTACGTGGTCGCGCACGAGATCGCGCATCTGAAGCATATGAACCACGGCGCGCGATTTTGGCGTGTGGTCGAGGATCTGGCGCCCGGATCGGGCGCGCAGCGGTCATGGTTGCGTCGGAACCGCGCCCGGCTGTTGCGTTTCGGCTAGCCGCATCAGGTAAAGCAACAGCAACAGCGCCGGCACGCACGCGGCCGTTGCGACCAGGAAGAACGGCTGCCAACCCAGATGATCGGCGAGGTATCCGCCGACCGCCGCCAGCACCGTGCGGCCGGTGGCGGCGAGCGCCGACAACAGTGCGTATTGCGTCGCCGTGAAAGCCGGATGGCAGAGCCGCGACAGGTAGGCGACGAACGCCGCCGACGCCATGCCACCCGTGATGTTTTCGGTGGCGATCGTAAGCGCCAGCATCGTCGGATCGGGCCCCGCCCAAAGCTGCGCGATGTACATGAGGTTCGACAGCGCCTGGAACGCGCCGCAAATCAACAGTGCCGGCATCAAGCCCAGGCGATAGACGGCAGCGCCACCCAAGAACACGCCGGCGATACTGGCGGCAGTACCGAAGATTTTCGCGACGTTGGCAATGTCGACCAGGCTGAAACCGAGCGTGACGTAGAACGGGCTCGACATGATGCCGGCGAGGGCGTCGCCGAACTTGTAGAGCACGACGAAGATCAGGATGAGAAGCCAGCCGCGCCGGCTGGCGAATTCGGCGAACGGCGCGACCACCGTCTGGGCAAGCCAGGAGCCGGACGCCGGCGGCGCGACCAGGCGCGGTTCGCGTGTCATCAGCACGGTGACGACACCCACCAGCATCAAGACCGCCATGCCGACATAAGACCAGAACCAGCCGAAATAGGCCGCGAGATAGAGCGCGCCGGCTCCCGACGCGATCATGCCAAAGCGGTAACCAACTTGCGTTGCGGCAGCGCCGGCGCCCTGCTCGCGTTCGTCGAGCAGTTCGACACGATAGGCGTCGATGACGATGTCCTGACTGGCGGAGAGAAAGGCGACGATCGCAGCGACGACGGCGATCGACCACGGATCGGCGGTTGGATCACGACTGGCCATGACGAGCAGCGCCACCGCCAGCGCCAGCTGGACCGTCACCGCCCAGCTGCGCCGCCGACCGAGCCGGCCGATCAGCGGCAAGCGGATGCGATCCATCGCCGGCGCCCACAGAAACTTGAGGTTGTAGGCGAGGCCAACCTCGGCGAAGAGGCCTATTGCCGTAAGCGATACACCCGCGGTCTTGAGCCAGATCGCCAGCGTCGAAGCGGTCAGCGCCAGCGGCAGGCCGCTCGAAAAGCCCATGAGCAGGATCGCCAGCATGCGGCGATCGCCGTAAACCCGTAGGGAGGCGAGCCAGGATCGCATGGGCGACGATTCCGGCTCGGCCGCGTCAGGGCTTCTTTTTCTCGGCGTCGGCGGCGACCTGCATGCGGATGATCTTGTCGGGGTTCTGCACCATGCCGCTTTGCGGATCGCCCTTCTTGATGGCGTCGATATATTCCATGCCCGACACGACCTGGCCGAAGATCGTATATTTGCCGTCGAGGAACGGTGCCGGCTCGAAGCAGATGAAGAACTGGCTGTCGGCGCTGTCGGGACTCGCCGAGCGCGCCATGCCAACGGTGCCGCGGACGAAATGCGCCTGGCTAAATTCGGCCTTGATGTTCTGGCCGGAGCCGCCGGTGCCGGTGCCAGTCGGATCGCCAGTCTGCGCCATGAAGCCGGCGATCACGCGATGGAAAACGATGCCGTCGTAAAAGCCTTTGCGCGTCAGCTCCTTGATGCGCGCCACGGTCTTGGGCGCGAGATTGGGCTGCAATTCGATGACGACGCGCCCCTTCGGCACGTCGAGGTAAAGCGTATTCTCGAGATCGGCAGCGCTCACGGGACCTCCGCTGGTCAAAATGAAGGCGGCGGCGAGCGCGGCCAGGATAAAAGTTTTCATTGTGTCGCGTTCCGCCGGTTAAAGACGTGCGACCTTAGCTCAGGCGACCACACTTGGGAACCGTCAGAACCACACCATACAGGTCATGATGCGGTCGACAGTTTCGCCATCGTTGCCCAGCGGCAGCGCTAGAATCTCGCAATGAAGGCAAACGTTGTCGGTCACCACGCGATCGCGGAATTCGACCACCGGCCGGCGCTGTTCGACGACCGCGATATAATGCGCGCGCACCAGCTTGCGATAATGCACGTCGGCGATCGCGTCGACATCCTTGCCGGTGAGATCGAAACCGACGCGTCCGGCGACGTTGCTGGCGTGGATGCGAAACCGAAACCGCAGCGGATCACGCTGCACGTCGATGAGCGACAGATACCCGAGCACGTATTTGAGATCGACCGGGTCGAAATCGGCACGCGCCGGCATCCGGCGGCCCCGGCGGCGGCTTTCCCAATCTTGGTGAAGCCGCTGCAATAGCGACGATTTGATGCTCAATTCGGGTTCGTTCGTCGTCATGCGAAAGTCCGCATTTAATCCGGTCTTACGCTCGCCGGCGGACCTCGATCAACCGGTTTCGGCCTCGGCCTTGCGGCCCTCGCGCTTGCGCTCGTGCGGATCGAGGAACCGTTTGCGGAGGCGAATCGACTTCGGCGTGACCTCGACGAGCTCGTCGTCCGCGATATAGGCGATCGCCTGCTCGAGGCCCATCAGGATGGGCGGCGTCAGCCGCACCGCTTCGTCCTTGGCCGTGGTGCGGATGTTGGTGAGCTGCTTACCTTTCAGCGGATTGACGTCGAGGTCGGTGCCACGCGTGTGCGCGCCGACGATCATGCCGGGATAAACCGCATCGCCCGGCGTGATGAACATCGGCCCGCGCTCTTCCAGATTCCACAGCGCATAGGCGACGGCCGCGCCGGCGCCGTTCGAGATCATGACGCCGTTGCGGCGGCCTTCGACCGCGCCTTTCCACGGTTCGTAGGCGGCGAAGATGCGACTCAAGATGCCGGTGCCGCGCGTATCGGTGAGGAATTCGCCCTGATAACCGATGAGGCCACGCGTTGGCACGCGGAAGACGAGGCGCAACTTGCCACCGCCCGACGGCCGCATGTCTTGCATCTCGCCTTTGCGCTGACTCAGCTTTTCGACGACGATGCCGGCGAAATCCTCGTCGACGTCGACCTGGACCTCCTCGATGGGCTCGAGGCGCTGGCCGTTCTCGGTTTTGATCAGCACCTTGGGCCGGGAGATCGAGAGCTCGAAGCCTTCGCGCCGCATCGTTTCGATGAGCACGCCGAGCTGCAATTCGCCGCGACCCGAGACCTCGACCGAATCCTTCTCGTCGCTTTCCTTGATGCGGATGGCGACGTTGCCTTGGGCCTCGCGCCGCAGCCGATCGACGATGAGCCGCGACGTCAGCTTCGTGCCCTCGTGGCCAGCGAGCGGGCTGTCGTTGACCGAGAAGGTCATCGACAGCGTCGGCGGATCGACCGGCATCGCCGGCAGCGCCGCTTCCACCTCGGGCGCGCAGATCGTGTCGGCGACCGAGGCGTGCTCCATTCCAGCGATGGCGATGATGTCGCCGGCGTCGGCGGCATCGATCGGCTTCCGCTCCAGGCCGCGAAACGCCAGCAGCTTGGTCAAGCGGCCTTCTTCCAGCACGCGTCCGTCACCGCTCAGCGCCTTGAGCGGCATGTTGACCTTGGCGCGGCCCTGGTGGACGCGGCCGGTGAGGATACGGCCGAGATAGGGATCGTATTCGAGCGTCGTCGCCAACATGGCGAACGGCCGATCCGGCTCGGCGCGGGGCGGACGAACGTGCCGCAGGATCAGATCAAAAAGGGGCGTCAGGTCGTGGCGCTCGTCGCCGAGATCGGCGACCGCCCAGCCGGCGCGGCCGGAGGCGTAGAGCGTCGGGAAATCCAGCTGCTCGTCAGTCGCCTCGAGCGCCGCGAACAGATCGAAGACCTCGTTATGCACCTGATGCGGTCGCGCGTCCGGCCGGTCGACCTTGTTGATCACGACGATCGGATTGAGACCCTGGCGCAAAGCCTTGCCGACGACGAACTTGGTTTGCGGCATCGGGCCTTCGGCGGCATCGACCAAAACCAGCACGCCGTCGACCATCGACAGGATGCGCTCGACCTCGCCGCCGAAATCGGCGTGGCCGGGCGTGTCGACGATGTTGACCCGGACGCCGCGCCAATCGACCGACGTGCACTTGGCGAGGATGGTGATGCCCCGCTCGCGTTCGAGATCGTTCGAATCGAGTGCGCGTTCGGCGACCTGCTGATTGGCGCGGAACGTTCCGCTCTGACGCAGCAGTTGGTCGACCAGCGTGGTCTTGCCGTGGTCGACGTGGGCGATGATGGCGATGTTGCGGATATCCATGAACTCACGCTTTGGCGCGGAATGCGCCGTTAAATAAGGCCGGCGTCGGTGGCGAGACGCCCTAGGGAGGTTTCCGGACGCGCGCCGACATGGGCGATGATCTCGGCCGCACACAGGCTGCCAAGCCTGCCGCAAGTCGCGAGATCGCGGCCGTGCGTCAAACCATAGAGGAAACCAGCGGCATAGAGATCGCCAGCGCCGGTGGTGTCAACCACGTTGGCGACCGGTGCGGGCGCGATGTGCAGCATGTCCGTCTTGGTGACGACGTTCGAGCCGCGTTCGCTGCGCGTCAACACGGCGATATCGCAATGGCCGCGCACCGCTTTGGCGGCGAGTTCGAAATGTTCGGTCTCATACAGCGAGCAAATTTCCCGCTCGTTGGCGAACAGCACGTCGATGTGCGCCGCGACCAGATCGCGGAATTCGGCGCGATGACGATCGACGCAGAACGGGTCCGACAGCGATAACGCCACCTGACGGCCGGCCTTGTGCGCGACCGAAGCCGCCTTGCGGAACGCCTCCATGGCGCGGGGCGGATCGAAAAGGTAGCCCTCGAGATAGGTCACCGACGCCGAGGCGACCAGCGGCTCGTCGATGTCCTCCGGTCCGAGATCGACGCACGCACCCAAGAACGTGCCCATGGTGCGTTGCGCGTCGGGTGTCACCAGGATCAGACAGCGCGCGGTCGGCGGCCCCGCGATCGCCGGCTTGGTGTCGAAGCGCACGCCCAGCGTCTTGAGATCGTGCGCGAACACCGCACCGAGCGCGTCGTTGCGGACCTTGCCGATATAAGCGCCGCGGCCGCCGAGCGACGCGATGCCGGCAATGGTGTTGGCGGCCGACCCACCCGATTTTTCGACCCCCGGCGGCATCGCGGCATAGATCGTCTCGGCGCGTGCGGTATCAACCAGCGCCATCGTGCCCTTGCTCAGCCCCAGGCGCTGCACCAGCGCCTCGTCGGTGCGGGCGAGAACATCGACAATGGCGTTGCCAATGCCGACGACATCATACGAGGGAGCGGCCATAGGGATCCGGTCTGGGTGCAAGGCGATAGCGGCGCGGCACGGGAAGCCGGCGCGCGCGGAGTATAAGGACCATGCCGTCGCCCGCAAGCCTAGGGCGCAAAAAGTCGCGTCACCGGCGGAAAATCGGCAATTTGCGCTTTATTTCACAGCGCCAACCCGATTATCTTGAGCCTTGAAAGGCTTGGCTTTTCGCGCCGCCGGAGAGCGGTGGTTTCGGGGGAGGCTCGCGCATTTCGCGGTTTTTCTACGGCCTGCTGATGGCAGGTGCCGCGCTGCGCTATGGCGATTTTCTCCTCGTGCTACCGCTCCGGCCACGGATTGCTGCAATAGACGCGACCCATGGCGGGCATCGACAAGGTTCGGCAAGCGGTTGGCATGCGGCGCGGCAGCGTTGCGATGCTCGCCACTGGCTTGTTGCTCGCGGCATGTAGCGGCCACCCGAACGTCTCATCGCCGCAAGCCACAGCGACACCGATCGTTTCATCGACGCCGACCGCGATGGGCCATCTGCCCGCACTCGGCGCGCTCAACGGCCTGGCGCCAGCGCAAGTGGCAGCGCTGATCGGCGATCCCGATTTGCGCCGGGTCGATCCGCCCGCAGAAGTTTGGCAATACCGCAACGCCAATTGCGTGCTCGAACTCTATTTTTACGACAGTGGCGCCGACAGCCACATGGTTTATGCAGAAACCCACAGCCGGACGCCGCAACACACGCCGGATGCGATGACCTGTTCCCAAGGGTTCGGGTCGCTGATGCCACCAACTCGCCAGACCAAACTTTAGGTCATAGCAGCCCTGGCGATTTGCTGGCTGTGGCCGGCATGGTTTGGCCATAATCTAGAAGTATTCTAATTTATGTCGCGAACCCGCAAACGAGGAGCCCGCGCCATGTACGGCACAAAGAACGATACCAAGTCGAATACCAAAAAGGTCTCGATCGAAATCCTGAACGCGCGCCTGGCCGATGCGATCGACCTCGCGCTGCTGACCAAGCAAGCCCATTGGAATATCAAGGGCCCGCAATTCATCGCGCTGCACGAAATGATCGACACGTTCCGTACCGAGATCGACGGCCACGTCGATACGCTCGCCGAGCGTGTCGTCCAGCTCGGCGGCACCGCTCTCGGCACCAGCCAAGTCGTCGCCAAGGCGACGACGCTCGCCGCTTATCCGGTCGACATCCACAAATCGAAGGACCATCTGGCGGCGCTGATCGAGCGTTACGGCAAAACGGCGAACCTGGTGCGCGCCGCGATCGACCAAACCGACGAGGCCGGCGACGCCGACACCGCCGACATTTTCACCGCCTATTCGCGCGCGCTCGACAAGGCGTTGTGGTTCCTCGAAGCCCACGTCCAGGAGAGCGCGTAAGCGCGAGACCGTTCAGCGCCGTTTGCGCGCCGCGAGCCGCGCGTCGATCGCGTCCCAGACCCCGGTTTCGAGCCGGACGTTGTCGAGGCGGTTGATCTCCTGGATGCCCGTCGGTGACGTGACGTTGATTTCGGTCAGGTAGTCGCCGATCACGTCGATGCCGACGAACACCAGGCCCTGGGCTCGGAGTGTCGGACCGATGGCGGCGCAGATTTCACGGTCGCGCGCGCTCAGCGTCGTTTTCTTGGCCTGGCCGCCGACATGCAGGTTGGCGCGCGCCTCACCCGCTTTGGGCACGCGCAGCACCGCGCCGACCGGCTCACCTTCAACCAGGATGATGCGCTTGTCGCCCTGGCGGATCTCGGGCAGGTAGCGCTGGACGATGACCGGCTCGCGGGAAAGCCGGGTGAACATCTCGAGCAGCGCACTGAGATTGTCGTCATCGGGCTTGAGGTGGAAAACGCCGGCGCCGCCGTTACCGAAGATCGGCTTCAAGATGATGTCGCCGTGACGGCGGCGGAAATCGGCGATCGCCTCCGGATCGCTACCGATCAGCGTCGGCGGCATCAAGCCGACGAAATGCGTGGCGAAGAGCTTTTCCGGCGCGTTGCGCACGGCTGCCGGATCGTTGACGACCAGCACCTTCCGGCTGACATGCTCGAGCAAGTGCGTCGCCGTGATATAGGCCATGTCGAACGGCGGATCCTGGCGCATCAACACGACATCGACGCCACCCAGATCGAGCGACCGCGGCGCACCCAACTCGAAATGCGGCGCCTCGCGCCGCACGGTCAACGGCCGCGCACGCGCCATCAGCGTGCCGTCGGTCAGTGCCAGGTCGCGCGGTAGATAGTGGAGCAACGCGTGGCCGCGCGCCTGAGCCTCGAGCGCCAGGACGAAAGTCGAATCCGACGCGACGTTGATGGTCTCCATCGGATCCATCTGAATCGCGACCTGGAGGGCCATCGCGCCGATCCTAGTGAAGGGGCGTCACGGTGATGTCGCCGCGCGGCGTCGACGTGCTGGGCGGCGCGTTCGCGGGACCGGGCGGCGCGGACGACACCGGCGGCGGAGACGATGCCGCCGGCGCGGCAGGCGGCGGCGCGGGTGTGCTGCTGGCGCCGCCGGTCGAGGCCGCGGGCGCATTGGCATCGATGCGGATATAGCTGATCACACGCCGGACGCCGCTCATGGCGCGGGCGTGGTCGATGACGCGCTGCTTCTCCGCCTCGCTGTGCGCCGAGCCGATGATATAGACGACGTGATTTTCTGTGGTGACGATGTAGTTGTTCGAGTGCACGTCGGAATCGGTCAGCAGCTCCGCCTTGATCTTCTGCGTCGTCACCGCGTCGTGCGCGTCACCCATGAAGCCCGAGCCTTGGCCAACGGTGACTTCGTCGTAGACCTCTTTCACGTTCTTGGCCTGCCAGGCGCGCTTGATCGCCTCGTCGCGCCACGCATCGGTCGGCACGTTGCCGGTCACCAGCATGCGACCGTCATAAGTGTGGCAGTTGAGATCGTCGTTCAGCTGCGTATTGAATTGCGCCCAAAGCTGTATCGCCTGGGTGCAGGTGACGATATCGTCGGCATTCTGCCGCAACGAGCGATCCTCGGTCGCGACATAGCCGATGCTGCTGCCGGTACCGGCAGCCGCGACGACGAGGCAGCCCGACAGCAAAATCGGCAGGCCGAGCGGAATCAGCATGCGAATGCGTGAACGCGGCACGGGCAACTCCTTCAACAAACCGTGGGCCGAACTATCGAGGCAAGCGCCGCCGCGGGCAAGCCCCTTGGCCGCGGTCGCTATTCGCCGACGCGCCAAGCGCCGCGAACATGACGCGGCCAGCGGCCCGGCGCCACCAACATGACATCGAAGCGCAACGCGGCGTCGGCAAGATCGGGACGGCTTTGCAGAAAATGCTCGAGCGCGCGAGCGATGCGACTGCGTTGCTTCCACAGCACGGCCTCGGCCGCGCGCGCATCGTCGGCGCGCGCCTTGACCTCGATTGCGGCAACGGTGTGGCCGCGGCGCGCGATCAGGTCGATCTCGCCTACCGGCGCGCGATAACGCTGTGCCAGGATGCGGTAACCCCGCAGCCGCAACGCCCAAAGACAAAGACGCTCGGCTCCGAGACCGCGCCGATGCGCCGCCCGACCGCGACGCGCGCGTTGGTTCATCGGCCGCCTTTGAGCGCCAGCGCCCGGGCATAGACCTGGCGGCGACGCGCGCCGGTGGCGGCCGCGACCTCCTCGACCGCTTCACGCAGGCTCTTGTGGGCGAGCGCAGCGCCCAGCGCGCGATCGAGGTCGGACTCGCTGGCCGCCGCGGGCGCCGGCGGACCGACGACCAGCACCAGTTCGCCTTTGGGCGGACCGGCTGTCCGGTAATGCGCTGCCAGCGCGGCGAGATCATCGCGCCGGATCTCTTCGTGCAACTTGGTCAGCTCGCGCGCTACCGCCGCCGGGCGCGGCCCGAGAACCGCCGCCATATCCGACAGACTTTCCGCGAGACGCGGCGCGCTTTCGAAGAAAACCAGCGTCGCGGCGATATCCTTGAGCTCGTCGAGCGCCCGTCGGCGGCCGGCGGCCTTGGGCGGCAGAAAGCCGGCGAACAGGAACCGATCGGGCGGCAAGCCCGAGCCGAGCAAGGCCGTCAGCGTCGCCGATGCGCCGGGCACGACAGTCACGGCAATGCCGTCCGCCACCGCGGCGCGGACGAGCTTGTAGCCCGGATCGGACACCAGCGGCGTGCCCGCGTCCGACACCAACGCCAGGGCGCCGCCGGTTCTGAGCCGCGCCAGGACCGCCGGGCGCACGCGTTCGGCATTGTGGTCGTGATAAGGTTGTGTCGTTGCGGCGATGCCGTAACGCGCCAGCAGCTTCGCGGTCACGCGCGTATCTTCACACAGCACGGCGTCCGCGCCGCGCAGCACATCGAGCGCACGTAACGTGACATCGGCCAGGTTGCCGATCGGCGTCGCGACGAGATAAAGGCCGGGAGCGAGTTTACTTGCCGCTTCCGCCTCTATACCCTCGGCGCCCCGCGCTGCGTTGCCAAGGGAGAACGCGTTTGCCGGTCCGGTTTTCGTTCCGTGCGCTGCGCGGCTCAGCGCCGACGCGCCGGCCGCGTCTTTGGATCGCGGCATGGCTAGCCCTTTCCGCGTTCGCGTTGGTGTCGTGCTCCGCCCTCAGCACCATAACGGGCGGCTCGACGCAGCCGCAAGCACCCGCGCCGACCCAGACCGCGCCAACGCCAACGCAGCCTGCACAACTGGCGGTGCCGACGCCAGCGACGCCACCGACGCCGGCCGTGGAGGCGCCCGCACCACCTGCGCCGTCGGGACCGCCACGCGTCGCGCTGTTGCTGCCGTTGTCGGGACCGAGCGCGGCGTTCGGCGCCGCTCTGCTCGACGCGGCGCAGATGGCGCTGTTCGACCAGCCCGACAGCGGCATCGCACTGTTGCCGCGCGACACCGCCGGCACGGCTGACGGCGCCGCCGCCGCCGCACGTGACGCCATCCAGCAAGGCGCGCGCATCATCGTCGGTCCGCTACTGGCCGCCGAGGTCGAGGCGGTGAAGCCGATTGCGGCAGCGGCCAACGTGCCGGTGCTGGCGTTCTCGAATTCGATGACGGTCGCGGGTGGCGGCGTCTTCCTGCTCGGCTTCCAACCGCAGCAGGAGATCGTGCGCGTCGTGCAATATGCGATCAGCAAAGGCCATACGAAGTTCGCTGTGCTGGCGCCGAATTCGGCTTACGGCAATCTGGCGATCGACGCGCTCAAGCAAGCCGTCGGCACCGGCGGCAATGCGAGCGTCGTGCGCGTCGTCACCTACGATCCGGATACGACCGACCTGGCGCCGATCGTGCAGAGTTTCGCCCAGAACAGCGATTTCGACGCCGTGCTACTGCCCGAAGGCGGCACGCGATTGAAGCTGCTGGCGCCGCTTTTGCCGTATTACGGAGTCGACCCCGATACCGTCAAATATCTCGGCACCGGGTTGTGGGATGAGCCGGGCCTCGGCGTCGAGCCGGCGTTGGCCAGCGGTTGGTACGCAGCGCCGGCGCCGGCGGCGCGTGCCGATTTCGCCAGCCGCTACCACGCGCTGTACAACCGTGCGCCGCCGCGGCTCGCGACCTTGCCATACGACGCGATGTCGCTGGTGGTGGCGCTGGTCCATCGCGGCGGCGATCTGTCGACCGCCGCACTTACCAATCCCAACGGCTTTGCCGGCGTCGACGGCCTCTTCCGGCTGCAACCGAACGGCATCGCGCAGCGTGGCCTTGCCGTGCTGCAAGTCGAGCGCGGCGAACCGTCGGTGGTCGATCCGGCGCCGACCGATTTCCGCAGTTTAGGCGAGTAGCCTTCCGAGGACAGCGTTGAGACGCTGGCGGCCGGCGGCGGTTGCGCACAGCGCGTGCTCATCCAAATCGACAAAGCCGCCGTCGATCAGCGGCGGCAGGCGATCACCGAAAGCGTCTTCGAAGCCCATGCCCGTCGCGGCGAAGAACCGATCGCGAGCGACGCCTTCGGCCAGCCGAAGACCCATCATCACCAGTTCGCCACGGCGTTCGTCCGGCGTCAGCCGGACGAATTCCTCGGTGCCGTGGCCGCGTGCTTCGACCGCGGCGAGCCAGGTTTCGGGCGCTTTCATCTGACGCGTCGCAAAGCGCGCCGGTCCGCTGGTGAGGCGGCCATGCGCGCCGGGACCAACGCCGAGATAATCCTGACCGCGCCAATAGGCGAGGTTATGGCGGCACTCCTGGCCGGGCCGCGCGTGGTTCGAGATCTCGTAAGCTGGCAGGCCGGCGGCTTGGAGCGTTGCTTGCGTCGCCTCATAGAGCGCGCCGGCGGTGTCTTCATCCGGTAACGCGAAATCGCCGCGCGCGAACGCCGTGGCGAAGGCGGTGCCGGTTTCGATCGTGAGCTGATAGACCGACAGATGATCGCCAGCGAACGCCAACGCGGCCGCGAGCTCGTTCGCCCAGGATGCCGGCGTCTGGCCCGGGCGCGCATAGATGAGGTCGAATGAAAAGCGCGGAAAGGTCGCGCGCGCGAGTTCGACGGCGGCACGCGCCTCGCGAACGTCGTGGCCGCGGCCGAGGAATTTGAGCGCGACATTGTCGAGCGCCTGGACGCCGAGCGAGACACGGCCGACGCCGGCGGCGCGCAACGCGCGGAAACGCGCCGCCTCGACCGAGGTCGGATTGGCTTCGAGGGTGATCTCGCAATCGGCGGCCATCGTCCAATGCCGGCCGATTGCATCGAGAATCGCCGCGACGGTCGCAGGATCCATCAGCGACGGTGTACCGCCACCAAAGAAGATGCTGGTGATCGTGGCGCCTTCGGTCTGCTCGGCCCACCACGCAAGTTCGGCCAGCAGCGCCTGAGACCACCGCGCGTCGTCGATGCGTTCGCGCACGTGGCTATTGAAGTCGCAATAAGGGCATTTCGACTTGCAAAACGGCCAATGGACATAGACCGCGAGCGGACTCATGCCGCGGCTCCGAAACAAGCCGCGACCAGCTTAGCGAAGGCGCGGGCGCGATGGCTGATCGCGTGTTTGGCGGTGGCCGTCATCTCGCCGAAGGTCTGGTGACCCCCCTCGGGCACGAAGATCGGGTCGTAGCCGAAGCCGTGCGTGCCGCGCGGCGGAAAGACGAGCGTGCCTTGGACCTCGCCGCGGAAGATTTCGACCGCGCCATCCGGCCACGCAAGCGCGAGCACGGCGACGAACGCCGCACGCCGGTCGGGCTTGCTGGCAAGCTCACGCTCGATGCGTTGCATCGCCGCAGCAAAGTCTTTTTGCGGTCCGGCCCAGCGTGCCGAGTAGATTCCCGGCGCGCCGCCGAGCGCAGCGACCGCGAGGCCCGAATCGTCGGCCAGCGCCGGCAGGCCACTAGCGTTCGCGGCGGCCACCGCCTTGAGCTGTGCATTCGCCTCGAAGGTTGTACCGGTTTCCTCAGGCTCAGGGAGGCCGAGCGCGGCAGCGCCGACGGTTTCGACCCCGTAGGGCCGTAGCAGCTCGGCGATCTCGATCAATTTGCCCGGATTATGCGTCGCGATCGCCAGGCGTCCCCCGGTGATGCGCCGCGTTTCAGCCAACGCCGACCGCCGCGCGCTGGAGCTTGGCGAGCTCGGCGATGCCCTGACGCGCCAGCGCCAGCATCTCGCCGAAACGCGCCTCGGCGAAGTGCCCCTTTTCCGCCGTCGCCTGGATCTCGACGATGCCGCCGGTGCCGGTGATGACGAAATTGGCGTCGGCGTCCGCGTTCGAATCCTCGGCATAGTCGAGATCGAGCACCGGTTCGCCAGCGACGATTCCGCAACTGACCGCGGCGACCGAATCGCCGAGCGGAAACGCCGTCAACGCCGCCTGCGCCATCGGGCTCTTGAGCGCGAGATAGAGCGCGACGTAACTGCCGGTGATCGCGGCGGTGCGCGTGCCGCCGTCGGCCTGAAGCACGTCGCAATCGATACGGATCTGACGTTCGCCGAGCGCGTTGAGATTGGCGATGGCGCGCAATGAACGGCCGATCAGGCGTTGGATCTCGTGCGTACGGCCGGTTTGGCGACCGCGCGCCGCCTCGCGCTCAGTACGGGTGTGGGTCGAGCGCGGCAACATGCCGTATTCGGCGGTGATCCAGCCGCGGCCGGTATTGCGCAGAAACGGCGGCACCTTCTCCTCAACGGTGGCGCAGCACAGGACGCGCGTGTCGCCAAACGACGCCAGGCACGAACCTTCGGCGTATTTGGTGACGTTCGGCTCGAGGCGCACCAGACGCAAGTCGTTCGGAGCGCGGCCGGAGGGGCGCGGCATGCTTGGTCCCTTTCACGAAGTGGCGGCAGGCAAGCTAATCCGCGGCGCCGCGCAGGACAAGCGCTTGGGTTGACCCCAATGCCGGACCTCCCTAGATAATGCGCGCCGTGCCCGACACTGGAACCAACAAGCCCGCCTCGGTCAAATTGGCCACCGCGGACAGTTTCGCGATCGGCGAGCTCAATGAGCGCTCGCGGGAAATCTTCCGCATGATCGTCGAAGCTTACGTCGAGACTGGCGAGCCGGTGGGCTCGCGCACGCTCGCGCGGCGCAGCGCCCTCGACCTGTCGCCGGCGACGATCCGCAACGTCATGGCCGACCTCGAAGAGCAGGGCCTGCTCTTTGCCCCCCATACGTCCGCCGGCCGGCTGCCGACCGAGGCGGGACTGCGTCTGTTCGTCAACGGCCTGTTGGAGCTTGGCGGCATTTCCGAGGACGAGCGACGCAACATCGAAGCGCAATGCGCCGCCGCCGGGAAAAGCCTGCCGCAGGCGCTCGAGCAGGCAACGTCGATGCTCGCCGGCCTGTCGCGTTGTGCCGGCCTGGTCATCGCGCCCAAGACCGAGCGCGCGCTGAAGCACGTTGAATTCGTGCCGCTGGCGCCGGGCCGGGCGTTGGTCGTGCTGGTGACCGAGGACGGCCTGGTCGAGAACCGCATCATCGACGCGCCGACCGGCACGTTGCCGTCGTCGATGACGGCGGCGAGCAATTATCTCAACGCGCGCATGGTGGGCCGTACGCTCGACGAATCGCGGGCCGCGATCCTCGCCGAGATCGCCCAACGCAAGGACGAGATCGACGAGCTGACGGCGAAGCTGATCGCGGCCGGATTGGCGTCGTGGTCGGGCAGCCCGGCCGAAAGCGCGCTCATCGTCAAAGGTCAGTCGAAGCTGCTCGAAGACGTGACCGCGCTCGCCGATCTTGAACGGTTGCGCGCATTGTTCGAGATGTTGGAAACGAAAGAGGCGATGGTGCGTCTGCTCGACGCAACCCGCATCGGCGAAGGCGTGCAGATCTATATCGGCGCGGCGACGCCGCTTTTCGGCGTCACCGGCTGCTCGATGATCGTCGCGCCGTACACCAATTCGCGCGAGCAAATGGTAGGGGCGATCGGCGTCATCGGACCGACGCGGCTCAATTATGCTCGTATCATTCCGATGGTCGATTACACCGCCAAGGTGATCGGCCGACTCATGGGTTGAAGGATATGAACGGCGAAGACGCATTCGACAAACCGGCCGATGCGCAGCCCGAGGCTGCGCCCGAAGCGGCCACGCCCACGGCCAACGCAACGGTCACCCAGCTCGAAGCCGAGCTTGCGGAGAGCAAGGACCGTCTGCTCCGCGCGTTGGCCGAGACCGAGAACCAGCGCCAGCGACATCAGCGCGACCGCCAGGAGGCGAAACGTTATGCCGCATTCGAATTCGCGCGCGAGCTTTTGAACGTCGCGGACAATCTGCGGCGCGCCATCGACGCCGTGCCCGCGGCAGATTCGACGGCGCGCGGCGTTGTCGAGGGCGTCGCTGCGACCGAACGCGAGCTGCTCGCGATCTTCGAGCGCCATGGCGTCAAGCGCGTCGAACCCAAGCTGGGCGAGCGTTTCGACCACAATGTGCACGAGGCGATGTTCGAGGTGCCGGGCGCGCCGCAGCCGCCGGGCACGATCGCCCAGGTGCTGCAACCGGGCTATGTCATGCACGACCGGCTGCTACGGCCGGCTTTGGTCGGCATTTCCAAGGCGGCCACCAGCGCCGCCGCGCCGGAACGCGATACCTGAAATAGGCGGGAAAGCGCGCGCCTAGCGCGCGGTCGATTCCGGCAGCGACGCGGTTTGCGGCGCGCGCATGGCGGCCACGAGCTTTGGATCGAGCTTCGTCGCCTTGGCGAGATCGGCGAGCGCGGCCTGGTGATTGCCGAGCTGTTCGAGCGCAAACGCGCGACCGAGATAGGCCGAGGCGTATTTCGGCGCCAGCACGATGGCGCGGTCGAAATCGGCGAGCGCGGCGGCGTAATCGCCGAGCAGGCCATAGGTCACGCCGCGATTGCGATAGGGAAACGGATCGCTCGGCGCGAGAATAATGGCGTTGTCGTAGTCGGCCTTGGCTTTGTCGAACCGGTTCAGGGCGCGCAGCGCATTGCCGCGATTGTTATAGGCGATGGCGACGTTGTTGAGGCTTTCGCCTTCGTTGGCGATCACTTGAGAACAGCCTTCGACGATGACCTCGGACGGCGCGCCGCCGGTGCCGTTGCACAATTGCTCCCAATCGTGCAGCTGCGCCTTGGCCGAGCTGGGTACAAACAGCAACGCCGCGATCGCGACCGCTGCCGGCGCCGCGAGGCGCGCCAGCGCACGCCGGCGCTCGATCAGCAGAATGGCCGGAACGGCGATGAGCAATAGCGCGAGGCCGCTGGGCTCGGGCACCGGTGCCGGCGAGCCGCCGGGACCACTGACGGGGCCGCTACCGGGACTACCGCCGAGACCGCCGCCAGCAATCGTGCCGGGACTGCCCGGATCGCTGCTGCCGGGATTGCTCGTGCCGGGATCGGCCGGCGTGGTGCCGCCGCCACCGCCCGGCGTGCTGCTGCCGGTGAGGCCAAAGGAATTGGGAATGAACATCGGCACGCCGTCGAACGGCGTCGGCCCGTCGCCGGCGGTGCTGTGGTCGTCGTTGCCGGCATGAAACCCGTCGAACGCCAACTCAACGGCGTAATTGAAATCCGCACCCGATCCATGCATGCCGGCATCGGCGGCGATCACGTTATGGACGATGGCGCGGCCGTCGCCGCCCCAAGTGCCGAGCGAGAAATACGGATTGTGGTCGAGGCCGCCGTTTGTCATCGAACGGCCGGCAGAGTCGCGAAGCAGCGCCTGGAAATCGCCCATGCCATGCATCGACTGACTGTTGGCACCGTGCGACACGCCGGCGTTGCCGCCATCGTCGCCTGGCCACACGCGAGCGATCGACGCCGCATCCACCGACATGTCGCCCAACGGATCGAGCGTGATGCCCGCGCTGTGCGTCTCCATCGCTTCGAAGCCGTTGATCAGGAGAGCGCCGTCAACCGGCGCGGCGTGAGCGGGCGCGGCAAGCGCTACGGCGACGCTCGCAGTGAAAACGGCAAGGA
>DATEMD010000233.1:0-8380 GCA_035275845.1 Allostellaceae bacterium | reverse complement strand
CCATGCGGCCGACGTCTTGCGCCGTCTTCGACGGCTCGCCGATCGTCATGGCCTGCTGCTGATCTTCGACGAAATCTTCACCGGCTTCGGCCGCACCGGCCGGCTGTTCGCCATGGAAGAGGCGGGTACGGTGCCGGATATTGTGACGCTGTCGAAGGCGCTCACCGGCGGCACGCTGCCGCTCGCCGCGACGGTTGCGCGCCGCCGGGTTTATGAGGGGTTTCTGTCTGGCGATCCGCAAGACGCGCTGATGCACGGACCGACCTTCATGGGCAATGCGCTCGCTTGTGCCGCGGCGAATGCGTCGCTCGATCTGTTCGAACGCGAGCCCAGGTTGGAACAGGTCGCGGCGATCGGCCGCCAGATGGAGGCGGAGCTCGCACCTTGTCGTGGCCAACGCGGCGTCCGCGACGTCCGCGTCAAAGGCGCCATCGGTGTCGTCGAGCTTGAATCGGCGGAAATGGCGGCCGCACTGCGCGACCGCTTTGTCGCCGACGGCGCGTGGATCCGGCCGTTCGGCCGCATCGTTTACCTGACGCCGGCGTTTACGATCGCACCGGAAGAGCTGGCGCTACTCACTCGCGCGATCCGGCACGCCATCGCCGATGCGCGCTAAGCCCCGGTCCGATCAATGGAGCTGCGACGGCGTGTCGGTGCGGTAGGTCGGGATGATCGCGCTCGCCTGATGATGGATCATGCGCCAGGCGCCGTCCTCGCGAATGAAAACATTGGTAGCAGCCAACAGGCCGCCGGAAAGCTCTTCCTCGCACAACACGATCGCGACGTCGCCGTAGAGATGAATGCGCTCGTCGAGGCACCGGATGCGGAAATCGGGATCGCCGAGCACGTGCCGCCAGCTTTCCATGACGGCGTCGCGACCTTCGATCGCAGCCCAGCCGGGATGGAGACAGGCGACGGTAGCATGGCGCGCCCAGACCGCATCCATGCTGGCGTAATCGCCGTGACCGAAGGCGTTATAGAATTTGTGGTTTGCTGCCAGTACGGCATCCGCGTCGGTCATGGGGCGGTTTGAGGCCGGTCGGTCATCGCAGAAACTCCAGAATCTCAAAATTTAGACGGCTGAATCCTCGCACATCGGCGGTGCCGTCCGTCCATATTTTTGGACGGCGCACTGTGTCCCCCGGACGCCCACCGAATGCTTACCGGTGGCCTGCGGCATATTGCCCGCGGCGCGTTTCTAGGCGGGCTGGACCCCGATTGTTGCTTGCGCGGCAGGGGCGACGCCGCTATATTGCGAACGCTTCGCATTTGCACTTTGGATCCCCGTCCATGCTTGCCGTCGCCGTCATCGTCTTCCGCGAGGTCCTCGAGGCCGCCCTGATCGTGAGCATCGTGTTGGCGGCGACGGTTGGCGTGCCGCGCCGTGGCCGCACGGTCGCGTTGGGAATCGCGACCGGTGTCACGGGCGCGGCGTTGGTGGCGGCATTTACCGGCGAGATCGCGTCGGCTGTCGCCGGTATGGGGCAGGAGCTGTTCGACGCTGCCATCCTCTTCACTGCCGTGACCATGCTCGGCTGGCACAATGTATGGATGCAGCGGCATGGCCGCGATCTGGCGGCGTCAGCGTCGCAGGTTGGTAACGCAGTACGGACCGGTGCGCGGCCACTCTATGCGCTGGGGCTCGTGGTCGGGCTGGCGGTGCTACGCGAAGGGTCCGAGGTCGTGTTGTTCGTTTACGGCATCGCCGCTGCGGCCGGTACCAGTGCGCTGGCGCAACTGGGCGGCGGCGTGCTCGGCTTGGCGTGCGGTGTTGCGGTCGGCGTCGGGCTCTACTGGGGCCTGTTGCGGATTCCGATGCGCCATCTGTTCACGGTGACGAGCTGGCTGATCCTGCTGCTCGCCGCCGGCATGGCGTCGCAAGGTGCGGCGTTTCTCAACCAAGTCGGCTTGCTGCCATCTGCGGGCGGCGTGTTGTGGGATAGCTCGTTCCTGTTGAACGACGACAGCGTGCTCGGCAAGACCCTGCACGCGTTGATCGGCTACGTCTCGCACCCGCTCGGCATCCAACTCGTGTTCTATATCGGCACGATCATCGTCATCGGCGCATTGATGCGTCTCTGCGCGCGTGAACCCGAACGGCTGGCGCCACTCAAGCCGGCGGAATGACGCTGCCCGTCAGGTGTCGCCGGCTCGATGCCGTGCGCGCCACCAGAGATAAGCTGCAATCACAAGTGCGGCGGCGACCGCGGCGGCAATCGCCAGCGGCGTCGCGTGCCGGATCATGGCGGTCAAGACGAAGATCTTTTTGCCGAGCCAATAGGCGAGTGTGCTCCAGAAGCCGACCCAGAGCGCCGCGCCGATGCAGTTGAAGACGAGAAACCGCAGCCAGTGCATGCCGAGGCTGCCGGCTGCAATACCGTTGAGTTGCCGCGCGATAATAACGAAGCGCGCGACGACAATGACGGGGGCGCCATAACGCTGGACGAAACGATCGACCTTGGCGAGACGCTCGGCGGTGATGCCAATGCTGCGGCCATGGCGGACCAAGAGGCCACGGCCGCCACTATGGCCGATAAGGAAGCCGAGATTGTCGCCAAGCACGGCGGCGACCCAGGCAAAACCGGCGATCATCCAGATGTTGAGCGCTTCCTGGCCGGCAAACGCGGCGGCGGTCACCAGCAGCGTTTCGCCCGGCACCGGCATGCCGAAATCCTCGAGAAAAATGCCGACGAACACGGCGAGGTAGCCGTAATCGCGAACGTATTGATGGAGGAGGTGGCCGATGTCGGCGTGCACGAATTTCCTGCTGGGACGGTGGGCGCCCGCCTGTTTAAGGCGAACCGGAATGAACGGCAATGCGTCGGCGCCTGCGTCGGGTTGGCCGTCGCGCGGCAAATGACCGCATCATTATACATCTATTACAAGTTTCACCGTTTTGCCGGTTTGATGCATAGTTCGTCGAGTCCGTCCGCCTGCCGGAACCGCCAAAAATCGCCTATCACGGGGAGAGTGATGAAACAGCCGATCGGGTCGATCTTTCTGTTGGCCGCCTTGGCCGCGCTGACAATGGGCGGTACGCCGGCACGCGCTGCCGAACCGACAACGCTTAGCGTCTTCGCAGCTGGCACCCTTGCGGTGCCGTTCAAACAGGTCGATCAGCTCTTCGAGAAGAAGTATCCCGACATCGCGGTGCAGCCGCAGTTCGGCGGCAGCGTCAAGATGGCGCGCCAGATCACCGACCTGCATCAGGACGCCGACATCCTGGCGGTTGCCGACTACAACGTGATTCCGAAATATCTCTTTGGCGGCGACGGCAAGACCGCTTACGCCGACTGGTATGTCGGCTTCGTGCGCAACGCCATCACGTTCGTTTATACCGACAAGAGCAAATTCGCCGGCGCGATCACGTCGAACAACTGGTACTCGGTGCTTGCGCGCAAGGGCGTCGAGATCGGCCGGTCCAATCCGGATACCGATCCCTCTGGCTACCAGACGGTGCAGATGTTGAGCCTGGCAGAGAAATTCTATTCGTCGCCCGGTCTTGCCGACAAAATCCTCGCCAACGCGCCGCTCGCCAATATGCGCGACACCGAAACCTCGCTGATTTCGGCGTTGCAGTTGGGGCAGATCGATTATCTGGCGATCTATCGCTCCGATGCGTTGCAGCATCATCTCAAGCTGCTCAACCTGCCGGCCAAGATCAATCTGAGCGATCCGACCTACGCGTCGTTCTATGCCCAGGGCGTGGCGCATACAAAGAACGGCGATCTCACCGGCAAGCCGATCGTCTACGCGATCACCATCGTCGCCAGCAGCACGAAAAAGGCTGCCGCTGAGAAATTCGTCGCCTTCCTGCTGGGGCCGCAGGGACGCAAGGTGATGAGCGACGACGGTTTCGGCACGTTCAGCCCGGCCTATGCGGCTAATCCGGAGAAGCTGCCGCCGGCGCTGAAGCCGCTCGTCAAGCCGTGGCCTGCTTCCTGACCCAAGCGATGCCTGAATGATCGCCGTGCCGCGGCCGTGGCGCGGCGGGGGGAGCGTCGGCTCGCCGTTGGTCGTCCTTGCCGCGTGGCTATGCGGCGGCGTGTTGCTGACCTTCATTCTGCTGCCGCTGTTCCAGTTGGTGGCGGTCCAGACCGCGGGAACGCTCCTGGACGCCGCGCGCGCAACCGACGTGCGCAGCGCATTGACACTGAGCGTCGTGGCGTCCGTCCTGACGGCGCTTATCGCCGGATTGCTCGGCGTACCGTTCGCCTATTTTCTGGCACGCGCCGATTTCGTCGGTAAGAGCGCAGTCGCCGCGATCGTCGACGTGCCCTTGACGGTGCCGCACACCGTCGCCGGTATCGCCTTGCTGATGGTGTTCGGCCGGCATGGCGTGATCGGCGGTCCGGCCGAGGATTTTCTCGGCCTGCGGTTTTGGGGCACGCTCGCCGGAATTATCGTCGCGATGTTGTTCGTTTCGTTGCCCTATACCGTCAATGCGGCGCGCATCGCGTTCGAAGGCGTCGACCCGCGGCTCGAAATGGTGGCGCGTACCTTGGGCCTGGGACCGTGGCGTGTGCTCGCGCGGATCACCGTGCCGCTGGCTTGGCGTGGCATCGCCACCGGCCTGACGCTGACCTTCGCGCGCTCGATCAGCGAATTCGGCGCCGTCGTCATCCTGGTCTATTATCCGATGACGGCGCCGGTTCAGATCTACGAGATGTTCCTGCGTTATGGCGTCGAAGAGGCGTCGGCCGTCGCCGTCTTGCTGCTGGTCATTTCGCTGGCGCTATTCATCCTGTTCCGTCACGTCGCCTACGGTCGCAAGCCGGTCGCCGGAAGCGGACGATGACCGCGCTCACGGTTGCCGGCCTATCGCTCCGGCTCGGCGATTTTATCCTCGACGATGTCTCGTTCACGTTGCCGGCCAACGACGTCATGGTCGTGCTTGGTCCGAATGGCGCCGGCAAGTCCGTTTTACTCGAAGCCATCGCCGGGTTTCATCGCCCGGCGCGCGGCCGCATAGCCATCGGTAGCCGCGACGTCACGGCGATGCCGCCCGAGCAACGCCGTGTCGGCTTTGTCGTGCAGAATTTCGGGCTGTTTCCGCATCTGAGCGTGGCGCAAAACGTCGCGCTCGGCGCCCGCGGTCATCGGCGAGCCGAGAGGAATTCGGAGCGTGTCGACGTCGCCGCATTGCTGGAGCGTTTCGGTATTGCGCATTTGAGAAACGCCAGCCCGATCGTGCTTAGTCCCGGCGAAAAGCAACGCGCGGCATTGGCCCGCGCCGAAGCCAGCCATCCGGACCTTTTCCTGCTGGACGAACCGTTCGCCGCTCTCGATGCGCCGGCGCGCAGCCAGTTGCGTCTCGAACTCGCGCGATTCCTACGCGAGCTGCGGCTGCCGGCGCTATTCGTGACGCACGACTATGTCGACGTTGCGGCGCTGGGCGATCAACTCGCATTGATGCGCAGCGGTCGAATCATTCAGTGCGGTGCCGTCGACGAGGTTTTCCGCCGTCCCGTCAGCCGTGCTGCTGCCGATATTCTCGGGTTTGAAAATCAATTGGCCGGGCGCGTCGAAGGCGGCGAGAGGCAATTGACGCGCGTCGTTGTCGCTGGCGGAATACTGCGCGCGAAGGCAACCAACGCCACGCCGGCGACGGGTGCGGTCTACGCCGCCATTCGAGCAGAGAATGTGCGTCTGGCACGGCCAGACATGCCACCGAAGGACACCGCGGACAATCGGCTCACTGGCACCGTCGTAGCGCTCGAGCCGCTTGGCGCGTTGACCAAGGTCGCGCTCGATTGTGGTTTTTCACTGGTGGCTTGTGTGATGAGCCGCGACGTGTCGGATCTCGGATTGGCGCCCGGCATTGCCATTTCGGCAACGATTGCCGCGGCCGACATTCATGTGGTTGTGCCCTAGGCTTCGGTGGAACTCGACCGGGCTAGAAACATTCTTCTCGGTCGGTGAATCGCATGCCGATTCGTGGTGGGTGTCCGCGCGGTGACCGGGCCCAAATTGGCCACGATCTGCGACTGGATTAGCGCCGGGAAGCAGTATAAAAGCGGCGGACGCGACGGAGGCGGGGCTGGAACATGGTGCAGCGCGTTCGCAAGGCAGTGTTTCCGGTCGGTGGCCTCGGCACCCGATTTCTTCCGGCGACCAAGGCCATGCCGAAGGAGATGTTGCCGGTTGTTGATAAGCCTTTGATCCAATACGCCGTCGAGGAAGCACGCGCGGCCGGAATCGAGGAGTTCATCTTCGTCACCGGCCGCTCCAAAAGCGCGATCGAGGATCACTTCGATCATTCCTACGAGCTCGAAAGCACGCTCCAGGCGCGCGGTAAGAAGGCCCAGATCGCTGAGGTCAAATCGTGGATGCCGGAGCCGGGCCAGATCGCCTATACGCGCCAGCAACACCCGCTCGGCCTCGGCCATGCAGTGTGGTGCGCGCGCGCTCTGGTCGGCGACGAGCCGTTCGCCGTGCTGTTGGCCGACGACCTGATCCTGGCAGAAGAGGCGTGCCTCAAGCAGATGGTCGATGCTCAGGCCAAGGTCGGCGGCAACATGGTCGCTGCGATGGAAGTGCCACGCGAGCACACCAGTCGCTACGGCATTCTCGACGTCCAAAAGGACGACGGCCGACTGGTCGCGGCGCGCGGTGTCGTCGAAAAGCCCGATCCGGCCAAGGCGCCGTCGCGCCTGTGCATCATCGGCCGCTACATCCTCCAGCCCGACGTGTTCGACGCCCTCGGCCGCATCGGCAAGGGCGCCGGCGGCGAAATCCAGCTCACCGATGCGCTGGCGCAGTTGATTGCCGCTAAGCAGCCCTTTCATGGGTTGCGGTTTGCCGGCCGGCGGTTCGATTGTGGCGACAAGGTCGGCTTCCTCGAAGCCAATCTCGCTTTCGCCTTGGCGCGATCCGAGCTCGGCCCGGCGGTCAAAGAATTCATCAAGCACTATACGTGAGGCCCAATCCGTGACGCGCACCGCCGAAGGCCACGTCTTCGATCCGACGATCTTGCGTGAATATGATATTCGCGGCGTCGTCGGCGAGACGTTGCACGAAGCCGATGCTCACGCCATCGGCCGCAGCTTCGGCTCGATCGTCGCAGAGAAGGGCGGCAAGCAGATCGCGGTCGGACGCGACGGTCGGCTAAGCTCGCCGGCGCTCGAGCGCGCGCTGGTCGACGGGCTTACGGCTTCCGGCGTCGATGTCGTACGCGTCGGCCTCGGCCCGACGCCGATGCTCTACTTTGCGAGCCATACGCTCGGTGTCGCCGGCGGCATCATGGTGACCGGCTCGCACAATCCGCCGACCCATAACGGCTTCAAACTGGTGCTCGGCCAGAAATCGTTTTTCGGCGCCGACATCCAGCGGCTCGGCGCGATCGCCGCCGCCGGGCGTTTTTCGGTTGGCAAAGGCAGCGTCATCGAGAAGCCGGTACTGACCGACTACGTGAAGCGGATCGCCGCCGATTATCGCGGCGGCCAACGCGCGCTGGCGGTGGTATGGGACGCGGGCAACGGCGCAACCGGCGAGGCGGTGCAGCTATTGGTCAAAGCGCTGCCGGGTCGCCATGTGCTCCTCAACGAGACGATCGACGGCCGTTTCCCGGTTCATCATCCCGATCCGACCGAGCCCAAGAACCTGAAGCAGCTTCAGCAAACCGTGTTGCAGGAGAAAGCCGATCTCGGCATCGCCTTCGACGGCGACGGCGACCGCATCGGCGTCGTCGACGGGCATGGGCGTATCCTGTGGGGCGACCAGTTCATGATTCTGCTGGCGGGTGAGATCATCGCCAAGCAGCCGGGCGCCACGATCATCGCCGACGTCAAAGCCAGCCAATCTCTGTTCGACGAGATCAAGCGTATCGGCGGCACGCCGGTGATGTGGAAGACTGGGCACTCGCTGATCAAGACCAAGATGGCCGAGATCGGCGCGCCGCTCGCGGGGGAGATGAGCGGCCATATCTTTTACGCCGACGGCTATTACGGCTACGACGACGCGCTTTACGCCGCGGTGCGGCTGCTCAGTATCATCGCGCGCGGCGGCGACAGCTTAGCGACGCTGCGCGACCGGATGCCGGCGGTGGTGAACACGCCCGAACTGCGGTTTCCGTGCGCGGAGGATCGCAAATTCAAGGTGGTCGACGAAGTACGCGCGCGGCTCAAGGCAGCCAACGCCGATGTCGCCGTCGTCGACGGCGCGCGCGTCAAAACCGCCGATGGCTGGTGGCTGCTGCGCGCGTCGAATACGCAGGACGTGCTCGTGGCGCGCGCGGAAGGCCGTGACCAGGCAGCCCTGGAACGGCTTAAGGGATCGCTCGCCGAGCAACTCAAGGCCAGCGGCATCACGCCGCCGCCGGAGTTTTACGGCCGCGAATCAGCCTAGTTCTTGTCAGCGTCGGCCGACGCCGACGGATTGG
>DATEMD010000232.1:0-2410 GCA_035275845.1 Allostellaceae bacterium | reverse complement strand
TAGCCGGCTGCGTACTGATCGCCATGTTCGAGATGCAGGAACGTATCCTCGCGCTTGAGACCCTTGAGGTTGAGCGCGATGCGGACGCGAAAGCTCGCCTGTGAACGGAAGTAGGTGAACAGCTTCATCGTCATAGCGGTTTCTCCCGGCCGCGAGGCTCGCATGGCGTGGTCGTTTCTCGCAACCGGCTCGGTGTGTCGCATCGCACCGTTGTTCTGCGCGTGTCCGCGGCGGGCCGCTTCGTTATCAGTCAAAGCATCGTGATCGCCGATGGCGCGACCATTGCCGGCTAACCCGAGGAAACATCGGCGGTTTTGCCGCTTGCTTCGGATTCGAACTAACTCGATAATCGCGCACGAATAAAAAAATATTGGGAGGGGGCACCGTGACACGACAATCCGGCTTCCTTTTGAGCGTCGGCGCCGGTGCGATCGCACTGGCCGCGATTCTGGCAGCCATGCCAGCGCGTGCCGCCGAACCCTACGAGATCAACGTTATTCTGCCGCTGACAGGGCCCGCAGCGTTTCTCGGCAGTGGCGAGAAGACGTCGCTCGAGCTCGCCGAAAAAGCGATGAATGCGAAGGGCGGCATCAACGGCCGGCCGGTCAAGTTCGTGATCCAAGACGACGGCACGAGCCCGCAGACCGGCGTGCAACTCGCTGGCCAAGTGATGGCGAAGAAGCCGGCGATCCTGCTGGGATCGTCGCTGGTGGCGATCTGCCGGGCGATGGCGCCGCTGATGGCGGACGGACCGGTCAATTACTGCTTGTCGCCGGGCATTCATCCGGATGCCGGCAGCTACGTCTTCACCTCGAGCGTTTCGACGCTCGATCTGGCGCATTCGCTGCTGAATTATTACCGGCTCAAGGGCTGGCACAAACTCGCGCTCATGTTCAGCTCGGATGCCACCGGCCAGGATGCCGAGAACGGCGTCAAGTCGGTGCTCGCCAAGCCTGAATTCAAGGATATGCAGGTCGTCGATACCGAGCACTTCAACACGACCGATTTGAGCGTGACGGCGCAGGTCGCGCACATCAAGGCTTCGGGCGCACAAGCAATGGTCGCCTGGAGCACGGGCTCGCCGATCGCGACGATCTTCCGCGGCATCGCACAGGAAGGCCTCGACATTCCGGTGGCGACGACCGACGGCAACATGACCTATGCGCAGATGACGCAGTACAAGGATTTCCTGCCGAAGCAGCTCTATATCCCGGCCGCGCAATGGGTGGTGCGCGATCCGGCGCTGCTGGCGCCGGCGCTGCGCCAGCCGCACGAGATTTTCTACAAGTCGTTCGAGGCCGCCGGCACGAAGCCGGACATCGCGTCCGAACTTGCGTGGGACACGGCTTGGATTGTCGTCGATTCACTACGGCAGCTCGGTCCCGACGCGACGGCGAAGCAACTGCGCGACTACATGACGAAATTGCGCGGTTTCGCCGGCGTCAACGGCGTCTACGATTTCACCAAGACGCCGCAACGCGGGCTCGACGTTGCGGACTCGGTCGTGACGCGCTGGTCGCCGGACAAGGCAACCTGGGACGTCGTCAGCAAGCCGGCGGGCATTCCACTGCCTTAGCGCAGTTGGGGCGGGTATGCTGCCCGTAGCATGAATCTCGCCATCCAGATCGTCATTGGCGGGTTGCTGCAAGGCGCCGTTTTCGCCGTCATCGCCTTGGGCTTCTCGCTCGTGTTCCGTGTCACGGGCGTGCTCAATCTTTCGCAAGGCGCGTTCTGCGTCGTCGGCGCGCTGGTGATGTACACGATCGAAGTAAGCTGGGGCTGGCCGATGCCGGTCGCGGCGGTGGCGGCGTCGCTGGCGACGACGGCGTTCGGTCTCGTGCTCGGCATGCTGTGCTTCGTGCCGGCGGTGCCGCGGTTGCCGACCAGCTCGATGCTGATTCTCACCGCCGGCCTGTTGACGCTATTGCAAGGCGTCATGCTCATCGGCTGGTCGAGCCAGCCCTATGCCTTGCCGCCGTTCTCGGGCGAGGCGCCCGTGGTGCTGTGGGGCGTCCGCATTCCGACCCAGGGTTTCTGGATCGCCGGCATCACCATCGCCGTCGTCGTTGCGATGTGGTTCATGGTCCAGCGCACCACCTTGGGCACGGCCCTGCGCGCTTGCGCCGAGAACCGTGTCGCCGCGCGGCTGATGGGCATCGACGTGCCGCGGATGACGCTGCTGAGCTTCGGCTTGGCGGTGCTGATCGCCGCCATCAGCGGCATCGCCGTGGCGCCGATTACGTCGCTCGAATTCGATACCGGCGGATTTTTCACCAATTTCGGCTTCATCGCGGTCGCGATCGGCGGCTTGGGCTCGTTCCTCGGCTCCGTCGCCGGCGGCTTGTTCCTTGGTGTCGCGGAACAGCTCGCGGCCGGTTATGTCTCGTCGCTCTTCGCCAATGCCTTGGCC
>DATEMD010000231.1:0-3444 GCA_035275845.1 Allostellaceae bacterium | reverse complement strand
GACACAGGTAGCCACACTGGCCGCAATCCTGCTGCGCCATCGCCGCCATCAGCAACTCGGGCATCGGCCGCCCGGCGGCGCGTTCCATCCGTTCGTCGAGCGACAGCGAAGCGTCGTGCCAGGGAAACACTTCTGCGGCTGCGGAGGCGGTCGTCACTGGCGTTGCGACGTCGGTGGCGTAGTAGGCGGCGATCCAACCGTTGATGAACGCGCGTTCGGCACTGTTGAACGGGGCGTTTTCGGGGACCAGCGGCGCGATGGTGCTCATGCCACCGGCTCCGCCGCGAGCATCGCGTGCAACGCCTCGACCGAATGGCGGCCGGCGAATTCGTGGAAGGATTCGGCGGCGCAGCGCTCGACCAGGTAACAACGAAGGAGCGCCTCGAGCCGGTCGGCGACGTCGGCGAAGGGTACGTCGCGGGCGATTTCGCGGGCGATCCGCCGTTCGCTGCCAGCGCCGCCGCCGACGACGATGGTATAGCCTTCGATCATCTCGTCGCCCTGCGCGACTTTGACGCCAAGCAGACCAATGTCGCCGACATAGTGTTGGGCGCAGGAATGCGGACAGCCGGTAAGGTGGATATTGATCGGCTTGTCGAGCTTGATGCGGGCTTCGAGATATTGCGCCAGATAGAGCGCCTGCGCCTTGGTATCGGTGGCGGCGAACTTGCAGCCGGTGTTACCGGTGCAAGCGACCAGCGCGCCGCGGATCGGTGACGCTTCGGCGCTCAAGCCGAGCTCTTCGACCGCCTTGCGTGCGCCCGGCAGCTTGGCGTCGCTGATGTCCGACAGGATCAGGTTCTGCCACACCGTCAGCCGGATAGTGCCGCTGCCGAATTGCGTGGCGATCGCCGCCAGGCCGCGCGCCTGCGCGGCGCTGAGACGGCCGACGGGCAGGCCGACGCCGATGTAATTCATGCCCTTCTGCTTCTGCCTGTGGATGCCGACATGGCCGTGTTTGAGCAGCGGCCCGCGCGGCAGACATTGTTCGATTGGCACCCTCGGCGGTGTGAACGACAGCTCCTTACCCACCTCCGCCATGACGCGGTCCATGCCCCATTCGTCGAGGAGATATTTGAATCGGGCCCGTTTGCGGTCGGTACGATCGCCATGGGTGATGAAGACGCGCACGACGGCGACGGCCGCCGCGACGCATTCCTCGCTCTTGAGCAGGATGCCGGTGTCGTGCGCGAAATCGCCGTGACCGGTGATGCCGCCAAGATACATCCGGAAATAGACGCCGGCGGGTACTGCGGCGTCGTCGCCGACGCGCACGGCGGCAAAGCCGATATCGTTGGTATCCTCGAGCACGCTGACCTGGCCGCCGCCGTCGAAGGCAATGTTGAATTTGCGCGGCAGGCCGTAAAGCTCGCGATGATTGAGGATGGTGAAGTGCAGGGCGCGCGCCAGCGGCCTGGTGTCAACCAATTCGGTCGGATCGATGCCCGCGGTTGGACTGCCGGTGACGTTGCGAATATTGTCGGCACCCGCACCGCGTGACGTGAGGCCGAGGTCCTGGATCCCCGTCAGCAAGTCGATGGCGGAACGCGGCCGGATCTCGCGGATCTGAAGGTTGGCGCGGGTGGTGACGTCGAGCGTGCCGCCGCCGAATGCCTCGGCGAGGTCGGCGATGCCTTCCAACTGATGCGCGCTCAAGACGCCGTTCGGAATGCGCAATCGGCACATGAATGAGTCCTGCGCCGGCGCGACGTAGAACAGGCCGAAGAATTTATGGCGGAAGACGTCGATGCCTTTCGGCGCGCGGTCCGCGGCGGCATTGGCGCTGATCTCGTCCCACATGTCGAGCGGCGGCGTCTTGCGCTTGGCTTCTTCCTCGGCGCTCAACGGCTTGCCGGCGGCGATAAAGCGGTCCTGGGCGATGCGGTGAATATCGGGTCCGCCACCGCCAGTGCCGCCGTTGCGCGCCGCGACGGCGCTGAGGAAGCCTTCGAGATATTGTTTTTGCGCGTCGGTCAGAATCGTGTCGGTGGTCATTCAGCTACCAAAAGCGGCTGTGATGCACGGGCGTCACCCACCGCATTGCAACCGCGATGCCACTGCCGCGACGCGGCCAAAGCGGCCTGTGCGCGCTTTGGTTCGGCGGCGTTGCCCAAGAAATGTGATTAACGCCCACTAATCTGCGAATTTTTTGTGCAGTAATGCTGACCGATTGAAATATAGGCACTGGTTCCGGCATGCGCCTGCGCCGGGTGCAACGCGTCGCACGGCACGATGTCCGACGCGGCCGTTTCCGTCGTTGTCGCCATTGGCACGCGTCTTGCGCTTGCGATGTCAGAGGCCGGCGATCGCATCGAAGCGCGCGCGTCGGCGAGCGACCACCACACCAACGAGGCATCCATGTATCTCGAGACTGTCGACAAACTGGCCGCGACCGCCGCAGCCCGGAGCAATTTTCTGAAGCGCGCACCGTTCGGTTTCCTGCTCAGCGCGATGATGGCAGGCGCCTATATCGGCCTCGGCATCATTTTGATCCTCAGCATCGGTTCGGACGTCGATCCGGCTTATCGGCCGTTGATCATGGGCGCGTCGTTCGGCGTTGCCTTGACGCTCGTGCTCTTCGCCGGCGCCGATCTGTTCACCGGTCACGCGATGTATATGCCGCTCGGCGTGCTCCGCGGCAAAGTCGGGCTCGGCGACATGCTGCGCTGCTGGGCCGGTTCGTGGGTCGGTAATCTCCTCGGCAGCGCGCTCTTGGCGGCGTTGTTCATCGCCGGCGGTGGCGGATCGGTTCTGCACGCGAAAAGTCAGTTCATCTTCGCCGTCGCCGCCGGCAAGATGAATGCGCCCGCCTTGTCGCTGTTCGCGCGCGCAATCCTGTGCAATTGGCTGGTCTGCCTGGCGATCTGGATGGCGGCGCGCATGGAAGGCGATGCCGCCAAATGCATTGCGATTTTCTGGTGCCTGTTCGGCTTCGTCGGCAGCGGCTATGAGCACTCGGTGGCCAACATGACATTGCTGCTGATCGCGCTGCTCAGCCCGCATCCGGACACCGTGACCTGGGCCGGATTCGGCTGGAACATGCTGTGGGTGACCCTCGGCAACATCGTCGCGGGGGCCGGATTCATGGCGCTCGGCTACTGGGCGGCGTCGCGCCCCGCCGACGCTGCGTCGGCCGCCCTTGCGCCGGTTCCGGCTGTCGCTGATTAGCGCCCCGTCTGCGACAACCGGCGCCGCGATCGCAGCGGCGCTGGCTGTCCGGCGGTACGGGAGGCATCGACAAAGCCGCGCCGGTGCGCCATATAACGGCCGCACCCATGAGCCTGACCGATTCCCCGCCGCGCATCCGTTCGTTCGGCCATATCGAGACCTGGATCTTCGATCTCGACAACACGCTCTATCCGTCGTCGTGCCGGCTCTATGTCGAGGTCGAGCAGCGGATGGCGCGCTACATCATGGACGAGCTCAAGCTCGATCTCGAAGGCG
>DATEMD010000230.1:0-3222 GCA_035275845.1 Allostellaceae bacterium | reverse complement strand
CGGCAAAACCATCAGCCTCGATCCGCACGAATCCGAGGGCTTCACCATGCGCTGTCTCGTGCGCGCCATCGTCGGCAAGCTGCAAGAGGCGCTCGCCGACTGCAACCAAGCGATCAAGCTCAATCCCAACGACGTCGAGGCATACAGCAATCGCGGTTTGGTCTATCTCAAGCTGAAGCAGCCCGCCGTCGCGCTGGCGAACTATCACCAGGCGTTGCAGCAAAATCCTGGCGGCGACACGCTTCTCTATGGTCAGGGCATCGCCAAGCACATGCTGGGCGATCAGAGCGGCGGCGACGCCGACATCGCGGAGGCCAAGAAGCTTTCGCCCGACATCGCCACGGTTTTCGCCAAATGGGGCGTTAGCGAGCGGTAAGGCCACGATAGTAGTCGAGGATCGCGGCGTCGCGGTTGGCGATCAGATCGGTCACCGCCCAGACCAGAGCGTCGAGCCGGTCGGGCGAGGTGCCCGATGCGGCGCGATCGAAATCGGCCGTGAAGGCGCACAGTTGGTCCTCCAGCGTGGCAAAACCGCCGACGTGATGCACCCTGCCCTGTTCATACAACGCGGCGACCGGTTCGGCGCGCATCGCCTTGCCGCGCGACGCGCGTACGGCGCGGAACGACGCGTCGCCTTGCACCGAGCGCAGCGTGGCTTCGACCATGTCGCCGCCGTTGTTGACCTCGGCGACGATACGGTCCGCGGCGAATTGCTTGTAAGCGGCGATCGCCTTCAACGCCCAGGCGCGCGGCGTCATCCGGCCGGACAGATCGTCGAGCACATAGACCTGACCGTCGTGCGCCAAGCCGGCGACGACGATGCCGGTTTCGTCGGCGCCTTCACCCGACGACGCGGCCGGATCGATGGCGACGACGATGCGCGCCAGATCCGGCGCGGCCGCGACCCGCGCGGCTTCGATGATGTCGCGCGACCACAATGCGCCGGGTAAATCTTCGAGAAGTTCAGCCTCGAGCTCCTGCCGGCCGAGACGCGTGCCGCAATAACGGCGCACGACTGAATCGAGAAACGCCGGCGCCAGATTGGCTTCGTTATCGAAAGTCGAGCCACGCGTCACGATTGTGCCGGGCGACGCCAGCACGTCGCGCACCAGCTTGTTCGGCTTCGGCGTCGTCGTGACCACGACGCGCGGATCGGCACCGAGACGCAAGCCCAGCAGCAGATTGTCCCACGCGGCGGCATAGCGCCACGCGGCGAGCTCGTCGCACCAAGCAAGATCGTGTTGCGGCCCGCGCAAACGTTCGGGCTCATCGGCCGAGAACGCCAGCGCGACCGCGCCGTTGGGCCAGGTCAGCCGACGCTTCGACGGCTCGTAGCGCGGCCGAAAATCGTCGACGGCAATGGCGAGCAAGCCGCTTTCACCTTCGATCATTACGTCGCGGACGTCCGAGGCCGTCGGGCCGACCAGCGCGACGCGGGACGCCAAGCCGGCCTCGACGCGAGCGCGGATGAATTCGGCGCCGCTGCGCGTCTTGCCGAAGCCGCGGCCGGCGAGCAGCAGCCAGACACACCAGTCACCCGGCGGCGGGAGCTGATTGGGCCGCGCCCAGAATTGCCATTCGTCGAGCATCCGGCCTTGCTGAGTCGTGTCGAGGCGGTCAACCGCTTCGGCATGCTCGGCAAGCGACAGCGCATTGGCGAACTGGGCGGCTTCGCTGGCTTCTGCCCCCTTCACCAAACCGTGATTCCTCAACATTAAACGCTTGTAATATTTTTTTACGGCAAGGCGTTCAACACGCCGGCTAACCCAACAAGAGGTATTCACCATGACAAAACTTGGTCTTCTCGCGACAGCGGCCGCTCTGATTGCGCTCTCGCCACCGGCGATGACGCAATCGAACACCAGTTCGCCAGCCAACGGCGGCGGCATCCTCTTGGCTCAAAGCGAACCGATGCAAGGGCCGGCGGCCAGTGGGTCGAGCCCGAGCTACGAAGCGCCGGACACAATGCCGAGCTATCAAAAGAACGACGGCACGGACAAGGAGTAACCCGGCCCGTCGAGGTTCAGTAGACGAAGCGCGGCCGGCGGCAGGAACCGCCGCCCGGTCGCGCTTTGCTATCCCGGCGCGACATCGGTCTTCTTCAGGCGTTTCAGGCGGTCGAGCAGGATCGTGCGCGCGTTGCGGCCGGCCTGGCGATAATCCCGCGGGCCCATAGCGCGATGCGGATCGAACAGGCCGGTGTGGCGCACAAGCGCTTCGAGCGCGGCGTGCTTGTCGTGGAGTTGGATGCGGCCTGGCTTGCCGTTGCCAGGCGGCTCGACGCGGGCGACCGCGCCGCCCTCCCATTCCGACAGCTTGGCCTTATCGCGCAGCGTGACGCTGTCCGGACCCCAATCGACGAAATCCCGCATGTCGGCGAAAGCAATGCGGGAATATTCTTCCAGAATACGATCGGCCGTGACGCGCCGGCGGGTGGAACGCTCGGCCTCGGCCTTGGCGATGGCGGCGGCGATCTCCTTGTGACGCAGCAGATAGCCCGCAATGTTCCGCGCGCGGTAGCCAGCGCGGCGTGCCGCCGCCTGCGCGTTACAATCGACGGCATATTCGGCGACAAAACGGCGTTGGCGATCATTCATGGACGTCCGGCCGTTTGGGACGGATCGACGCGTAGGCCGAAGATGCGCGCCAGAACCTCGAGCGCGCGCTTTTTATCGTAGGTGACGACGGCGACGCGGCCCGACTCTTTATCGGCGCCGACGGTTGCGATGGCGGCTGTCTCGCGCGGCGACAGGTCCATCGACGGCAGAACGCGCGCGTCCCGCGGACCCCAATCGGCCAACTTGCGCCAATCGACGAAGGCGATACGCGCGAGCTCGTCCAGCACGCGTTCGGCCGTGATGCCGGTACGGCGCGAGCGCTCGGCCATCGCCGTGGCGACCGCCTCGGCGATTTCCGGTTGGTGTAGCAGGGTCTTGCAATAGGTCTGTGCCGTGGAGCGCGCGTAGCCGGCGCGACGCCCGGCACGTTCGCACCGGAGGTCGATCAGGTATTCGTCGACGAAGCGGCGTTGACGCGGTGTCATACGAACTCCGATGGGCGCGCAGGTCTCGAATGCGAAGGGGCGCCGAAGCCCCGCGCGGCAACGCGGCTATGGCCGCAGGCGCGATCGGGGAGCGGATGCGCGCCGAGGGCGGCGCGAGGCTTCGGCATCCGGCCAACAAAAAGCCCGGCCGGTCTGGGCGACCGCCGGGCGCAATTTTT
>DATEMD010000229.1:0-8958 GCA_035275845.1 Allostellaceae bacterium | reverse complement strand
AGTCGAAGCCCTCCCCGTGCTCGCCAGCGCCACCGACCGCAAGGTCATCGGCTTCGTCACCGAAGCCTATGCCCTCCGCCGCTACAACCAGGAACTCGAACAGGCCCGCGGCGACGAGTTCGCCGATCCAACCCTCTTCGGACCCGTGTGAGCGTCGCGGTCTTTGCCACAGCAGGAATTTAGCGGACAACCCGGATTCCGTCGCCCCCGGCTGGCGCATGCCGGCGTCGGATGTTGCGTTATCGCCTGATCATTTAGGTTGAGTGCGGCCCCAACCTTGTGTTCGATAGCATCGACCGTAGCGTGCAACGACGCACCGGCGCCGATCGCCTTCGAACACGGAACGGCATTGTGTGAACTGCGCCAAGCAAGAAACGGGGATGAATGCAGATGACGACGGGCACCACACGCCAACTGCGCATCGAAGATGAACCGCTGTTACGCGGCAAGGGCCGCTATACCGGCGATGTGCACGAGCCACGCCAGGCGGCGGCCGCGTTCCTGCGCGCACCGATGGCGTCGGCAACCATCCGCCGTCTCGACACGGCGGCGGCGCAACGGGCGTCCGGCGTGCTGGCGGTGTTGACTGCGGCCGACATGGCCGGCACCGGCAGTTTAGCCAGCCCGCTGCCGGTGCCCGGACGGGGCGGCTCGAAGCTCGCCGCGCCGCGTTGGCCGGCATTGGCCGAAGGCCGCGTACTCCACGCCGGGCAGCCGGTCGCAATGGTCGTCGCGGAAACGCAGGCACAGGCGCAGGACGCGGCCGAGCTGATCGACGTCGACTACGACGAAATCCCGGCGGTGGTCGATGCGCGTCGCGCCGTCGAGCCGGGCGCATTGCAGATTTGGTCCGAAGCACCCGGCAACATCGCGCTCGATTTCACCTGGCCGCTCGACAAGGACGGCAGCAACGCGGCCGAAGTGGCCAAAATCATCGCCGGCGCGCCGCTGGTTGCGCGGCTGTCGGTTTCGAATCAGCGGCTCGCGGTTGCAAGTCTGGAACCACGCACGGCAACCGGCTGGTACGACGCCAAGACCGGCGAGTACACGCTGCGAACCGGCACCCAAAGCGTCTGGCTGATGGCCAATCAGATGGCGGAGCTGCTCGGCGTCAAGCCGGAGCAAATGCGCGTCCTGACAGACGATGTCGGCGGCGCCTTCGGCATGAAATCCGGCGCCTACCCCGAGTACGCCGCCGTCCTGGTTGCGGCCAAGCGGATCGGCCGGCCGGTCGGTTGGGCGTCGACGCGCGCCGAGGCGTTTCTGTCGGACAATCAGGCGCGCGATCAGGTCATGGACGGCGAACTCGCGCTCGACAAGGACGGCAAATTCCTGGCGCTGCGTGTCAAGTCGGTGGCCGATATGGGCGCCTTCGCCAACGGCGCCGGACCGCTCACCGCGACGATCAACATGGTGCGGTGCTTCCCGTCGGTTTATCGCATTCCGCGGATTGTCTGCGACGTGGTGTGCGTCCTGACCAACACGGTTCAGCTCGGTCCCTATCGCGGCGCCGGGCGGCCTGAAGCCAACTATCTGATGGAGCGACTGGTCGAGGAAGCGGCACGCGTCAGCGGCATCGATGCCGTCACCCTGCGCCGACGCAATCTCGTGACGCCGGCGGAGCTGCCGTACAAGGGTGCGATGGGCACGGTCTATGACAGCGGCGATTTTCCGGCGATCTTCGACAAGGCGCTCGAGCTCGCAGATCTCAAGGGCTTTCCCGCGCGCAAACAACAAAGCACCGCACGCGGTCGCCTGCGCGGCATCGGCGTCTCGTGTTTCCTCGAACATTCGGGCGCGCTTCCGCCCGAAGGCGCGGCGCTGTCGTTCCCCGGCGACGGCACGGTCGTCGTCGGCTTGGGCGCGCAATCGACCGGTCAAGGGCACCTGACGGTGTTTCGCAAAGTCGCGTCCGAAAAGCTCGGCGTCGACCCGGTCAAAGTGGTGGTGCGCGAAGGCGATACGCGGCTCGGGGTCGAAGGCCACGGCAGCTTCGCCTCGCGCTCGGCCGCCGCGGCCGGCAGCGCTATCTTCTTCACCGCCGATGCGGTGATCGAGAAGGGCAAGAAGGTGGCGGCGCAGATGTTGGAGGCGGCTGAAGCCGACATCGCCTATCGCAACGGTGTGTTTGAAATCACCGGCACTGACCGGCGACTGTCGCTGTTCGAGGTCGCCAAAAAAGCGCAAGAGCTCAAGGCTAAGGGCGAAATCGCCGAATCGCTCGATACCAACAAGGTATCGCAGACGCCGCAGCATTTCCCGAATGGCTGCCACATCGCCGAGATCGAGATCGATCCCGAAACCGGCGCGCTCGACGTGGTGGCTTACAGCAGTGCCGACGATTCCGGCCGAATCCTCAACGCCATGATCGTCGAAGGCCAGATCCACGGCGGCGTCGCGCAGGGTCTCGGCCAGGCGTTGCTCGAAAACGCGCTCTATGACGAGTCCGGCCAGCTGTTGGCCGGCTCGTTCATGGACTACGCGTTGCCGCGCGCGACCGACATGCCGCCCAAGTTGACCGATGCGTTCCTCGAGTTTCCGTGCAAGACCAATCCGGTCGGCGTCAAAGGCGCGGGCGAGGCCGGCACCACAGGCGCGCTGGCCGCGATCATGAACGCGATCGCCGATGCTATTCCAGGCGGCGCCGGGCGCGCGCTGCAAATGCCGGCGACACCGCAAAAAATCTGGCAGGCGTGTCGCACGGCGCCGAACGGTAGCCGCGCATGAGCCTGGTTTATACCTGCGCGCCGGCCGCTGCGGGCCGTGCCATTGCACGCCGCAGCACGCACACGGCGCGCGGTCGCGCCGCGCGCCAGCCCACCGTCGACATCCACTGTCATGTCTTCACGCCCGAGGCGGCGGCGTTGGTCAAAGACGTGATGCGGCCCCAGAACGATCCGTACGCGTTCTTTGAAAGCGCCGCGTCGAAGCAGACCGACGCCAAGCAAGTTGCCGCCATCGGACCCAAGCTGACCTCGATCGAGGCGCGGCTCAAGACGATGGACGCCGACGGCGTCGACATCCAGGCAATCTCGACCGCGCCGATTCAATATTATTACTGGGCCGATGGCACGTTGACGCTGCGTACGGCGCGCCTGATCAACGACAATATCGCACGCATCTGCGCCACCCATCCGGACCGTTTCGTCGGTTTGGCGACCGTGCCGATGCAAGTGCCGGAATATGCAGTGCGCGAGCTCACCCGCGCGGTGCGCGAGCTCGGCCTCAAGGGGGTCGAGATCTGTCCGCATGTCGAGCAAGAGGAGCTGTCGGCCGATCGCTTCCGGCCGTTTTTCGCCAAGGCGGAAGAGCTCGGCGCGGTGATTTTCCTGCACCCGCACGGCTTCCCCGACGGCCGCCGTCTCGGCGATCACTTCTTCCAGAACATCGTCGGCAACCCGCTCGATACCACGGTGGCGATCCACCACCTGATCTTCGGCGGCGTCCTCGAGGCGTATCCGCAGCTCAAAATCGTCTGCGCCCATGGCGGCGGCTATCTGCCGGCTTATTCCGGGCGCATCGATCACGCGCACGCCGCCCGGCCTGACGCTCGCACCAAGATCAGCAAGGCGCCGTCGAGCTATCTGAAGAAGCTCTATTTCGACACCATCGTCTTCACCCATCACCAGCTGGCCTATCTGGTGGAGCAGTATGGCGCCGATCATATCCTGCTCGGCACCGACTATCCCTATGACATGGCATTGCCGGATGCGGTGCAATTCGTGCGCAACACGCCGGGCCTGTCGGAACGCCAACGGGGAATGATTCTCGGCGGCAATGCCGCGCGGCTCTTGGGCATCAAGCTGCCGACGACAGGGTCGGCGCGGCGCTAGAACGCCTTGAAGACCTGGATCAGCGCCGGCCCGATCAGCACGATGAACATCGATGGCAGGATGAAGACGATCATCGGTATCGTCATGAGTGCCGGCAGCTTCGCGGCCTTTTCTTCGGCCTTGAGCATGCGCTCTTCACGCAGCTCGGCGGCGAGGACGCGCAGCGCCTGAACCAGCGGCGTGCCGTAACGCTCGGTCTGCACCAGCGTGTTGACCAGGCTCCGCATCGCCGGAATGTTGACGCGCTTCACCAGGTTCGTCAGCGCGTCGCGCCGGTTTGGCAGGAAGCCCAACTCGAGTGCGGTGAGCTGCAATTCGTCGGTCATTTCCGGCATGAAGCGGCGGAACTCGCGCGCCACGCGGACCAGCGCGCCATCGAGACCGAGGCCGGATTCGGCGCAGATCATCAGAAGGTCGAGCGCGTCCGGCAGCGCCGCATGAAACCGCTGATGCCGGGCCTTGATCATATTCCGCAGAACGAGCGGCGGCGTATAGGTCGAGCCGACCGCGACCACGGCGCCGAGCAATGCGACGTGCGTTGCGGTCAAATTGAACGGCGTACTGAAGATCAGCACCAGGCTGGTCAGTGTGCAGGGCAGCAACAGCCGGATGCCGACGTAAAGGACCAGCGCCTCGCGATTGCGATAGCCGGCTTGGATCAGCAGGTTGGTCGCCTTGTCGGCGTCGGCACCGCGGGTGAGTTTCAGCTTCTCGACCAGGCTTTTCAGCAAGCTGGCGCCGAACTTAGGCGCTCGGTGCTGGCGTGCGCGCGGCGAACCGGCGGGCGGCGCCGCGCCCACGCGGCGTGCGACCATCGTGGACAGGCGGCTACGCAGTGGCGCGGCCGCGTCCCAAGCGCCATAGCCGGCGACCAGCGCGCCAAAAATGGCGGCCGCCAGCGTCAGCGTGAAGAAGATGTCGCCGAACCCGTTCATATGCGGAACTTGCCCAAGCGAATCATCGCGAAGACGCCGACGACCAACGTCGTCATCGCCGCCGTCAAATACATGTGGCCGGACGGGGTGTTGAAGAGCAGCGCGACGTAATCGAAGTCGAGCACGGCCAGGATGCCCATCACCACGAAGGGCAACGCGCCGACGATGGTCGCCGAAGCCCGCGCTTCGGCCGAGAAGGTACGGATCTTCAGGTGCAGCTGCCGGCGCCGGCGCAGGATCAGGTCGAGGTTTTCCAGCGTCTCCGCGAGGTTGCCGCCGGTTTCGCGCTGGATCGAAAAGGCGATCGCCATGAAAGTGAATTCGGGCAGGTCGATGCGGCCGGCCGCTTCCCAAAGCGCTTCCTCGAGCGGCTGGCCGAGCTGGATCTGATCGGAAATGCGGCGGAACTCGGCACCGACCGGTTCGCCGATCTCATGCGTTACGCCGGCGATCGTTTCCGTCACCGGCAATCCCGCGCGCAAGCCGCGCACCATCAAGCCGACGGCGTCGGGGAACACGGCGATGAAGCGGGTCGCGCGACGGTTGACGAGATAACCGATGAGCACACGCGGGCCGAGAATCGTGGCGCCGACGGCTGCGGGCCAGCCGACCAGCGGCGCAATGCCGATCGCGGTCAAGCCGGCGCCCAACGTCAGGCCGAACACCGCGGCGCCGATCGCCACCCAGCCGAGAGTGAGACTGGTGCCGGTGCGCGCCAGCTGCTTGCGCCAATGATCGGGGTTGGGCAGGAACCGGCCAGCGAGGCTGTCGAGGCGCGACTTCTTTTCTTCGCGCTTCAGGGTCAGCGCGACGGCCTCGGGGTCCGGCTTGCCGACGAAGCGATCGCGAACCTTGCCCAAGCGCTCGACCACGTCGGCGCGTTCCTTGGTGTCGGTTGCACCCGACCAACCGGCGAAGGTCACGCCGAACAACAGCAGAAAGACGACGAGCAGGAAAATGGCGTCGATCATGACGCCTATCCGACGGCTTCGAGCAGGGCGCGGTCCAGACCGTAATATTCCGCCCGGGTGATGAAGTGCGGACGGAGGCCGCTCGACATGAACGTACCTTTGAGCGAGCCGTCCGGCATCTGGCCTTCGTATTGGAAGGTGAAGAGGTCTTGCGTCGTGATCACGTCGCCTTCCATGCCGACGATTTCGGTCACCGCGACGACGCGGCGAATGCCGTCACGCATGCGGCTAATCTGCATGATGAGGTTGACGGCGGCGGCGATCTGCTGGCGGACGGCCCGTGGCGTCAGATTGACGCCGCCCATGCCCACCATGTTTTCAAGGCGGGTCAACGCTTCGCGCGGCCGGTTGGCGTGAATGGTCGAAAGCGAGCCATCGTGGCCGGTGTTCATCGCCTGAAGCATGTCGAGTGCTTCGGCACCGCGGATTTCGCCCAGGATAATGCGGTCGGGACGCATACGCAGGGCGTTCTTGACCAGGTCGCGGATGGAGATCTCGCCTTTGCCTTCGAGGTTGGCCGGCCGCGTCTCCAGCCGGACAACGTGCGGCTGCTGCAGCTGCAACTCGGCGGCGTCTTCGATCGTGACGATACGTTCGCCAGGGTCGATCATCTGCGACATGGCGTTCAGCAGCGTGGTTTTGCCCGAGCCGGTACCGCCGGAAATCAGGATGTTGAGGCGCGAACGCGCGGCGATCTTGAGAACGGTCGCCATCGCCGCCGAAATGTTCTTCTGGCGCGACATGACGTCCAGCGTGATGCCCTTCTTCGAAAACTTACGGATCGAGATGGTCGGGCCCTCGAGCGCCAATGGCGGCGTGATGATGTTGACGCGGCTGCCATCCTGCAAACGCGCGTCGACCAACGGCGTCGATTCGTCGATGCGCCGGCCGACTTGCGTGACGATGCGGGTTGCAATCGACATCACGTGCGCGTTGTCGCGGAACGACACGCCGGTGAGCTCGAGCTTGCCGCGGCGTTCGACGTACACCTGCTTCGAGCCGTTGACCATGATGTCGGTCACGGTTTCGTCGGCCAGCAACGGCTCGAGCGGGCCGAGGCCCAGCATGTCGTCGAGCAGGACGGTGACGAGCTGGCGTTGTTCCGCTTGATTGAGGTTGATGCGTTGTTCGACAACGATCTCGCTGACCATGTCAGCCAGCTGGCGTGACAGCTCGTCGCGTTGCAGCTTGGCCGCGACCTCGGTGTCGATGCGTTGGAGCACCAGCGGGTAGATGCGTGGCGCTGCCTCGTTGACGTTGGCGCTGCGCATGGCAACCGGGCGCGGTACCGGCGGCAGGTCGGGCACACCCGTGGGCTCGGACGCATATTGTTCCGGCGGCAGCTCGCTGCGTTGCGTTGCGGCCGGCCGGGGAGGCGGTAGGTCGGGAACGCGCGGCCGTGGCTGGAGCGCGTCAGCGTTCATCCCGCGGCGCCCGAACATTAGGCGCTCCGCTTCAAGAAGCTCGGCAGGAACGCGCTCGGCGAGAGCTTGGCTGGCAGTTTCGGCAACGGCAGCTTGGCCAGGACCGAGTTGGATTTGGCGGCGACGGCTTCGATGCCGCCGATGCGCATGGCAATCGCACGGATTGCGGCCGCTGCCGGTGCGTGTTTGAGCGCTGCCGACAGGACGCTGCCGGTGGATGCGGTCGCCAGCGCCGCCGTGGGTTCGAACGGCACGACATGGTCAAGCTTGACCGCAGTCACGCGCTCAAATTCGGATTTGGCGATCTCGCCACGATGCTTGGCGCCGACGTGGTTGGCGACGATCAGGTGACGCGCCGACGGCGTCATCGTTCGGGCGAAGTCCGCAAGCCGCAGCAGATCGCGCGCCGAGGCCAGTGACAGGTCGGTTACGAGGCCGATGGTCGCCGACAGCGTCATGACGCGGCGAACCTCTTCCGACAGCATGCGCGGCGTGTCGACGATGACGTAATCGTAGTCGTGACGCAGCACGTTGAGCATCGTGTCGATTGCGCCCGGCGCGATGTGCATCTGGTCGACGAGCGGTTCTTCCGCCGCCAGGACCTTGAGCCGGGGGCTTTCTTCGAGCATGGCGGCGCCGAGCAGACGGCTGTCGAGTCGCGACGGGAACTCGAGTGCTTCGCGCATACCGGCGGCCGGGGATAGGTCGAGCGACAGCGCCGCGTTGCCGAATTGCAGATCGAGATCGATCAGCGTAACCCGCTTCTGGTAGAGGTGCGCGAGGCACCAAGCGACCGAGCTGGCGATCGTCGTTGCGCCGGCGCCGCCGCGAACGCCGACGAAGCTGACGACGTGCGCTTGTGTTTTGGCGGTGCCCTGGCCGAGCTGGCGCTTGTTGTCGCCGCGCAGTGAACGCTCGAGCATGGCGAGCGTCACCGGCTTGAGGAGATAGTCCGTGACGCCGAGCTCGATCAGGTCGCGATACAAAGTCAATTCGTTGCGCTTGCCCAGCGCGATGACCGTCATCTCCGGCGGGCAGAGCTCAGCCAGATCGGCGAGCGTCTTCACCGGGTCTTCGACGTCGTCGACGTCGACGATCAGCAGATTGGGCGGTGCGTGTTTGGTGATGTAGTCGTGCGCAGCCGCGACGCCGCCGTCGATCGCAACCGGGTTGCGCCATCCCTGGGCCGCCGCCAGGTCGCGTGCGACCTGCCGGGTCTCGGGCTCGGCGACGCAGGCGAGGAGCCGCGGGCCGGTGCCCTGGCCGGTTTCGGTTTCCGGCGTCAGGTTCGCGTTATTGTCCATTGCCGCCACCTGCGCTTCCCGTGCTGCCGCCACCGCCGCCACCTGTCGTGGCGCCGCCCGCGCCGTCGGCTGCGCCAAGACTCGGTGACGCCTTGCCGCTGCGGTAGGCTTCAACCGCCGCGATGCTGGGCGCCGCATCCGCCGGGCCTTGCGGGTGACCCGAGACCAGATCGCGCGGGTCGGCGACCATGAGATAGAGATCGGCGCTGTTGGCGCAGCCGAGCGTGTTGATCGGTCCATTCGACGGATCAAAGGACCCGATCGCCGCCCAGGCGGGGCACGATGGCGGCAGAGCGACTGCGCGATTGGCGGTTACGACGACGGCATCGGCGGTGAAGCTGGGATTGGCCGGTGCCGTGCCATGCGCAAGGCCAAGGGTATCCAGCGCTTGGCTCACGCGCGCCCGGCGCGCATCGGCGATCGCGCTATCGCCGCCGACGATTGTGACACTGCCGACGCTATCCCGGCGATCCGCGCCGAGGAAGGCTTGC
>DATEMD010000228.1:0-6070 GCA_035275845.1 Allostellaceae bacterium | reverse complement strand
GCGCCGGGCGGCGGCGGATAGCTGCCCTGGCGTTGCGCCACGTCGGGCCGGTTAACGCCGGCGGCTTCGACCTTGATCAAGACCTCGCCCGCGCCGGGCTTCGGCATCGGCCGCTTGGCGAGGCGCAACACATCGGGCGCGCCCGGCTCGCGGATTTCGATGACGGTGGTTTCGGCGGGAAAAGCGGACATGCAGGCCTCGTTAGCGGTTTCTTGCGGCGGATTGCACCCTTAGCCCGATCACGCCACACTGGCAACCGTCCCCGGCGCAAGGGAGGCCCGCGATGGAGGAAGAAGACCTGCTACCGCAGCGGCAAAAGCCGAAGCCGCGCGACTTGACCGTGCTCGGCGTCGCGCAGCTCGAGGAATACGTCGCCGAACTCGAAGGCGAGATTGCGCGCGCACGCGCCGAGATCGCCGCCAAGCGCAAGCAGCGTGGCGGCGCCGAAAGCCTGTTCAAGCGGTGACCCGCAGAAGATGACCGAGGCCAAGCTGCCGCGCTTCGCGACGCTGAGCCTGCACGCCGGGCAGAAGCCCGATCCGCTGACCGGTGCGCGCGCCGTGCCGATCTATCAGACGACGAGCTACGTCTTCGAGGATAGCGACCAGGCCGCCGCGCTCTTCAACCTGGAGGAGCCGGGCTACATCTATTCGCGCATCAACAATCCGACCGTGGCGGTGCTGGAGGAGCGGCTGGCGGCGCTCGACGGCGGCGTCGGCGCGGTCTGCACGGCAAGCGGCCAGGCGGCGTTACACCTCGCCATTGCGACGCTGATGGGTGCGGGATCGCATATCGTCGCGGCCACGTCGCTTTACGGCGGTTCGATCAACCTGCTGAAGCTCACCCTGCCCCGCTTCGGCATCACGGCGAGCTTCGTCGACCCGCGCGACCCGCAGGCGTTCAAGGCGGCGATCCGGCCCGAGACGCGGCTGGTCTTTGCCGAAGTGCTCGGCAATCCCGGCCTCGAAGTGCTCGATATCGAAGCCGTCGCCGCGGTGGCGCACGATGCGCGCCTGCCGTTGCTGGTCGATGCGACCTTCGCGACGCCCTATCTGATCCAGCCGCTGGCGCACGGCGCCGATCTCGTCGTGCATTCGGCGACCAAGTGGCTCGGCGGCCACGGTCTCGCCATCGGCGGTGCGTTGATCGACAGTGGCCGTTTCGACTGGGCGGCGTCGGGCAAGTTTCCGACCTTGAGCGAGCCCTATGCCGGCTATCACGACATCGATTTCGCCGAGGAATTCGGACCGCAGGCCTTCATCATGCGCGCGCGGATGGAGGGACTGCGCGATTTCGGCGGCTGCCTGAGCCCGGCCAATGCGTTCTACATCCTGCAAGGCGTCGAGACCCTGCCGCTGCGCATGGCGCGGCACATGGACAACACGCGCCAGGCCCTCGCCTTCCTCAAGGCGGCGCCGCAGGTGGCGTGGGTCTGCCATCCCGATCTGCCCGAACATCCCGATCATGCTCTGGCGCAGAGACTTTATCCCAAGGGCGCGGGCTCGATCGTCAGCTTCGGCATCAAAGGCGGGCGTGACGCCGGCAAGCGGTTCGTCGACAGCCTGCAACTCATCTCGCACCTCGCCAATGTCGGCGACGCCAAGACGCTGGTCATCCATCCGGCGAGCACGACACACCAGCAGATGAGCGCGGCGGACCTCAAGACCGCCGGCATCGGCGAGGACATGATCCGACTCTCGGTCGGGCTCGAGGATTTCGCCGACCTCGCCGACGACCTCGGCCGCGCGCTACGCACGTCGCAAAAGGCCGCGCCCAAGGCGGCCGAATAGATGGAATTCGCCGTCGGCGGCCAGCGCGTCTTCGCCGGCACCGGCGGTCGCCCATTCGACGACAGCCTGCCGACCGTCGTGCTGTTGCATGGCGCCGGCATGAACCACACGGTCTGGGCATTACAGGCGCGTGCGCTGGCGCATCACGGCCGCAACGTGCTGGCGATCGACTTTCCGGGACACGGCGATAGCGCCGGTCCGGCGCTGACGACGATCGAGGATCTGGCCGACTGGCTGCTGCGCGCCTTGCGGGCGCTGAACCTCGCACGGTTTCGGTTGGCCGGGCACAGCATGGGCTCGCTGGTGGCGCTCGAAACCGCGTCACGCGCCGGCGCCGCATGCGAAGCGTTGGCACTGCTGGGCTTCGTACCCGAGATGCGCGTCCACCCCGACCTGCTGGGCGCGGCACGCAGCGGCGCGCACCTGGCATCGGAGTTGATCGTCGCCTGGGGCTTCGGCCTGAAGAATTTGACCGGCGGCAATCCAACGCCGGGCGTCTTCCTGCCCGACGCCGCGCTGCGCCTGATCGAGCAAACGCCGGCGGCGAGTCTCGCCGCCGATCTCGCCGCTTGCGACCGTTACGCCGGCGCCACCGCGGCAGCAAGCGCCGTGCACTGTCCGGTCCTGCTGTTGTCGGGCGCGCAGGACCGGATGACGCCGGCGGCGAAGGCCGACGGCTTCGCCGGACACTTCGCGCAGGGGCACAGCGTCGTGCTGCACGACTGCGGCCACATGCTGATGGTCGAGCAGCCGGTCGCCGTGCTCGATTCGCTGCGCACGATTCTCTGACGCGACTCGCGGCGCGCGTTGACGCGCCCGAAGGGATAAGCGACCCTTCCGCGCGCGCGGGAGAATGTTTTTGGAGTCGTTGAGCGCGATGCGACGCTGGCTATCCGGGCCGGTGCTGGCCGCTGGTTGGATCGCGCTGTGCGCGTTGTTCATCCAGCTCTTTGCCGGCTGGCATACCGTGCTCACGTTGCCGCCGCTGTCGCTGGCGGTGATCATCATCTGGGTCATCCTGCCGGCGCTGCTGATTTGGGGCGCGATGATCGTGCGTAGTCGCGCGGCCGAATTCGCCACGGTTTCGGCGCGGCTTGCCGATCAGCTCGACCGGCTCTATTCGCCGTCGGAGGAACGCGACCGGCGCGCGCACGAAGCGCTCAACGCCTTGCGGCGCCAGGCCGAAGAATTGGCCGGCGCGGTCGATCAGACCGTGCAGCGCATCGAAAGCGCCGCTGACAATCTCGGCACACGCCTGAATGATTCGATGCGCACCGTCAACGCCGCGATGGAGCGCGCCGAATACGCGCGCAGCGATCTCGATCAAGCGGTGGGGCCGATCAATCGCCTAGTGGAGACGCTGTCGGCCGAAGCGGCCACGCTCGAACGCGCCATCGGCCGCGACCTCGACGACGTGGCCAAGCGCCTGGCCGAGCACGTCGAGGACGTCGAAAAAGCGGTCGAGCGCGCGGTCGAAGACGGCGGCAAGCGCGCCGAGACGCGCGGCGCCGAGATCGAGCGCAATCTCACACATGCGCTGGAACGCGTCGGCAGCAACGCAACCGCCGAATTCGAGCGCGCCACCGAACGGTTGACGCGCGATACGACGCTGGCCGCGGGTCGCATCGTCAGCGAGGCGGACGCCTTTCGTGCGGCGCTCGGTCGCGGCACCGACGAAGCCGTGACGCGCTTCAACGACGAGGCGAAAGCGATCGGCGGGCGGCTCGACCAGGCCGCGCGCAATCTCGACGCGGCATCGGAACGGATCGCCAGCCAGGCCACGGCGGCCATAGCCCCCGCCGCCGCCGCGCTCGACCGCGCCGAAAGCGTCGCCGAGAAGCTGCGCGCCGCCACGGACCAACTGTCGCGGCAATCGGGTGAGGCGGTGAAGGATGCGGAAGCCGCGGGCGACGCGCTGATCCGGCGCGTGCAGGCGCTCAACGAGAGCGCCGACCAGGCCCTGCTCCGCCTAAAAGAAGTCGGCGCCGGCTTCGCGCGCGAAACCGACGCGCTCGACACCGCGGCACGCCAGGGCGGCGCGCGCTTCGACGAGATCGCCGAGCTCGTGCGGCAACGCACCCAGGAACTGGCGGCGCACAACGCGCGGGCCATCGCCGACATGCTCGCCGCCGGCGAGGCGTTGCAGGCGCGCGGCGCCGAGGCGAGCAGCGCCGCCGAGGCCGGCACCCGTGGCATCCGCGATGCCATCCTCGCGCTCGAGGCCGGCGGCAGCAGTCTGAGCGCGCGGGTCAACGAGATCGAGCTGGCCGCCGAGCAGGCCAAGGCCGGGCTGGCGCGAGCCGGCAGCGGTTTCGACGAGGAGGCGCGGCGGCTGTCGGCGACCATCGGCGAAAGCACATTGCGCTTCAATCAAGGCAGCGACGCGCTACGCCAGCAGATCGAGACCATGCGCCAAGCGACCGACGAGACCGAACATCGGGTGACGGCGCTGGGCGAGACCTTCGGCCGCGGGCTCGATCATTTCAATCGCACGCGCGAGGCGATCGCGTCCGAGGTCGGCCAGATTCAGGGCAAGCTCCAGCAGCATACCGAGGATCTGGCGCGCGCCACCGAGATGGCGATGCGCAACGCGCACGGCGCGGGCCAGGCCTTCGAAAACAACGCCGAGCGCCTGCGTGACGCGGCCGCGGCCATCGGCGCGCAGGCGGACGCCGTCGGCGCCTCGCTCGCCCGGCAGCTCGCCGAGTTCAAGATCGGCGCCGAAGGCCTCGTCGACCTGGGTAGCCGGTTCGAGAGCTCACTGCGTGTCGGCGTCGCCGAATTGAGCCAGGCCAGCGACCGCGCCGTCGGTCGCGCCGAGGAAGTCGGCCAGGTGTTCGCCGAACAAGGCCGCATCCTCGGCCAGGTGAGCGAGCTGGCGTTGCAGCATCTGTCGGCGACCGGCGACGCGCTGCGCGGCCGCGCCAAGGAAATTTCGGACGCAGTCGGCAGCGCCGAAACGCAGATCGATACCCTCGGCACGCGCTTTAGCGAACGCAGCCTGATGGTGGTCGCCGCCGGTGACGAGGCGCGGGTCAAGCTCGAAGAGGTCAGCAACCTGTTCGGCCAGCAGGTGCAGCAGCTGGCCGTCGCCATCGAACGCACGGTGACGCGCGTCGAGGCGGCGCGTAACGCGCTGAATGAGCACTTCGCATCAATAGGCAACGCGACCGACACGGTGGCGCAGCGGCTGCAAGAAATGGGCACGATCGCCGAATCGCAGCTTGCCGGCCTGGCCGCGACCGGCACGGCGATGACCGAGCAAGGCGACAAGGCGACCGAGACCATGCAGCGGCAACTGCGGGACCTCAACGGCGCGCTCGATGCAACCACGAAGCGGCTCGAAAGCGTGCGCGCGGCGCTGTCGGATCACGCGGCGCAGCTCAACGGTGCGACCGATCTGGCGGTCGAAAAGCTGCGCGACGTGATCTCGGGGTACGACAAGCAATCGGCCACGCTGGTTGCGGCGGCCGAGCACATCAACCGGACCGCGCATGAGGCGGCCACGCTGTTCGGCACGCAGACCGAGACGATGCTCAAGGTGGCCGACGAAGCCACCGGCCTCGCCAAGCGCGCGCAGGATCAGTCGCTCGCCAATCAGCAGGAAACCTTCCTGCGCGGCGCCACCTACATGATCGAGACGCTGCAATCGCTATCCGTCGAGATCACCAAGGCGCTCGATCAGCCGGTCCCGGAGGCGATCTGGCGCCGTTTCCACGCCGGCGAACGCGGCGTGTTCATCCGCCACCTGCTGCAAGCGCAGGAGCGTCAGGCGACGGTGGCGATCAAGAAGAAGTTCGAGGAGGACCTCGCCTTCCGCGGCCACGCACAGACGTATCTCGACCAGTTCGAGAACCTGCTCGCCCAGGCGCGCGCCTGCGACCATCTCGACGTCCTCGGCACCACCTTCGTGACCGCCGACGTCGGCAAGCTCTATCTCATCCTCGCCAATGCAGTCGGCCGGCTGAAGGCCTGACCGGTGCAGCAAAAAGGGCGGCCCCGCCAGGGACCGCCCTTTGTCGTCGTCAGCCTGCGCGCGTCAGGCCGCCTTCTGGTCGATCACCTTCGGACCGCTGCCCTTGGCGATCTCGATCTTGCGCGGCTTCTTCTCTTCCGGCACTTCGCGCACGAGGTCGACATGCAGCAGCCCGTTATCGAGGCTCGCACCGGCCACTTTGATGTGGTCGGCGAGCTGGAAGCGGCGCTCGAACGCCCGGCTGGCGATGCCGCGGTGGAGATAGCTGGTGCTGGCTTCGTCCTTCTTGGACTTGCCAGTCACC
>DATEMD010000227.1:0-18741 GCA_035275845.1 Allostellaceae bacterium | reverse complement strand
TCGACGGATTCGGCATCGATCGTCAGCACATGCGAGCGACCTTCGACCGTCACCGTGACCCGGGACAACAGCTTGTCGACCACCCGGTCCATCGTCGGATCGTCGGGCGGGATCACCGGCAACGCCGACGCCGCGATTGCGGCCGCATCGTCGGGATTCGGTGTGGCCGCGACATCCGTCGAATCCGGCGCCGGCGATTGGCCCGTGGTCGCTGCCGGTGTTGGCGCTGCGGGCGCTGCGTTCAGCAGGCCGCCGAAATGCATGAGACGCTGCCACCAGCCGGTCTTCTTCGGCACAACCGCGAATTCCGGATTTTTATCGAGATGCAGCCGTTCGATCACGCCGCGGGCGAGATCGCGCGATTCCATCGCGATGCGTTCGTTTTCGACTTTTTCCGTATCGGCGTCACCGCCACCCATGCGCAAGTCGGTGCTGAGAACTGGCGTCGTGGGAACGCCGATCTGGACGCGCGCTTCGCCGACATAGAGCGACGGCAGATGCCACAGAACGACCGCGGCAACGACGACGAAAGCCGCGACGATCGCCAGCACCAGGAGCCGGTGCCGCCAGATGCGGCGAACCGTATCCAGCAGATCCTGTTGCGGCGGACTGGCGGGCGCAGCGAGGTATTGCAGCGGAGCGCGCTCGTAAAGCTCACGCCGCAACGCCGGTTGGCGTGGGTGCAACGGCTCGAGGTATGACATCAGAAGAATCGCTCGGGAATGGTGATGACGTCTCCAGGACGGACCGGCGTATCCCGGTTCGCCTTGATCTCGGAGTGCTGTCCGTTCTCGGTGCGGTCGATCTCGAAATTGTCGTCCTTGGCGCGATAGGTGAAACCGCCGGCGAAGGCGACGGCGGTGAGCACCGTCATGCCGCTGACGTACGGATAGGCGCCCGCCTTGTTCACCTCGCCCAGGATGAAGAACGGCCGGTAGTTATTCACCTCGACGCTGACGCTCGGATTGCGGATGTAATCCGGACTCAGCTTATGGACGATCTCCGATTGCAATTCCGCTGCGGTCATTCCACCGGCATGGATGCGACCGATGAGCGGAAAGGCGAGCATTCCGGTGCCGTCGATTTGATAGGTGTTGGTCAAGTCCGGCTGCCCGAACACGGTGATGCGAACCTGATCGCCGTTACCCAGGCGATAGCCCGGATCGGACTGGAACGACTGTGTCGAAGGCGCCGAAGGCGCCGTCGCCGCCAGATTCTGCTGTGGCTGCTGCGGCATGCCTTGTTGCGATGGCAACGCCGAATTGTAGGTCGGCAGTGCCGGGTTGCCCGACATCGACTGCGCCGAAGCTGGCAACGAGAACACAATCGCGACGGTAAGGCTCAACGCCACTACCGATGCCGCGACCGATGCAATACCGCTCGTCAAACGCCGCATGGGATTACTCCATCGACCGATGCGCCGGCCCGTCAAACGAACACAGCGTGACGGCGGAGTGTGCGGCCCGATACGCGCAGGTGGTTGTGATCAAACCGGGTCCGGTCCGGCGCCATAACGGCCACAATGCACGCGGCAAACCGCGCGCCCTAAAGGCTAGAAATCGACGCAATTGTGCGGCGCCGTCAGTCCCGCGAATTGTCCGTCGACGGCTCGTTTGCTGCAGCCGCGGCGCAGTCGCGCTCGTGCGCTGCCTCGACCAAAGCGACGAGACGGTCTACCGCAGCCTCGATCAGCTCGAGCGCCCGGCGTGCGCGCGCATTCTCCGGCGGCACGGCGCGGCGCAACGGCTCGATCGACGAGCGGATCGTCGCCAGCGGACCCTTGAAGGCATGCGCCGCCTCATCGGCGGCGGCGCGCCTGCCGTGCGGCGGTTGGCCGTCAGGCAGGCTGGGCCGGGCCGGTGCGCCACCGGTATCCGAAGGCGGGGAAGTTCTCGATCTCGGAGAATTCGGCATCGAGCGCCCGGAATTTGTTGCGGATACGTTTGATCGATGAGCGGACATTCGTACGATAGCCCTCGTCCCCGTTGCCGGCCACGAACCCAGCGTGATGGACGCAATCGTAGATCGAGCGATAGGTCACATGCTCACCGGCATGCGCCACCATCAGGTGAACGATGTTGAATTCCGTCACCGTCAGATTGACGTCCCGGCTGTCCCAGAACGCACGATTGACGTCCGGCCGCAGCGTCAATTTTCCGCACGCCAGCGCGCTTTTGGCTGGCGTCTCGCGCGCGCGGCGATGCGAATCCAGGATCAGGCGGATACGCTTCGCAAGAATGGGAACGCCCCGCGCCTTGTCGACGAAGTCGAGCGCGCCGCGATCGAGCGCCGCGTTCTCGTAGGCCGTCGCCGGCATGCCCGTAAGAAACACCACGGGCAACCGGATACCGCGATCGTGCAACTTGGGCAGCAAGTCGATGCCGAGCCCGCCTGGTAATTTCCAGTCGAGCACGATGATGTCGGCGTCGTTGTTCTGGGCGAAGTACTCAAGCATCTCCTCGCCAGCAGCGAACGCCAGCACCTCGAAGGCAAGCTCCGCAAGCTCGGCCGATGCGGCTTCGCGATAATCAGCGTCGTCGTCGACCAGCACCAGCTTGACGCGCGTGGCCGTACCCGACTCGACCTGATTCGGTTGGTTCGATTCGCCCGCCATGATCGCGACGTTCGTGTTCGACCAGGCAGCTTCCTTCTGCAGCGTCGTCATCGCTATTCACCTCAAATAAAATTGGTCCGACACACGCGTTTTCTTATTGACGTGTGGACATCGAGAGCGAGATCGACCGCGTTGTTCCCCATCTCCGGCGTTGGCGAAGGGCGTCCGATCCGATGCGACGTCCCTGAGAGACACCCGACGCGCGGTCCGCGACGGCAACTCTTGGCAAATCTAAGCCGGTAAATGGGGCACAAATTTGACGCGGGCGCGCCAAAATCACGGGATTTGCGTGATCTGAATCACGGAATAGTCACAAAAACGCGACCACCGCCGTTCGGATTATCGTCCGGTCGCCCAGATCAGGTAAGGCACTGCGACCCACTCGCCGGATACGAGCACCCATGTCGCGACAACGATCGCGACCGTAGCCGCACCGTACGCCATCGCACGGCCGATGCGTGCACGCGTTAGACGGAAAGCGAGCTGAGCCGCGAGATAGCTCAGCGCTGGTGCGTTCGGCGTCACCGGACGCTTGAGCTCGCGCAACATGCGGTTCTGCCGAGAATAGGCGGCCGCGTCGGCCGCCGCTGCCGGATGCCGCAAGAGAAATGCCTGCACACGCGTGCGGCGCGGCGCGTCGAGCGCATTGTCGACAAAGGCGTGCAGATCGTAATCGCTGATCGTCGACGCCGACGGAAGTTCGGATCCGCGCGCGTCACGGCGCGACCGCCATCGCAGCGCCGTGATCCGGAGGCGCGTCCGACGTGGGAGCGGCAAAACGACGACGTTGCTGAAACGGTTTTTGGCCACGGATTTGCCCCGCGCGCAATTGGTGCCGCGAAACAATGATACGGACGGTCGGTTGCCGACTTTATTCCACGCACCCGAGGAACGCGTCCTCGACGCCGGAATAAAGGTGGTCGTTGACCGTCTTACAATCGACAGGCGCATGCCTGCACATTTCGGAGCACAGCCACACATGACGAAATCCATCGTTCGCAGAGCGGTGATTCCCGCAGGCGCGCTCGACACGCGGTTTCTTCCCGCGGCCAAGGCGGTCCCCAAGGAAATGCTACCGCTGGTCGATCGACCGCTCATTCAATATGCGGTCGAGGAAGCCCGCGCGGCGGGTATCGACGAAATCGTCATCATCACCGGCCGCGGCAAAGGAACGATCGAAGACCATTTCGACTGTGCGACCGAGCTCGAGGACACGCTCCGCCGGAACGGAAAGCGCAGCGCACTTGCGGCTGTCGAGTCGAGCGGCGCTGGGTCCGGAACCATCGCTTACATAAGGCAGCAGGAGCCATTGGGCCTGGCGCATGCCCTGTGGTGCGCACGCCACGTCGTCGGCAACGAGCCGTTCGCCGTGTTGATGCCGGACGAAGTCATTCAGGCAAAAGCACCGTGCCTGACCCAAATGATCGAGGCTTACCGACAGGTCGGCGGCAATCTCGTCGCGGTGACACCGGCCGCGCGCAGCCGCACGGCACGGCACGGCGTGATCAACGCCCGACGCCGCGACGATCGGCTACTTGCGGCTGCGGGCGTCGATGACTGGCCGGAAGCCGCCGATGACGCCGCACGGTGGGCCGTGGCTGGCCGGTTCATTTTCGATCCGACGATCCTTGATGGTCTGGGTGCCGCCGGCAACCGGCCCTTCGCCGATGTGATCGCCCGCTGCGCTGCCGACAACACCTTGCGCGCCTATGCCTTTGCCGGGCGGTATTTTGATTGCAGCGATGCGCTCGGCCTTTTCGAGGCCAATCTGGCGTACACGCTGGCACGCGCCGATCTTGCGCCGGCGGCGCGCAATTTGTTGACCCGTTACGCGCGCCTTGCCGGCACCACGAACCGGCTGCGGCTGGTCGAGCCGACCGCCCTTCAGGCATCCGGTTGAAGGCCAACGGCCAGCCCTATCGCGCCGATGGCGCCGTCGCGCGCGGGCGCGTGCGCCCCGAGCGTCTTCCGTCACTGACGTCGACGCAGACGATCGGTGCACGTGTCATCGATCCGATCATCCTGCGCGACGAGGACATACGCGGCATTGTCGGCCAGGCACTCGACGCCGCCGACGCCGCGGCGCTGGGCGCCGCCTTCGGAACGTTCGTCGCCGAACGCGGTGGCCGGACCGTTGTCCTGGGATTCGACGGCCGCGTGACGGCACGCGCGCTAGCGGTTGCGTTCGCCCGCGGCATGATTACCGCCGGAATGCAGGTTGCGCGCGTCGGTCTCGGCCCGACGCCGATGCTGCATTTTGCGCGCGCACAGCTGCGCGTCGATGCGGCGGTGATGGTGACCGGATCGCACGATCCACCCGAATACAATGGCTTCAAACTGAGCATGCGCGGCCGATCGCTGACGCAAGCGGAGATTCGGCACCTTGGCGACGTCGCCGGCAACGGCGCATTCGCCTCGGGCGACGGGCTGATGCTCAACCGACCGATGCTCGACGCCTATGTCGAACGGCTGAGCGACGCGCTCGAGCTCGAGCATCCGCTCGCCGTGGCCTGGGACGCGAGCAACGGCGCCGTCGGCGCGGTCCTGACCAAGTTGTGCGCCCGGCTTCCCGGACGCCACGTTCTGCTGAACGAGATGGTCGACGGCACCTTTCCCGCCCATCGACCGGATCCGGCGCGGCCTGACGCGCTCGAACGGCTGCGCAAGATCGTCGTCGCGGAGGAATGCGATCTCGGTCTCGCCTTCGACGGCGATGGCGACCGCCTCGGCGTTGTCGATGGCGAAGGACGCATCCTTCGCGTCGACCAGATCCTGCTGCTGTTGGCGCGCGACGTGCTCCAGACGCATCCGGGCGCGGCGATCGTCGCCGATGTCGGCGCCAGCCAGACCTTCTTCGACGAGATCGCCCGGCTTGGCGGAATTCCGGTGATGGCGCGCGCCGGCCGCGGCGCGGTCGAAGCCAAAATTGCCGAAACCGACGCCTTGTTGGCGGGTGAGGTCAACGGCCACATCTTTTTCGGCGATCAGGACGGCCAATATGACGACGCACTCTATGCGGCCCTGCGACTTATGAATGTCGTGTCGCGTGCCGATTGCAGCCTGGCGGCGCTGCGCGACGGCCTGCCCCAGACGTTCGACACGCCGGAGCTTTCGCTGCCCTGCGCCGACGAGCGCAAGGATGCCGTGATCGACGAGATCGGCGCGCGGCTCACCGCGGCCGGCGCTGAAATCACCGCCATCGACGGCATTCGATTCAAGGCCGACGAGGGCTGGTGGCTGTTGCGTGCGTCGCGCAACCGCGCCGCACTGCTCGCCCGCTGCGAAGGAACGACCGAGGCGGGCCTCGTTCGGATGAAACAGGCGCTCCGCCAGGAGCTCGAGCGCAGCCGCGTGGCAGCCAACGCACTCGAAGACGTTTCGCACAATTAGCCTGCGGCCAGCAGGCGGGCACAGCGTTTCAGACGATCCGCAGGTGACTGCGCCGCACAGGCGCCGGCGACGCCGGCAATACCGGTATGCGCTTCTCGCCGTCGGTGAGATGGCGAAGCGCTGTGCGGCCGCGCGACAAACGCGACATGACCGTGCCGACCGGTATGTCGAGCGCATCGGCGGTCTGTTGATAGCTCATGCCTTCGAGCCCAACCATCAGCACGACTTCGCGCTGCTCGTTTGGAAGGTACGACAACGCGCGCTCGAGGTCCTTGGTTTCTACTGCCACCGTCTGCGGTTCGGCGCACACATCGCCGGCACGGACGGCAAGTTGCATCTCGATATAGCGCTGCTGCCGGCGCCGGCCTGCGAGCCAGTCGACATAGGCATTATGCATGATGGCGAAGAGGTAGGCACGCGGATCACGGATCCGGGCCCACAGCCGCGTCCTCGCGAGCGCGCGCACGAGACACTCCTGCACAAGCTCGTCTGCCTCGCCCGTGCGGCCGACCAGGGCGCGCGCGTAACGACGCAAATCTGTGGTGTACTGCCGGATCGATCGCTCGAGAGCTGCGTTCATGCGCTGATGTCCAATCCGCATGGCAGAAATACCGCGTGCAGCGTGACTGAACTCGTGACAAATACGCGCTGCGCACCGCGACAACGCGCATCCGAAATCCGCCACAATTGGCCGCTCGGATCGCGGCGCACGGTACATCGCGAGGAGTCATTGGTGACCGCTTCAAACAAGGCTGCCGCACCGCACCCGCCCCTCTTGGCGCAAGGCGACGCCCTGTTCGTCGATTTCGACGGCACGCTGGTCGAGATTGCGGCCACACCCGATCGCATCGAGATCGCTGCCGGTTTGTCCGCGCTGCTGCAACGCGTCGCCAACCGACTGGACGGCGCGTTCGCCGTAATCAGCGGCCGTCCGCTTGCCGATCTCACCCGGCGGCTCGTGGGCTATAGCGGCGCCGTGGCCGGCAATCACGGCCTGGAGCGCCGCAGCGCAACCGGCATCGTCCACCGGCCCCGCGCCGATCCAACGCTCGAACTCGTCTGGCCGGCCATTCGCCAGTTCGCGGCGCTGACGCCGGGCGTGACCATCGAAGACAAAGGCTTGGCCATCGCCATCCATTATCGCGGCCGGCCCGAGCTGGCCGAAACCTGTCGCCGCGTGGCCGAACGGGCCGTGCTGTTGTCGGAAAATCAGCTGACGATGCTGACGGGAAAAATGGTGATCGAGCTGCGTCCGCGCGGCGTGGATAAAGGTCACGCCGCGCAAGCATTCCTTGCCGAGCCCGAATTCCGCAACAAGCGGCCGGTCTTCGTCGGCGACGATTGGACCGACGAAGCCGGATTTGCGGTCGCCAATCGGCTGGACGGGATCGCAATCCATGTCGGCGACGGGAAAACCATCGCGCGTTACCGGCTCGATAGCGTCGCGGCCGTGATCCGCTGGCTCGAGGCCTTTCTCGCCGCGACCTAGGCGGCGCGCTGACCGAGACGGGTCATTTCGCGGACGAGCAGGTCGCGATAGGCGCCGTCGCGGTGCGACAAATCGTGTGGCGTGCCGTCTTGCAAGACGTGACCTTCGCCGAGGACGACGATACGGTCGAAGCCGCGCAACGTCGCGAGGCGGTGGGCAATGGCGATCACCGTGCGGCCGCGCATCAAGCGGTCGAGCGCCGCGCGCACCGTTTCCTCCGATTCCGGATCGAGCGACGACGTTGCCTCATCGAGCAACAGAATCGGCGAATCCTTGAGCAAGGCGCGCGCGATCGCGATGCGCTGGCGCTGACCGCCCGACAGCATGACGCCGCGTTCGCCGACGATCGTGTCGATGCCGTTTGGCAGCGCGGCGATGAAATCGTCGCACAACGCGGCGCGCGCCGCGATGGCGACGTCGGCGTCGCTCGCCTCCGGCCGGCCGTACCGGATGTTCTCCAGGACGGAACGGTGCAGCATCGATAGATCCTGTGGCACATAAGCGATGGCGTCGCGCAGACTGTCCTCTTTCAGGCGGGCGATATCCTGGCCGTCGATCATGATGTGGCCGCCCTGCACCGCGTGAAAACGCTGGAGCAGCATGAAGATCGTCGATTTGCCGCCGCCGGACAGGCCGACCAAGCCGGTGCGTCGGCCGGCCGTGAAGCGCAGGCTGAAATCGCGGAACACTTCGCGGCCGCCGGGATAGGCGAACGAGACACGATCGAAGACGACGCCATGACCAACCGGACGGAAGACCGCGGCTTCCGGATGGTCGGTCAGCGCGTGCGGCACCAGCAGCGTCTCGATCGCTTCGGTCAGCCGTGCCATGTGCTGCGTCACGTCGACCAACGCCACCGCAAGGTCGCGCGTGGCGTGCAGAATGGTGAAGCCGAGCGTACAGACGAGAACGACGTCGCCGGTTGTCGCCTGGCCGTGGAGCCACATGAGGAGCGCCCAGGCCAGCAGCGCGAATGCGAGCACGATGGTAATGCCGGCGTGAATGATTCGAAGCTTCTCGAGATAGACCAGGCTCTTTCGGCGCGCCGCCATTTCCTGTCCGACCGCAGCCTCGAACCGCCGGTGCTCGCGCGCCAATCCGCCGAAAGCACGCACCAGCTGCATGTTGCCGATGACGTCGACCATCTCGCCGTCGACCCGGGCGGCTTTATCGGCGAAACCGCGATGCAACGGCGTGCCGGCAGCCGCCAAGCGGAACAGAATGATCGCGAGCACCGCGGCGACGACCGCGAGCGTCGCTGTCATCACCGGACTAACCAAGGCGAGATAGCCGATTGCGCCCAAGGTCGCCAGACACGGCGGCAGAACATTCCACATGAACATGTTCTCGACCGTGAAGACGGCGTTCGATGTCGCGGTGATACGACCGCTCAACATGCCGGGAAGGCGCTCGTTGAAGAAATGCGGCGCATGGCCCGTAAGGTGGCGGAACAAGTCGCCGCGAACGTCACCGGTGACCGCAACAAACGTGCGGCTGGCGATTAGGCCGCCAACACGCCACAGCAAACTGTCGCCGGCGATCAGCGCCACCAGCAACGCGAACGCATGCCACACGTGCGCCGTCGGACCGGACGCCAGGGTGTCTATGAGGAACTTGATGCCGTACTGCTGGCTGACCGAACAGCCGACGGCTGCCAGTACGGCCAGAAAAATCGCCGTATGCCCGAACGGGCGCTTGACGATATAGCGCCAAAAGAAAGCGAGCGGGCGCGACGCGTACGTTGTGATGGTGTTCATCGTTCGAAATCATGAGCGGTCGCGACCAGAACGGCTGTGACAAATCCGCGTTCTCGACCGGTGCCCGAAATACGCCGTTTTCACTAGCGACATTATCGCGGACGCAAAACGAGAAGAGTCACAGCGATCTCACCTGCTCGCTCTTCCGCATTCGAAGTGGATTTAAACGGAGGTATCTCTATGCGTATTGCCCAGATTGCGCCGCTCACGGAGGCGATCCCGCCAAAATTCTACGGGGGGACCGAGCGCGTGGTCTCGTGGCTGACCGAGGAGCTCGTGGCGCTCGGCCACGAGGTGACGCTCTTCGCCAGCGGCGATTCCGTGACCGCGGCCAAGCTCGAGCCGATGTCGCAACGGGCCTTGCGGCTCGACGGTTCGATCCGCGATCCGATGGCGTTGCACATGGTCATGCTGGAGCAGGTTCGGCGGCGTGCGGCTGAGTTTGATTTGCTCCATTTTCATCTCGACTACTATCCGTTTTCCATCTTCTCGCGGCAGACGACCCCGTTCCTGACGACGCTGCACGGGCGGCTTGACCTGAACGAGCACCAGCCGGTTTTCGAGACGTTCAACGACGTTCCGGTGGTATCGATTTCGAACGCGCAGCGACGGCCGGTGCCGAACGCGCACTGGGTACGGACCGTGCACCACGGGTTGCCCGAAAAGCTGCTGACGCCCCTCTCAGTTGCACCGGAGTATCTGGCCGTTCTCGGCCGAATTTCCCCAGAAAAGGGCATCGACCGGGCCGTCCGCATCGCTGCGCTGGCGAAAACGCCGTTACGGGTCGCGGCCAAGGTCGACCGCGTCGACCATGATTATTTCACACGTGACATCAAGCCGCTTTTCGCGCAACGCCACGTCAAATTCATCGGCGAAATCAGCGACGGTGAGAAATCCGAGTTTCTCAGCGGCGCGAAGGCGTTGCTGATGCCGATCGATTGGCCGGAACCGTTCGGCCTGGTGATGATCGAGGCAATGGCGTGCGGCACGCCTGTCATCGCCTATAACAGCGGCTCGGTGTCGGAGATCGTCGAAGACGGTCTGACGGGCTTCATCGTTGCCGACGAGCAGGCGGCAGCGGCGGCAGTGCAGAAAATCGACCGCCTGCCGCGCGATAAGATCCGCCGCCGCTTCGAAGAGCGCTTCACCGCGCGCCGCATGGCACACGATTACGAAGCCATCTACAACTGGATGGTCACCACGGCGAAGCCGCGGCTGCGTGTCGTCGGCTGAAAGCCGGAACGATATGAGTCGCCCAATTCCGGTCACACGGCGTGACCAATCTGTGCGTCATCATTTCGCCCTTTGGTTGCCCAAGACGCGGGTTATATCGGACTGAGACGCGTAGAGCGCGCCTCCTGCGCCGCCCTGCCGATCCTCCCCCCACCGGCAGTGCGGCCAGCGCGCTCTACGCGCCGCTTTTTTCGGAGTCCGATTGCCCAGCGACGTTGACCACGATTTCGGACTTACCGTCCGGAAATTTCCCTGCAACGACAATGGAGGCAACTCGATCATGACGACGAATCATCCCATGACCAAACTCGCGATTGCCGGTGCGACCGCACTGGCTACGATTCTCTTCACGCCGAATTTTTCGCCACGCGACGGTGCCATAGCGGTGACGCCAAGTTTCGCCCAAAGCGGCGGCGGTGTCGGCGTCAATACCGGTGTCGGTGTCGGTGCCGGCAGCAGTGGCGTTGGTACATCCACCGGCGCTAAGGCCGGCGTGAACGGCAATGCCTCTGGCGATCCGGGCCTGACCGGCAATACAAACGGCGATGCTGGCCTGAAAGGCAACACGAGCGGCGATCCTGGATTGACCGGAAACACACGCAGCAGCGTGAACTCGCAAGGCCAAATCGGCGGCAGCTCGCCGAGTGGTGGCGGCATCGGCGGCAATGCCGGTGCAGGCACCAGCGGCGGCGTCGGTATCGGCGGCCGTTAGCCGGGACATCGGTACTTAGCTTCGAGCGGCGCCATACGGCGCCGCTTTTTTTGCGCTAGGCGGCGCCAGCGATGAATTGCCGGAGCGAGGTGGTTTCGAACTCCATTTCTTCGAGCCGGTTCTTCACGACGTCGCCGATGCTGACGAGCCCGGCGAGGCGGCCGCGATCGACGACCGGCAAGTGACGGATGCGGCGCCGGGTCATTTCGCCCATCAATTCGGCGATCGTGTCATTCGGTGCGCAGGTGACGACACGGCGGGTCATCAAATCGGCAACCCGCATGTCGAGCACGGCCACGCCGCGCTCCGCCAACGCGTGCACGATGTCGCGTTCCGACAAGATGCCGTCCAGACGATTGGCATCGGCGCTGACCACGAGCGCGCCAATGCCGCGGCTGTGCAGCAGGCGCACCGCGTCCGCCACGGTGGCGTCGGGCGCGACAGTCGCGACCTCGCGGCCTTTGGCTTTGAGAATGTCGTTGACGTTCATGGCGACCCTCCACACTGAGCGGGAACGGTTCGCGCCGGCGCGGCAAACGAACCGCTCCCCCGGACGGCGTGGATTATAACGCGAAATTCAGCTTCGCCCAAATCGGGCAGCCAGACACAGTTTGGTCATACGGCGCCTTGTCCGGGATTACGCGAAAATCCTACAATTGAGCCAAATTTGAGCGGTCGGCGCCCGGCCGGACGCCGCCGCGAGGAGCGCGCCATGAAACGGGCCTTCACCACGGCTATCGTTTTGACTTGGGCCTTTGCTGGCGTTGCGATGGCGGATCCGCCGACGGCGAGCGTGCCGATCGAACCGGCGCCGACGCCGATCGCGCCACCGCCCGTGATCGCACCGATGCCCGACGCAGGTTCGCTGTCGCAAATCAATCCCACCGCCGGTCCGGCCGTGCCGCCGAAAAAAGCGCTTAAGTTGCCGTACAAAACGGCCGCCCATCCAGTCACCGCGTCGAGCGCCGCCGAACAGCGGCGCGAGACTGCGGCGCTCAACGATCTCGCCGCGGCGGGCTACGGGCAATTCCACGACGTGTATCGCGTCGGGCACAATTACCAAGCCACCGTCGACGACCCGCATGGCAGCTACGTCGTCATCGTCGACCCCGATAGCGGCCGCATCACGCCCAGCGACTGACCCTCACGCGCCGCGGACCGGAACCTCCATTCGGCCAACGCGCTCGAACTCGAGCAGCATCCTATCGCCGGGCACGACGCGCGCGACGCCTTCGCAAGTTCCGGTCATGATGATGTCGCCAGGCAGCAACGTGTAGAACGTCGAAGCCCAGGCGATCTGGCGCGGGATGCTCATCACCATCAGGCTGGTGTTCGACGCTTGGCGCGTCTCGCCATTTACTTTGAGCGAAAACGCAAGCTTCGACGGATCGCCAACTTCATCGGCCGTCACCAACCACGGACCGAGCACGGCATAGGTATCGATCGATTTGCGGAAGCTGCGGTCTTCGGGGCCGCGCACCACCATGTCGAGCGCGATCGCATAGCCGGCGACATAATCGAGCGCCTCGGCCTCGGAAACGTTGGCGGCGCGTTTGCCGATGACCAGGCCGAGCTCGGCTTCGTGATCGGTGCGTCGATCGGGAAAGCGAACCGCGACGCCTTCGGACGGACCGACCAGCGCGCTGATCGCCTTCAGGAACAAGCCCTGCTCCTCGATCGGCCGCGCGCGCGTTGACGGCGAATAGACCGCGATCTCCTTGTCCTTGTCCGCTTCGAGCCGGTGAGCGTGATAATTCACCGGCGTGCCGATGATCTTCGACGGATTGGCGACAGGGCTGAGCAATCGCACGGCGGCAACGGGCACCGGCTTGGCCTGGTCCGCGAGCGTCTCCAACTTCGGCCGCAGTGTGTCGAGGCGCGCGATCAAGGGATCGCCCAGTGCCAGCGGATAACGCTGTGCCGGCAATTCGTCGACGATCGCGGTCACGTCATGCACCGCGCCGCCGCGGACGACGCCGAGGCGATTGTCGTTATAGCGGCAGAGTCTCACTAACGCCCCCGGGTTGCAGAGGCAAAATAGCTGGCCGCCCGCGGCCTGCGCAGTGAAATCGTCGCCGCCGGCCTAAAAAAGCGCGTTACCGGCCATCAATCCCATGACCAGCAGGGCCAGGAAAACGACGACGAAGATAAAGAACAGGACCTTGGCGATCCCCGCCGCGGCTACGGAAATGCCGGTAAAGCCGAAGACGCCGGCGACGATGGAGATGATCAGAAAGAACAGCGCCCATTTCAACATGCGACTCTCCCTGGGTGTCCCGCCCTCAACGGCGCCTGGCACAATTGGTTCCTGCCCACGCTGCCCATGCCGCACTGGGCCGCAGCGCGGCCGTGCGTTGACAGCGACCGCCCGATCCATTGACATGACGCCCACACCAACCGCGCGTGGACGGCCGGAATCATGGCGGCGTACACCGAAACCAAGCAGACGCTGCACGGCTGTAGCATCCACGTCATACGCGGTGGCAACGGCGCGCCGCTGGTCTACCTGCACGGCTCGGGTGGCGGCGGATTGTGGTTGCCGTGGATGGACGATCTCGCCGGGCAATTCAGCGTCATCGTGCCCGAGCATCCAGGGTTCGGCCGCTCCGACACGCCGGAATGGCTCGACAGCATCCATGACGTCGCGCTGTTCTATCTTGAGTTTCTCGCCGCCGAGAAGCTTACCGCCGTCCACCTCATGGGCGGCTCGCTCGGTGGCTGGATCGCGGCCGAGATGGCGATGCTCGACGCGTCGCGTCTCAGAACTTTGACGCTGGTCGGCCCGGCAGGCATCCACGTTCCCGGCGTCCGCAAGCCGGATTATTTTCTCTGGTCGGCCGAAGAGCTGTCGCGACGGTTGTTCCACGACAAGGCGATGGGCGACGAGGCGGCGAAACGCGCGGTCGATCCCGCCGGCGACGACGTCCGCATGAAGAACGCTTACACGGTCGCGCGCCTCGCCTGGCATCCGCGATTCTACGACCCGTTGCTGATGAAGTGGCTGAAGCGCGTCAAGCTGCCGACGCTCGTCGTCTGGGGCCACGACGACCAGGTGTTGCCGGTCGCGCTCGCCCAGGGCTTTGTCGAGCGCCTGCCGCAGGCCGAGATCGAGATCGTGCCGGATTGCGGCCATCTGCCCCAGATCGAGAAGAAGGACATTTTCGTCGAACGGGTGACGCGCTTCATCGCAGGGAGCGGCCGATGAAGTTTTTCTTCTTCCACTTGATGCCGTACGCTGATCTCGATCCCGATTACGACAAGACCTACGTCACCGACTGGCTGCTCTATCCCAACAGCAATTACGATCCCCAGAAAGGCGCCGAGCTCTACAACCGCTATCTCGACGAAATCGAATACGCCGACGTGCTGGGTTTCGACGGCGTTTGCGTCAACGAGCATCATCAGACGGCCTATGGATTGATGCCGACGCCGGGCGTACTGGCCGGCGCGCTGTCGCGCCGCACCAAGACCGTCAAGATCGCGGTGCTGGGCCGCGCGCTGCCGCTGCTCAACAATCCACTCACGGTGGCCGAGGAATACGCCATCCTCGACAACATCACGCGTGGACGACTGATCGCCGGCTTCGTGCGCGGCATCGGCGTCGAATACCACGCCAGCGGCGTTAATCCGACCGAGAGCCACGACCGTTTCCACGAAGCGCACGATCTGATCCTGCGTGCCTGGACCCAACCGGGCCCGTTCCCCTTTGAGGGGAAGTATTACCAATTCGATTACGTCAACGTCTGGCCGCGGCCGTATCAGCAGCCTCATCCGCCGGTGTGGATCCCGTCGCAGGGATCGAGCGAGACCATTCGCTGGGCATCGGCGAAAGAACGCCGTTATGTCTACCTTCAGACCTTCAGCCCGGTGACGGCGCTGTTCCGCTACATGGATATGTATCGCGAGGAAGCGCGCAAATCGGGCTACGAAGCGTCGCCCGACCAACTCGGCTGGTCGATCACCACCTATGTCGCGAAGACCGACGAGCAGGCGTTGCAAGAGGCGAAGCTGCACATCGAATTCTTCGTCAATAAATTCCTGCGCATGCCGATGGAGATGCTGCTGCCGCCCGGCTACTTGTCGCTGTCGTCGATGAAAGGCGTCGCCGCGGCCAAAGCCAGCCTTGGGCGCAAGCGTACGATGGAGGAGCTGATCGAAAACGGCCAATTCATCTGCGGCAGTCCGGAAACGGTGCGGCGCCGGCTGAGCGAGTACCAGGACCGCGCCGGTTTCAACCTGGTGCTACCGAATCTGCATTTCGGCACCCTGCCCGCCGACCTGACGCGCCGAAACACCGAATTGTTCGCGCGCGAGGTCATACCGGCGCTACGCGACCGGCTGCCCGCCGGCGCCCGGGAAAAGGCCCGCGCCTGACGGCTGCCGGCTATGCGGCGCTTGAAAACTGAACCTGTTCGGGTTTGAGTCGGTGACGCGGCGAACCGCCCGGCAGAAGCGCGACCGCGATCGGGGAGGAACCATGCGCAAACACCTCGTCTCCGCGTTGGTCGCGGCCGTCGGATTGCTTGCCGGACTGACGGCGGCACAGGCCGATCCGCTGCCGCTGCGCGTCGGCTGGGTCGCCTGCCCGCCCGAAAGGCTCGCATGACCACGCATAGCGTCGCCCATCATCTGCTCCAAGGACTGGTCGAGCTTGGCGTGGACTATGTTTTCGCCAATCTCGGCACCGATCACGCGCCGATCATCGAAGAGCTCGCACGCTGGGAAAAAACCAACCGCCGGCCGCCCGGGGTGATTCTGTGTCCGCACGAAAACGTCGCGGTGCACATGGCCGGCGGCTATGCGCTCGTCACCGGCAAGGGCCAAGCGGTGCTGGTGCATGTCGACGCCGGCACGGCCAACGCCGCAATGGCGCTGCACAATTTGGCGCGCACCCGGCTGCCGGTGCTGGTCATGGCCGGACGGGCACCCTTCACCACGCACGGCGAACTCACCGGCTCGCGCGACACTTACGTCCATTTCGTGCAGGACCCCTACGACATGGCCAGCATCGTGCGGCCCTATGTCAAATGGGAATACATGTTGCCGTCGGGCGTCGTCGTGAACGAAGTGCTGCGCCGCGCGCATACGATGATGCAAAGCGACCCGCGCGGTCCGGTCTATCTGACGTTGCCGCGCGAAATTCTCGCCGCCGACATCGACGACGACAAGGTGGCGAGCTTCCCCGAGGCCAAGTACGGCCCGGTCGAGGCCGGCGGCGTCGCGCCGGAGGAAGCCGACGCCATCGCCGCCGAACTCATGGCGGCCGACAACCCGATCGCGGCCACGACTTACATCGGCCGCAAGCCCGAGGGCGTCGCCGTTCTTGACGCGCTAGCGCACGAATGCGGCATCCGCGTCTTCGAGAGCTTTCCGGCGACGCTCAACATTCCGCACGACTCGCCCTGCTTCGCCGGCTTCAACGTTGGCGACGGCATCAAGGACGCCGACCTCGGCCTATTGCTCGACACCGACGTACCGTTTATTCCGCTCGATCACCCACGGGCGAAGACGTTGCGCTGGATCCAAATCGACGTCGATCCGCTGAAGGAGAATATTCCGGTCTGGGGATTCGCGACCGACCGCCGCTATCAGGCCGACGCCGCCACGGTACTGCGCCAAGTGCTGGAGGCGGTACGGCGGCGCGCCGACGACCGCTACCGGCAAAAGGTCAAGGCGCGTATCGCCGGCTGGGCACCGGCGCGCGAAGCGCGGGCCAAGCGGCTGGCCGCGGCCGCGGCGAAAACCGGCGGCCGCGACGCGATGACCGTCGAATACGTCGCGGCGACGCTCAACCAGCGGCTGACGCAAGACGACATCGTGGTCAACGAGGCGGTGCGCAACACCGGGCCGACGTTGAGCCAGATGCCGCGCACCAAGCCGCTGACCTATTTCGCGCATTCCGGCGGCGGCCTCGGCGGCAGCGGCGGCATCGCGCTCGGCATCAAGCTGGCGCAGCCCGACCGGCGCGTCATTCAAGTCGTCGGCGACGGCTCGTTCCATTTCATGAGCCCCGACGCGGTCTATGCGGTGTCGCAGCAATGCGGCCTGCCGATCTTCACCGTGGTGCTCGATAACCGCGGCTGGCAGGCGGTGAAGGCCGCGGTGCAGCGCGTCTATCCCAAAGGCGTCGCCGACGAACGCGGCAACTTCCAAGCCCAACTATCGAGCGGCAAGCCGGACGAGCGCCGGCGGTTCGATGAGCTGGCGCACGCGTTCGGCGCGCACGGCGAATATGTCGACGAGCCAACAGCGCTTGGACCGGCGATCGACCGGTGCTTCACCGCACTGAAGGAGAAGCGCTCGGCCGTGCTGACGGCGCGCGTCACGTCGCTTGCAGACGTGCCGGTCGGGTGACGGCGCCATGGGCCCCGCGTGAAACGCAGCACCGATCGCATTCTTACGACCCACGTCGGCAGCCTCATCCGGCCGCCGCGGCTGCTTGAGTTTCTGCGCGCCAAACAGGAGCGCCGGCCCTACGACGAACGTGCGCACGCAGTGTGCCTGAAGGATTCGGTTGCCGAAGTGGTCCGACAGCAAGCGGCGGCCGGGATCGACGTGGTGAGCGACGGCGAGTTCGGCAAGGCGATCAGCTGGTCGCAATACGCGCTCGAGCGGCTTGCCGGATTCGAGCGCCGGCCGTTTGTGGGCGGCAATCCCTGGATGCGCGGCGCGGATCGCGACCGCTTTAAGGGCTTCTATGCCGAGATGGACGGCCGTGATCAGGGCGCGACGACCGCCGAATCCGTCGTCGTCGGCCCGATCCGTTATACCGGTCAGCCGGCGTTGCAGCGTGATATCGATGACTTCAAGGCAGCGCTCGCCGGCGCCGACGTGGTCGAGGGGTTCTTGCCGGTGGCGGCACCCTCAAGCGTCGTGCCCGACAAGAAGAACGAGTATTACGAGACCGACGACGATCTGCAGGCGGCGGTGGCCGAAGCCATGCGCATCGAATATCGCGCCATCGTCGACGCCGGTTTGCTGGTACAGCTCGACGACGCGCGCGCCGCCGTCACGTTCGACCGCATGGTGCCGCCCAAGACGTTCCCGGACTATCACCGCTGGCTCGAACGCCAGATCGAGATCATGAACCATGCGCTCGCCGGCATCGATCCATCGCGCGTGCGTTACCACGTCTGCTGGGGCAGCTGGCCCGGACCGCACGTCAGCGACGTGCCGCTCAAGGCCATCGTCAAGACGTTGCTCAAGGCGCGCGTCGGCGCGCTCGTCATCGAAGGTGCCAACCCGCGCCACGAGCACGAGTGGCAGGTGTGGCGTGACGTCGACCTCAACGGCAAGATTCTGGTGAGCGGCGTCATCAGCCACGCCACCAACGTCGTCGAACATCCCGAACTCGTCGCCGAGCGCATCGTTCGCCTCGCCAAGCTGATCGGCCGCGAACAGGTCATCGCCGGCACCGATTGCGGCTTTGCGCAAGGGCCGTTCTACCGTCGCGTTCATCCGGAAATCATGTGGGCGAAGCTCGAAGCGTTGGCGGCGGGCGCGCGGCTGGCCAGCAAGACCTTGTGGCCGCGCCGGACTAAAGCGC
>DATEMD010000226.1:0-2363 GCA_035275845.1 Allostellaceae bacterium | reverse complement strand
CTGCTCAAGGACGGCAGCTTGCGCAATATCTTGCGCGTCGACGCGTCGCGCACGTCGGTTCCAGTTCTGCTGATCGGCGCCGGCGAAGGCGCCGACCTTTTCATCCGCACCACCTATCGCGACGCGCAGCAGGCCTATCGCGTGGTTGGCATCGTCTCGGACGACAATCAAAGGGTGGGACGCGAGATCGGCGGCGTCGCGGTGCTCGGCACCGTCGATGCGCTGCCGCGCGTGGTGGAACGCCTCGCGGCGCGCGGTGACAAACCGCAGCGTATGATCTTGACCGGCCGCGGCCTGGACGGTGCCACCATCCGGCACCTGCTCGACATCGCCGACGGGCTCGGCATCCCGCTGGCGCGGCTGCCGCGGCTGACCGAGTTCCGGGACACACGCGCCGACGAGACCCGCACCATAGAGCCGGTCGCGATCGAGGATCTGCTCGGCCGGGCGCAAACCGTGCTCGACCGCAACAGCATGCGCGCGCTGATCGCCGGACGCCGCGTGCTGGTCACCGGCGCTGGCGGCACGATCGGATCGGAACTGACCCGCCAGATCGCGGCCTTCGGCCCGGCGCGGCTGGCGCTGTTCGACAACGGCGAATTTGCGCTCTATTCGATCGAACGCGAGATTCTCGAACAGTATCCCGATGTTCCCCGCACCGCGCTGATCGGCGACGTCCGCGACAGCCGGCGCGTCGACGCGGTGCTGGCGGCGGAGCGTCCGGAGCTGGTGTTTCACGCCGCCGCGCTCAAGCACGTGCCCATGGTAGAAGCGAACCCCCTCGAAGGCGTGATGACCAACGTCCTCGGCACGCGACACCTGGCCGAGGCCTGCCGCACCCACGGCGTGCGCGCCATGGTGATGATTTCGACCGACAAAGCCGTCAACCCGGCCAACGTCATGGGCGCGTCCAAACGCCTGGCCGAAAGCGTCTGCCAGGCGCTCGACGTCATCGAGGCGCGGCGCGCCGGCGGCACGCGCTTTGTCACCGTGCGCTTCGGCAACGTGCTGGGCTCGACCGGATCCGTCGTGCCGTTGTTCCAGCGCCAGCTTGCCGCCGGCGGCCCGCTGACGGTGACGCATCCCGATATCTCGCGCTATTTCATGACGACGCGCGAAGCGGTCGAACTGGTGCTCCAGGCGTCGGCGCTCGCCACCGCAGACGACGAGGCGCGAGGCAAGTTGTTCGTGCTCGATATGGGCGAGCCGGTGAAGATCGTCGACCTGGCGCGGCAAATGATCCGTCTTGCCGGCAAGCGGCCGGATCGGGACGTCAAAATCGAATTCGTCGGATTGCGGCCGGGCGAGAAACTGCACGAAGAGCTGTTCCACGAGCAGGAGCCGCTGGTGCCGACGCGCGCGCCGGGCATCCAGCTCGCAGCGCCGCGCGTCATCGATTACGCGATGCTGGCGCGGGCGCTCGACGAGCTGGCCGAACACGCGCACGAAGGCCGCGCCGACCGCGTGCTCGTCGTGCTGCGCAACCTAGTGCCGGAATACGCCGGCAACGAAGCGGCGGCGGAGCGCACGGCGAAAAGCGGCGGCTAGCTTGGCGGATCGTTATGGCGGGAAGCGCGCCATGCTCTTACGCGTTCTGAAAGGACCCATTCGATGAGCAAGACCGTTGCGGTTCTGATCGCCAGGCTGATCTTTGGCGGAATTTTTGCCATGGCGGCAAGCTTCAAGTTTCTCGGGATGGGAACAACCGCCGGCTATATCGCCGCGGCGGGCTTTCCGCTCGCCCTCCTGCTCGCCTGGATCGCCGCCTTCTTCGAGAGCGCGCTTGCGATTGCGCTATGGACCGGCGCCTTCTTTTCCGAGGCGGCGCTCCTTGCCGCCGCCTATGTCCTGTTCCTGGCCTTCGCCTTTCACGGTCCCTCGCATTGGAACGGCAATCAGACGGAATTCGGATTCTTTGTGGATCATTTCACCTTCATTGCGGGTCTTCTGTTCGCGGCAGTCCATGGGCCTGGCGACGCCCTGGTCGTCCGCAAAGGCGTCATTTGGCGGCCGAAAGGCGGCTGAATAATCTCCACCCGGCGCCACTGCGGGTAAGGCCGAGCGAGGCTGGGCGCTAGGCGTCCGGTCCTTCGTCAGCGAGGCGTTCCAGATAGACGCCGTAATCCGAATTGCCATAGAGCGTTGCCAGCTTGCGCAACGCGGCGGTGTCGATCATTCGCTTGCGGAAGGCCACCTCTTCGAGACAGCCGATCTTCTGGCCTGTGCGTTTTTCCAGCGTGTGAACGAACTCGGCCGCTTCGAGCAGCGATTCATGCGTGCCGGTATCGAACCAGGCATAGCCGCGGCCGAGCTTTTCCACCGCCAACGCACCGTCGCGCAGATAGTGCGCGTTGAGGTCGGTG
>DATEMD010000225.1:0-49647 GCA_035275845.1 Allostellaceae bacterium | reverse complement strand
GAACACGCTGCGTTACCTGCTTGGTGCGCTCAACGGCTTCGCCGAACGCGAACGCCTCGCCGAAGCGCAGCTGCCGGAGCTCGAATCCTGGGTGCTGCACCGCCTGCACACGCTCGACGGTATCGTGCGCGGCTGCCTCGAAGCCTACGATTTCCACACCATGTTCACCGAGCTGCACGCGTTCTGCGCCGTCGATCTGTCGGCGTTCTATTTCGACGTGCGCAAGGACTCGCTCTACTGCGATTCACCCGACGATTTGCGCCGCCGTGCCGTGCGCACCGTGCTCGATCGCGTGTTCGATGCGTTGGTGCGCTGGCTGGCGCCGGTGCTGTGCTTCACGGCGGAGGAGGCGTGGCTCTGCCGCCACGGCGACGGCGACGACAATAGCGTCCACTTCCAGCCCTATCCGCAAATACCGGCGACCTGGCAGAATGAAGCGCTCGGCCTCAAGTGGACACGCGTTCGCGACGTCCGCCGCGTCGTCACCGGCGCGATCGAATTGAAACGCGCCGAGAAATTCCTTGGTTCGAGTTTGCAGGCTGCGGTCCAGATTTATGCGAACGCGGATGCGCAGGCAGCCTTTGCCGGTGTCGACGCCGCCGAATTGTGCATCACCTCGGCCGCTGCTTTCGCCGCGGGCGCACCGCCGGCTGGCGCCTTCACCCTGCCAGACGTGCCAGGCGTTGCCGTCGTGGTTGAACGCGCGCCGGGCGACAAATGCGCGCGTTGCTGGCGCGTGCTGCCCGAGGTCGGCGGCGATCCCACCCATGTCGATCTGTGCCGTCGTTGCGCCGACGCGGTCGGTGCGCGGGGCGAAGCGGCCTGATGCGGCGCGGTCTTCTCGTGGCGCTCCTCGTCGTCGCGCTCGATCAGGCGGTCAAGGCGTGGGTGGTCGCGTTCTTCGCAGCCCGCGGCACCGATCTGGCTGCAGTCCTGCCGGTCTTCAACTTGGTTCTGACCTGGAATCGCGGCGTCAGCTTCGGCCTGTTCAACGGCGGCGGCGGCACGCTGCTGTTCGCCGCCCTCGCGGCGGCGATCGTCGCGGCGCTGGTGTGGTGGCTGTCGCGCGCTGGCGGGCGCGGATTACAGCTTGCCATCGGCCTGGTGATCGGCGGCGCGGTCGGCAATATCGTCGATCGGCTGGCACGCGGCGCGGTCGTCGATTTCCTCGATTTTCACCTCGGCACGTTGCATTGGTTCGCCTTCAACGTCGCCGATACGGCCATTTGCCTGGGGGTCTTCTTTATCGCCCTCGACGGACTGCTTGGCGAACGGGGGGCGGATTAGGTAAACTTTTCGGTGTCTTGGTTGAGGGTGGTTATGGTGTTGGGGCGGTCTCGGTTTTCCTTCATTCCGGTTTTTATGGCTCTGGCGCTCACGGCGCTGGCCGTTTCGGGCTGCAGTACTTGGACCGACGTCAAGCGCGGTCTGGGCATGGAAAAGGTCGTGCCCGACGAGTTCGACGTCACCACCAACGCGCCGCTCGCCATTCCGCCCGATTATACCTTGCGGCCACCGAAGCCTGGCAGCGCGCCGACACAGCAATTGTCGCCGACCGCGCAAGCGCAAGAAACCGTGTTCCGTGCCGGCGATACCAAGCTCGACACGCTGCAGCCGGATAAGGCGCGTAGCGCCGGAGAAAGCGCGTTGTTGCAGGACGCCGGCGCCGGCAAAGCGCCGAAGGACATCCGGCAGCTCGTCACCAACGACAACCAAACTGCATTCGGCAGCAGCACCTTGACCCAACGGCTGCTGTTCTGGCGTTCGGAGCCACCCAATCCCAACCAGTCCCTCGACCCGTCGGCGGAATCCGAACGGCTGCGCGAGTTCGGCGCGAACGGTGCAAACAGTACCAACGGCACCAACGGTACAAACGGCGCCGCGACCACCGGGACGAACGCCACGGCGACTGCGGCCGCCGCGCCGAAGCCGACGATCGAGCGCACGCCGAAGGACAATAAAGGCTTCTTCGACTGGTTGTTCTAAAACCGGTGCGGCGTTGCCGCGCGCCGACATGAATTTGTTTTCATCGGCGGTCGGCGATATTGAACTCATGCGATCTCCGGGCGTTGATGACCGGACCCGCGTTCCCGGAGGACGACACCCATGAGTTATCGTCAGGACATCGCCGGCTGCCTCGCCGACAATTGCAAAGCCGGCGTCACGTCCGCCGAGCTCGACGACGCCTTGCGCCGTGCGACGCCGGCATTGCCCAAATTGGCGAAGATGCAGCGCGATGGCAGCCTGCCGCTGCTGCGGCTGCCGGCGCGGCGCGACGACATCGCCCAGATCAAGCCGCTCGCCGCCGAGTTCGCCAAGTTCAAGGACGTCATCGTGCTCGGCACCGGCGGGTCGAGCCTCGGCGGCCAGACGCTGGTCGCGTTGGCGCCCCCCGGCCGCACGCGCATCCATTTCATGGACAATGTCGATCCGCACAGCTTCACACTGCTGTTCGACGCCCTCGATCCGGCCAAGACAGGCCTGATCGCGATCTCCAAATCGGGCGGCACCGCCGAAACGCTCGTCCAGTTCTTCGCCTGCATGAACTGGCTCAGTAAGCGCAGTGCCGCGCGCACCATCGTCATCACCGAGCCCAAGCCCAGTCCGTTGCGCGCGCTGGCCGCGGCGCACAAGCTGCGCACCCTCGAACACGATCCCAACATCGGCGGCCGTTATTCGGTCCTGTCGATCGTCGGCCTGTTGCCGGCGATGATCGCGGGCATCGACGTCGCGGCGCTACGGCGCGGCGCCGGGGCCGTGCTCGAGGCGACGCTGACCGCCAAAGATCCGCGCGACGCTGCGCCGGCCGTCGGCGCCGCGGTCTCCGTCGCGCTCAACCAGCGCCACGGCGTCGTCAGCACCGTCGTCATGCCTTATGTCGATCGGCTGGCGCATTTCGGTCTCTGGTTTCGCCAATTATGGGCGGAGAGTCTGGGCAAGGACGGCAAGGGCACGACGCCGATTCGTGCCGTGGGCACGGTCGACCAGCATAGCCAGCTCCAGCTCTATCTCGACGGACCGGCCGACAAGATGTTTTCGCTGGTGATGCTGGCGCAGGCCGGCAAGGGGCCGCGCATGCCAGCGAAGCTGACGGATGCGAGTCTCGGCTATCTCGCCGGCAAGCGCATGGGCGATTTGATCGATGCCGAGCAGCGCGCGACGGCGCAGACGCTGATCCGTAACGGCCGACCGACTCGCGTCTTCCACGTCGAACGACTCGACGCGCAGGTGATCGGCGCGCTCCTCATGCATTACATGCTCGAGACGATGATCGCCGCCGAGCTGTGGGGCGTGAACGCATTCGATCAGCCGGCGGTCGAGCAGGGCAAGGTGCTCGCCCGCCAATTTCTTGGCGAGAAAGGCCGGCCCAAGGCACAATAGGGCATGGCCATCCGCCAGCTGCCCGCAACCGTTGTCAATCGCATCGCCGCCGGCGAGGTGATCGAACGGCCGGCGGCGGCGGTGAAGGAACTGGTCGAGAACGCGCTCGACGCCGGTGCGCGGCGGATCGAGGTCACGCTGCGCGACGGCGGCGCGAGCCTGATCCTGGTCAGCGACGACGGCGAGGGCATGAACGCGGCGGAGCTCGCTTTGGCGATCGAGCGCCATTGCACGTCGAAGCTCCCCGACGACGATCTGCTGCACATCCGCACGCTGGGGTTCCGTGGCGAGGCACTGCCGTCGATCGGCGCGGTGAGCCGCCTGTCGATCGTCAGTCGCAAGCGCGGCGCGGGCGACGCCTTCAAGATCGCGATCGAAGGCGGTGCCAAATCTCCGGTCGAGCCGGCGGCGCTGAGCCAAGGCACGCGCGTCGAGGTCCGCGATCTTTTCTATGCGACGCCGGCGCGACTCAAATTCCTCAAATCGACGCGGGCCGAGCGCGACGCCGCCGTCGAAGCGGTCGAGCGCTTGGCCATGGCCTATCCGTCGGTCGCTTTCGCCGTCATCGGCGACGAGGAAAAGCCGCTGCTGCGCATGACCGCGGCCGAGCCCGATCTTGCCGGCAAGTCGGCCGACGACATCCGCCGGGCACGGCTCGGCGCCGTTCTCGGCCGCGATTTCGCCGACAACGCACTCGCCATCGACGCGGCGCGCGAAGGTTTTCGCCTGACCGGTCTCGCCGGCTTGCCGACGCTCAACCGCGCTACCGCGCGCGACCAGTATCTGTTCGTCAACGGCCGGCCGGTGCGCGACAAGCTGCTCGCTGGCGCGGTGCGCGGCGCGTACCAGGATTTCCTCGCCCGTGACCGCCATCCGATGGTGGTGCTGTTCCTCACCGGGCCGGAAGACGATATCGACGTCAACGTTCATCCCGCGAAGGCTGAAGTGCGCTTCCGCGACGCGGCGATGGTGCGCGGCCTGATCGTCGGATCGCTGCGCAACGCCCTCGCCGCGGCCGGCCATCGCGCTTCCACCACGGTGGCGGCGCAGGCGGTCGCGGCGTTCCAGCCGGTGCAATGGAGTCCGCGCGGGGGCGCCGCACCGGCCTTGGCGCTGCATCCCGGCATGGCGGAAGCGCCGGCCGCGTATCAGGCATCCCTGACTGCCGCGGTTCCTGCGACGCGCGTCGTCGAGGCGCCGGCGGCGGACGTTGCCGCGCATCCCTTGGGGGCGGCGTGCGCGCAACTGCACGAAACCTACATCGTGGCGCAGACTGCCGATGGCCTCGTCATCGTCGACCAGCACGCGGCGCACGAACGCCTGGTCTATGAGGCGATGAAGGCCGAGATCGCGGCCGCCGGCGTCAAACGCCAGATCCTACTGCTCCCTGAAGTCGTCGAGCTCGATGCCGCTGACGCCGCGCGCGTCGTCGCGCGCGCACCCGAGCTGGCCGAGCTCGGTCTTGCGCTCGAGGCCTTTGGTCCCGGCGCCGTGGTGGTGCGCGAGGTGCCGGCGATCCTCGGCGAGACGGACGTCAAAGGGCTGGTGCGCGATCTTGCCGACGAGCTCGCTGAACTCGGCGGCGCGTTGTCGCTCAAGGAACGGCTCGAGCATGTCTGCGGCACCATCGCCTGTCACGGCAGTGTGCGCGCCGGCCGGCGTCTCAACCAGTCCGAGATGAACGCGCTGCTGCGCCAGATGGAAGCAACGCCGCATTCTGGCCAGTGCAATCACGGCCGGCCCACCTACGTCGCGTTGAGTCTCGCCGAAATCGAGAAGCTGTTCGGCCGCCGCTGATCTTATGGTTGCACTCGATGCCGATAGTGCGCTGGTGCTGTTCTCGGCCGGCCAGGATTCCACCACCTGCCTCGCTTGGGCGCTCGATCGCTTCCGCCGCGTCGAGACCATCGGCTTCGCCTATGGCCAGCGCCACGGCGTCGAAATGGAATTGCGTGAGCCGGTTCGGCGCAAGCTGACGGCGCTCGAACCGGACTGGGCGGCGCGGCTGGGTCCCGATCGGGTCATTCCGCTCGACGTGCTTGGGCAGGTGAGCCAAAGCGCGCTGACGGCCGACCTGCCGCTGGGCAAGCGACCGGACGGATTGCCGGCAACCTTCGTGCCCGGCCGCAATCTGGTCTTTTTCACTTTCGCCGCCATCGTCGCGTATCAGCGCGGCCTCAAGCACGTCGTTGGTGGCATGTGTGAGACCGATTTCTCCGGCTATCCCGATTGCCGCGACGACGCCATCAAGGCGCTGCAGGCGGCGATCAATCTCGGCATGGACGCGCGGCTGACGCTCGAAACGCCGTTGATGTGGATCGATAAGGCGACGACTTGGCGCTTGGCCGAAAGCCTCGGCGGCGCGGCGTTGATCGAGCTGATCCGCACCGAGACCCACAGCTGCTATCGCGGCGTACGCGGTACGCTGCACGAATGGGGCCATGGCTGTGGCGATTGCGACGCCTGCGCGCTGCGCGCCAAAGGGTGGGCGGCTTATGCGGCGACGCGCACTAGCGCTGCGGCTGAAAGGCGTAAGCCGACGGGCCTTTGACCGCCTCGTCGACCACCAAACGGTGCTGTAACGGCGGGAAGGCGCGCTGGCGGCAATCGGCGCGCTCGCACAGGCGACAGCCGACCCCGATCTCGGTCGCCACTTCCGGGCGCGCCAGATCGAGGCCGTCGGCATAGACCATCTCGGCGGCGCGGGCGATATCACAGCCCAGCACCACCGCCATGTGGCCCGACGGCGCGTGAAAGCCGCCGCCCGACTTCTCCACCGTGCGCGCGACGCAAAAAAACGTCGTACCGTCCGGCAGCCGCGCGATCTGGCGGCGGATCAGGCCAGGGGTGGCGAAAGCTTCATGTACGACGAAGCGCGGACAGGCGCCGCCATAGCGCGAGAAGTGGAAGCCGGCCGCCGAGAAACGCTTGCTGATGTTGCCGGCGATGTCGGCGCGGGCGAAGAAGAACGGAATGCCGGCCGCGCCGGTGCGGTTGAGCGTCGATAACCGGTGCGCCGCTTGCTCGAACGAGACGCCGAAACGGTTCATCAGCCGCTCGATGTCATAGCGTTCGGCTTGAGCCGCCGCCAGGAATGCCGCGTAAGGCATGAGCACCGCGCCGGCGAAATAATTCGCCAGGCCGATACGGCACAGCATCTCGCTCTCCGGTGCCGACAGCTTGGCGGCCCGGATTGCCTCGCCGATCGGTTCGCGCGCCTCGAGCAGGCCAAGCTGATAGGCCAGGTGAAAGTTGCGGCTGGCCAACGGCAGCGCTTCGGACAGATCCAGGCGGCGCGTGCGTGGGTCGAAGCGCCGTAAGGCGCCCGCCATGCTCGCGATCGTTGCGATTTCGACCGTGACGCCATGACGCTGCGCCAGCCGTTCGCCGAGCGCGCGGCCCAGGTCACCGGCTGCCGCTTGCAGCAGCGTTTCGGCGGCGGTTTCGAGCGCGGCAAAGTGATTGCGGCGCGCCTCGAAGAAGTCGCGCGCCTCCTCGGTCGGCAACACGACGCGGCGGGTTCGGCCTTCGGCCAGATTGAGGTTGAGCGCCTGGGCGTCGTCGCGCGCCGCGCGTAGTGCGCGGTAGAGATCGGCGATGGCGCGCGCGGCCCGTGGCGCCGCACCGACCAGCCGCGCGATCTCGTCGGCATCGATGCCGACATCGCGCAGGCCGGCGTCAGCAAAGACCTCGCGCAACGCGGCGGCAAGCTGCCGTTCGGCATCGTCGGTGAGGGCGTTGAGGTCGACGCCGTATTTCTCGCCGAGCTTCAGCAGCAGCGACACCGTCACCGGCCGCTCGTCGTGTTCGATCAGATTGAGATAGCTGGCGCTGATGCCGAGCTCAGCGGCCATCTGCTGCTGTGTCAGGCCACGGTCCTGACGCAGGCGCCGAATCTTCTGGCCGAGCAGGGTCTTACGGGCCGCCACCGCACGCTCCCATGATTTACAAATTTACAAATCGAACAATTATTTGCATGAAAATACACATGATTTACGAATTTTATTATCGCTTTTGGTGGGAACCTCGCAAGCGCAATGTAAATTATATAACGTACGGCCACATGAAGGAGGCTGGCGTGAAAATTTGCGTGTTCGGTGCAGGTGCGATCGGCGGGTTTCTGGGCGCGAAGCTCGCACGCTCAGGGGCTGAGGTCTCACTCGTCGCCCGCGGCGCCAACTTGGCGGCGATTCGCGCCAATGGGTTGCGGTTGCGCGCCGACGGCCAAGAGACCGTCGCACGGCTGCCGGCGACCGACGATCCGGCCGAACTCGGTCCGCAGGACTACGTGATCGTCACGCTCAAAGCCAACCAGATCGACGCCGCGCTCGACCGTTTCGCGCCGCTGCTTGGTCCCGACACGGCGATCGTCACGGCGGTCAACGGCGTGCCCTATTGGTATTTCCATCGGCATTCCGGCGAATGGGCGAATCGCGCCGTCGCCAGCGTCGATCCGGCACGGCGGCAATGGACCTTGCTCGGGCCGGAACGCGCGATCGGCTGCGTGGTCTATCCGGCGACGGAGCTCGCGGCGCCGGGCGTCGTCGAGCACGTCTACGGCGACCGCTTTCCGATCGGTGAGCCGTCGGGCGAGATCAGCCAGCGGTGCCAGCGCCTGTCGGCGGCGTTTGCCGCCAGCGGCCTCAAAGCGCCCGTGCTCGACAACATCCGCGACGAGATCTGGCTAAAGCTGTGGGGCAATCTCTGCCTCAATCCGCTCAGCGCGCTGACCGGCACCACGCTCGATGTGCTGTGCGGCGAGCCGGGCACGCGCGACATCGCCCGCGCGATGATGCGCGAGGCGCAAGCGATCGCCGAGCGGCTCGGCGTGCGCTTCCGCGTCGATCTCGAACGCCGTCTCGACGGCGCACGCAAAGTCGGCGCGCACAAGACTTCGATGCTGCAGGATTTGGAGCGCCGCCGGCCGCTCGAGATCGACGCGCTGGTGACGGCGGTGCAGGAACTCGGTCGTCTGGTCGATGTGCCGACGCCGACGCTCGACGTGGTTCTGGCGTTGATCCAGCACCGGGCCGAGGCGTTGCAGCTCTACGAGCGGCCTGCCTTGGACGCCGCCGTCGCGGCGGAATAGCGCAGAAACACGATCTTCGCGGCGCCATAGCGGCGCTCGTCGAGCGGTACGAAATCCGCCGACGGGATGAAGTCGCGTTTGGCCGCCAGCTCGACGACGGCGATCGCTTCGGGCAAGAGCCAGCCGGCCGCAGCCAGTGCGGTCAACGCTGGCGATGCCCAATCCTCGGCATAAGGCGGATCGAGAAACACCAACGATGCGGGCGCGCTGGCGCGCGGCGGCCGCAACGCGTCGGCGGCCAGCACCGCGGTTTGCGGCGCGGCGGCCAGCGCGGCGACGTTTGCTGTCAATACGCCGCGCGCCGCCCGGTCGCGCTCCATGAAGCTGACGAACCGCGCGCCGCGCGACAATGCCTCGAGGCCGAGCGCGCCGGTTCCCGCGAAGGCGTCGAGCACGATGGCGTCCTCATAGGCTGGCCGCGGTGCAAAGGCGGCGTGCGCCAGGATGTTGAAAATCGCTTCGCGGGCGCGACCCGCGGTCGGGCGGACGTTGCCGCCCGACAAGGGCGTCAGCTTCAGGCCGCGATGCCTGCCGGCGATGATGCGCAGCACGGGCTCAGTCGCGCGCGGCGTGGATGAAGCCGCTGAAGATGCGCCGGTCGCCGTCGCTCAGCCGGTACTCCGGATGCCACTGCACGCCGAGGACGAAGCGCCGCTTCGGGTCCTCGATGCCTTCGATCACGCCGTCGGGCGCGACCGCATCGACGACCAAGCCGGGTGCGACGTCCTTGACCGCCTGATGATGTGCGCTGTTGACCGGCATTTCGGTAAGGCCGGTGATCCGGCGCAGCAGCGTGTTGGGCGCGATCGTCACCGCATGGCCGGGCTCGGTACGCGGATTGGGCTGTTCGTGCTTGAGCGCGTTCCTGATCTCGTCGGGAATGTGCTGGATCAGCGTGCCGCCGAGCGCGACGTTCAACAGTTGCTCGCCGCCGCAGATGCCCAGAACCGGCAGATTCTTTTCGAGTGCGCGCCGGCAGATGGCGAGCTCGAATTCGGTGCGCCGCGTCTTGAGCGAGACGGTTTCGTGCTTGGTCTTGGCGCCGAACAACGTCGGATCGACGTCGAAGGCGCCGCCGGTGACGATCAGCCCATCGAGCAGCGCCAGATAATCGCCGGCGCGTTCCGGCTCATGCGGCAACAGAACCGACAGCCCGCCCGCCTCGGCCACCGCCTCGCAATAATTCTCGCGCAGCGCGTACCACGGATGGGTCTTGGAATAGCCGCCGGGCGGCTCGTGATCGAGGGTGAGGCCGATGACCGGTTGTGCCATGCTGGCGCCAATCTATGACCGCGCCGCACAAGCGGCAAGGAAGCCGCATGGACGACCGGATGGCGAAACCGATGGCGCTGGCGCTGGCCGCAGCGGAACGCGCCGCCGCCGCGGGCGAAGTGCCGGTCGGTGCCGTGCTCGTTGATGCGAACGGTACGGTTTTGGCGCAGGCCGCGAATCGCGTCGAGGCGCTTGCCGACCCGACCGCGCATGCCGAGCTGCTGGCGTTGCGCGAAGGCGCGCGATTGCGCGGCCGGCCGATCCTCGACGATTGCGATCTTTATGTCACGCTCGAGCCTTGCGCCATGTGCGCCGGCGCCATCGCCCTGGCGCGCGTCCGGCGGCTCTATTTCGGCGCCAGCGATCCCAAAGGCGGCGCGGTCGAGCACGGACCGCGTTTCTTCCAGCAGCCGACCTGTCATCACCGGCCGGACGTCTATGGCGGGATCGACGCGACGCGCGCCGGTGATCTATTGCGGCGCTTTTTCAGTCAACGGCGCTGAGCTTCGTCGTCTTCCGATGGCGCGCCAACCGATATCGCGCCGGCAGAATCCCTGCGACCAATCGATCTTGTCGACCACAGCATAGGCGCGCTTCTGCGCCTCGCGGACCGAGCGGCCACGCGCGACGACGTTGAGCACGCGGCCGCCGTCGGCAACCAGCTTCTCGCCAACGCGCTTGGTGCCGGCGTGGAAGATGCGCACCGCGGTGTCGGCGCCGGCGGCGCTGTCGAGGCCGCGGATCTCGCTGCCTTTCACCGGCGTGCCGGGATAACCCTTGGCCGCCATGACGACGCACAGCGCCACCTCGTCGCGCCAGCGCAGATCGAAATCCTCGAGCTCGCCGTCATGCGCCGCGATCAATGCGGGCAACAGGTCGCTCTTGAGGCGCGTCAGCAGCACTTGGCATTCGGGATCGCCGAAGCGGCAATTGTATTCGATGACTTGCGGCCCGCTCTTGGTCAGGATCAGCCCGACATAGAGAATGCCCTTGTACGGCTTGCCTTCGTCGCGCATCGCGTGGACCGTCGGCAGGACGATCTTCTCCATCACCTGCACTTCGAGCTCTGGCGTCAGCACCGGCGCCGGCGAATAGGCGCCCATGCCGCCGGTGTTCGGACCGATGTCGCCGTCGCCGACGCGCTTATGGTCCTGCGCCGAGGCGAGGCCGAGTGCGCGCTTGCCGTCGACCAGCGCGAAGAAGCTGACTTCCTCGCCTTCGAGAAAATCCTCGACCACGATCTCGGCACCGGCGGCGCCGAATTTCTTCGCCACCATCGCCGCATCGACCGCCGCCAGCGCTTGGCGCGTCGTCGTGGCCACCGTCACGCCTTTGCCGGCGGCGAGGCCATCGGCTTTGACCACGACGGGCGCCTTGTGCTTGCGGATGTACTCCTTGGCGGCGGCCGGATCGGTGAAACGGCGATAGGCCGCGGTCGGGATGTTGTACTTGGCGCACAGATCCTTGGCGAAGGCCTTGGAGCCTTCGAGCGCGGCCGCAGCGGCACTCGGACCGAAGGCGGCGATGCCGTTGGCCTCGAGCGTATCGACCAGTCCCGCGACCAGCGGTCCTTCCGGACCGATGACCACGAAGTCGATCTTTTCCTGGTTGCACAGCTTGACGATGCCGTCGATGTCGGTCGGCGCCACGGCAACACAGGCCGCCTCGTCGGCGATGCCGGGGTTGCCCGGCGCGCAGAACAACGCATCGCACAGGGGCGACGACGAGATCGCCCAGCACAGCGCGTGCTCGCGTCCGCCCGATCCGATCACCAGCACACGCAAGCGGCTCTCCTCGCAACAGCCTTATTCGGCCGGCCCGTTTCCCCGTCGGGGGCGCTCTTGTATCATAGCCCGCGATGACGGAAAGCCACTCGCCGAGCATGGTCACAAGCCCCGGCGGCCTGCGTCCCAACCTGCCGGAATATACGGTTTCCGAGATATCTCAAGCAGTTAAGCGAACGCTTGAAACCGATTTCGGGCATGTTCGGGTGCGCGGCGAAATCTCGGGCGCCAAACGGGTTGCCTCCGGCCACTGTTACCTGACGCTGAAAGACGCCGAGTCGAACCTCGACGGCGTGGTCTGGCGGACGGTCTTCGGCCGGCTGGCGGTGAAGCCCGAAGACGGCATGGACGTCGTCTGCATCGGTCGCATCACCACCTATCCCGGCCGGTCGAAATACCAGCTGATCATCGAAGCGATCGAACTCGCTGGCGTCGGTGCGCTGCTGAAGCTGCTTGAAGAACGCAAAAAGAAACTCGCCGCCGAAGGCCTGTTCGACGAAGCGCGCAAACGCAAACTGCCGTTCCTCCCGGACGTGATCGGCGTCGTCACGTCGCCGACCGGCGCGGTGATCCGCGACATCCTGCATCGCCTAGCCGATCGTTTTCCGCGGCGCGTCGTGGTTTGGCCGGTGCCGGTGCAGGGCGAGGACGCTGCCGCGGCGATCGCCGCGGCGATCGCCGGTTTCGACGCGCTCGACGGCAAGGGCGCGGTGCCGCGGCCCGATCTGCTGATCGTGGCGCGCGGCGGCGGCAGCCTGGAAGATTTGATGGCGTTCAACGAGGAAGTCGTTGTGCGCGCGGCCGCCGCCTGCACCATCCCGTTGATCTCTGCCGTCGGGCACGAAACCGACACGACGTTGATCGATTTCGCCGCCGACCGGCGCGCGCCGACGCCGACCGCCGCCGCCGAGATGGCAGTGCCAGTGCGGCTCGATCTCGTGGCCGACGTCGCCGGCCATGCGCATCGGCTGGCACAAGCGCTGGCGCGCTTTATCGACGACAAGTTCGTTCGCGTCGAAGGCCTGGGGCGCGGCCTGCCCGATCCGCGCAGCCTGATCGAGACGGCGCTGCAACGGCTCGACGACCGTACCGAGCGGTTGCGGCTCGGCATTGTGGCGCTGCTGCGTTTGCGCGGCCAAAGCATCCAGGCGCTCGGCCGACTCTTGCGGCGCGAGGCGCTCGAGCGCGAAGTCGGACGGTTGCGCGACGCAGTGGCCGGTTTCGCGGAGCGGCTACCGCCGGCGGTCGCGCGCCTGATGCAGCAGCGCGAGATCGCGCTCGCCGGCTGCGCCGGCCGCCTTGCCAGCTGGCGCCAGGCGCAGGACAAGGTGTTGGAGCGCGGCTATGTGCTGGTGCGCGACGCCAAGGGCACGCTGCTGACGTCGGCTGGTGCGGTCGCGCCGGGGACCGATCTGGCGCTCCAGTTCCACGACGGCAAGGTGGCGGCGCGGGCCGTCGGCCGCGAAGTCGACAAGCCGGCGCGAGCGCCGACGCCCAAGCGCGAGCAGGGCAAGCTGCTATGAGACGCCTCGCCATCGCCGCGGCGCTCTGTCTTGTCGCGACGGCGGCATTGGCCGGCAATCTGACGCTCGACGGCACGCTCACTCAAGGCGCGTTGATCCGAGGCTTCGCCGGGCCGGGCGCTCAGGTCACGTTCGACGGCAAGAAGGTGCGGATCGCGCCGGATGGGCACTTCATATTCGGTTTCGGGCGCGACGCGCCGCCGCACGCGAGCCTCGACGTCACGTTCCGCGATGGCGCACATCTGCATCGGACGCTTGCCATCGCGCCGCGGCACTACGACGTGCGCCGCATCAACAACCTACCGCCCGCCGAGGTCACGCCGCCGCCGGAGACGCTGGTGCGCATCAAGCAAGAAGCGGCCGAGATCGATCGCGCTTTCGCGCAGCAAAGCGACAGCGTTGCCTTCGAGACGCCACTTGAATGGCCGGTGACGGGAATCATCACCGGCGTTTACGGCAGCCAGACCTTTCTCAACGGTCAGGCGCGACAGCCGCATCTCGGCGTCGACATCACCGCGCCCGCCGGCACGCCGATCAAGGCCGCCGCCGCGGGCACCGTCACCCTTGCCGAATCCGGCCTCTATTTTACCGGCGGCACCGTCATCATCGATCACGGTTACGGCCTGTCGACCCTTTACATCCATTTGCAGAATATCGCCGTCCGCGCCGGCGATCGCGTGACGCAGGGCGAGATCATCGGCGCGCTCGGCGCCACCGGCCGCGCCACCGGTCCGAATCTGCACTGGGGGCTGGTTTGGAATGAGGTACGCCTCGATCCGGCGCTCGCCGTCGGGCCGATGCCGCAGCCGAACGGGTCTAGTCCGGCCACCGCCGGTGCAGCCAGAACCATTGCTCCGGCTGCTGCCGCACCCATCGCTCCACCGTCGCATTGACGGCCGTCATCAGCTGTACCGTGTCCGCCTGGATGTCGCCTGTGTGCGGCAGGGGAATCGGCGGATCGGCGATGAAACGGAACGTCGCACCGCGGACCCGCTCGACACGACACGGCAGCACGACGCAATCGTAGCGCAACGCCAAGCGCGCCAGCGCCGGCGCGGTCATCGCGTCGCGGCCGAAGAACGGCACTGCAATGCCGTCGTTCATCTTCTGATCAACCAGCATGCAGATGTGCTTGCCTTCGGCGAGCGCGCTGATGGCGCGCCGCGCCGCGACACTGCCCTTGGGCACGAGCTCGCCGCCGACGACGCTGCGCGCTTCGTTGATGAGGTCGTCGACGAACGGATTGTTGGCGGCGCGATAAATCTCGATCACGTCGAGCCCGGCTTGCGTCGCCGCCAGGGTCGCGATCTCCCAGTTGCCGAAATGCGCCGAGAAGAAGATGAAGCGCGTTTTTGGCCCGCGCGCGCCGACGATCTCGGGGATGCCTTCGACCGTCACCCTGCCGCCTGGCACGTACAGCTTGAACTCGCCGAGATGCGGATATTCCGCGACGACGCGGCCGAGATTGTCCCACATGCCGCGCACGATGCGGCTGATGTCGGCATCGGATAGGTCGGGCAGGGCGCGCCGCAGGTTGAGTCGCGCCCGCCTGCTGATGCCGAGCACCGGTCCGACGCTGCGTGCTAGAAATCCGCCAAACGCAGACGCGGCATCGAGCGGCAATATCCGGCAAAAGGCGAAAGCCAGTCGTGCGAACAGCCCCTCGGTCCAGTTGCGCACGCGCTTGGCGCCGCCGCGGTCAACCATGCGCCGTTCGTTTGAGCGCACGATCAAGCAGCCGATCGAGCGCCGCTTCGTCCCGCCAGACGATGGCCAGCGGCAGATATTGAATGCGCGTCCGCCACGACGGCGCGAGGCGCACCCAGTCCTTTTCGGTGGTCATGAGCATTGCGCCGGCTTGTTTCGCCGTTTCGGCAAGCGCGGTGAGCTCGCCCTCGCTGTAGCGATGATGGTCGGGAAAGCCGCGCGCCGCTACGACCCGCGCGCCGCTCTGGGCGAAATGGTCGAAGAACTTTTGCGGCCGGCCGATGCCGGCGAATAGCACAAAGGCGCGGCCGGCGAGGTCCGTCGTTGCCGGCAGCGGCTCGGCCGCTAGCATAGGGGTCGCGCCGAGTAACGTCGCGGCGCCGGTCTGGTCGGCGCCGAGCATCACCGCCGCATCGGCGTGTGCGAGACCACGCCCGATGCTTTCGCGCAACGGTCCGGCCGGCATGACGCGTCGGTTACCGAAGCCGTAGCCGCCGTCGAACACGACGAGCGACAAGTCTTTGGCGAGCGTCGGATTCTGCAGTCCGTCGTCCATGACGATCGCCTGTGCGCCGGCCGCGGCGGCGGCACGGGCGCCGGCAGCGCGGTCGCGCGCCACCCAGGTCGGTGCGATGCGCGCCAGCATCAAGGGCTCGTCGCCGACCGCGGCCGCATCGTGCCGCGCCGGATCGACTTGCACCGGTCCGGGCAGCGTACCGCCATAGCCGCGACTCAGAATGTGGGCCGTGACGCGGCGCGCGCTCAGGCGGCGTGCCAGATCGGCGACAATCGGCGTCTTGCCGGCGCCACCGGCCACCAGGTTGCCGACGCAGATCACCGGCACCGACGCGCGATAGGTACGAACCCAGGCGCGCCGTGCGGCGCCCACCGTATCGTAGAGGCCGCCGAGCGGCGCCAACAGCAGTGACAGCGCGCCGCGTCGCGCCCAGAAATCAGGCGCGCTTGGCGGCATAGGGGGCGAGGCGGTCGAGCCAGGGCGCGATGCGCTTCATCACGGCGTCGAGCACGGCTTGATTGTTCGCGGCGATGCCGGCGGCGGCGGCGGCGCGTGCTGCGCGCTCGACCGGATCGTCGATCAGCTGTCCGACGGCTTTGGCGAGCGCCTCGGCATCGTCCACTTCGATCGATGCGCCGGCGGCGGCAAGCGCTTCGGCGACGCCAGCCGTGTTGCTCATATCGGGTCCGTGCAGGATGGCGCAATCAAGGAGCGCCGCCTCGATCGGATTGTGGCCGCCTTTGGGCGCGAGCGAGCCGCCGATGAAGGCAATGCCGGCCAGGCGATAAAAGAGGCCGAGCTCGCCAAGCGTGTCGGCGAGATAAACGTCGGCGGCGCGGTCGATGCGCTCCTCGCGTGAGCGGCGAACCACCCGCAACCCCTGCGCCTCGAGCAGCTGGACGATCTCGGCGCTGCGTGCCGGATGGCGCGGCGCGATGATCGTCAGCAGGTTGGGATGCTTGGCACGCAGCCGACGCTGGACCAGCGCCGCGGCTTCTTCCTCGCCCGGATGGGTCGAGGCCGCGAGCCAAATGGTTCGGCCCGCGAGCGCCGCCGCCAGCCGCGCGAGCTCGCCCTGGTCGACGGGCAGCGGTGCGGCCGCCGCCTTGAGATTGCCGACCGACGTCGCGCCGGCGGCGCCGAGCTGTTTCAGCCGCGCGGCTTGGGCGTCGTCCTGCGCCAGACACAGGTCGAAGCTCGCCAGTAGCGGCGCGATCAATCCGGGCAGGCGCTGCCAGCTGCGAAACGACTTCGCCGACATGCGGCCGTTGAGCAGCAACAGCGGCACGCCGAAACGGTTGGTTTCGGCGATCAGGTTGGGCCACAGCTCGGATTCGACCCACAACGCCAAATCCGGCCGCCAATGCTCGAGAAAGCGGCGGACGTAGGCGCAACGGTCGACCGGCACATATTGGTGCCAGGCGCGATCGCCCGGCAGGCGGTTGGCGAGGAGCCGCGCCGACGTCACGGTGCCGGTGGTGACGAGCACCGACAGATGTGGACGCTCGACCAGCAGGCGGTCGATCAGTGAAAGCATCGACACCGCTTCCCCGATGCTGGCGGCGTGCACCCACACCAGCGGGCCGGCGGGCCGCGGCCGCGATGCAACACCCTGGCGTTCGGCGAACCGTTCCGGGTCCTCTTTGCCGCGCGACATGCGCTGCGCCAAATAGAGCGCGATCAGCGGCCCGAGCGCCGAGGTGCCGCCGCGATAAAGCGAGAGCAGCCGGCTCATCCGTGACCGTTCTGGCGCTGCATGCGGCGCAGCGTCTGGCGCGATTGCGTTCCGGGCGAGACGCGCTCGCGGCCAACGCGGCGGTCGGCTTCCTCGGTGATCGCGTTGAGCCGCTGTTCGATGCGCGCGCGATACCGTTCGACGCCGGCATCATCGAGTTCGGCCGGTACTTCGATCGGCTCGTCCCAGATGAATGCGCCGCGCGAGAACGGCAGCGGCAGGTGGAAGCGATCCCAGGTGTCGAGAATGCGCCGCCGCCGCGTGGCATAAGCCAGAGGGACAATCGTGGCGCCGGCGAGCCGCGCCACCGCGACGATGCCGGCTGACGCGCGCATCGCTGGACCGTCGGGTCCGTCAGGCGTGATGCCGACGCATTCGCCGGCTTTCAGATAGCGCACCATGCCGCGTAGCGCCGCCGAGCCGCCCGCTGTCGTCGAGCCGGCGATCGAATCGATGCCGAAATGCCTGACTGCGTCGGCGATGATACGTCCGTCGCGGTGGCCGGAGATCAGCATGTGAATCGGCGCGGTCCGTTGCCACGCGCACGGCATCATCAACAAACGGCCATGCCAGAACGCCAAGATGAACGGCCGCCGCGCGGCATGGAATGCCGCGGGAATCGCGCCGCCTTCGACTGTCCACGCGCCCGTCGCGTGCACCAGCCGGATATAGAGCGACACCAGCCAGCACAGGAAACGCCGCACACCGTCCCGGCGTAGGACGCGTTTCGTCCAGCGCATGCGCTACGATGCCCGGACGGCGCGCGGCGCAGGCTCGGCCGCCGCCTGGTCGGCGAATTGCAACGCGTAAAGTCGCGCATAAACACCCTGTTGGCGCAGCAGTTCGGCATGGGTGCCGTGCTCGACGACGCGGCCGCCGTCGATCACGTAGATCAGGTCGGCGCTGGTCACGGTCGACAGCCGGTGGGCGATCACCACCGTGGTGCGGCCCTGCATCAGCGTGTCTAACGCCACTTGCACGTGGCGTTCGGATTCGGTGTCGAGCGACGATGTGGCCTCGTCCAGCAAGAGGATCGGCGCGTCCTTGAGCATGGCGCGGGCGATGGCGATGCGCTGGCGCTGGCCGCCCGACAGCTTGACGCCGTGCTCGCCGACCATCGTGTCGTAGCCCTGCGGTAGCCGGCGGATGAACTCGTCGGCTGCGGCAGCCTTGGCGGCGGCGACGATCTCGGCGTCCGCGGCGCCCAGGCGGCCGTAGGCGATGTTCGCCTTGATCGTGTCGTCGAACAGCGTGACTTCCTGGCTGACCAGCGCGATCGCGCCGCGCAGGCTCGCCAACGTGATCTCGCGCAGCGGCTGGCCGTCGATCGCAATGTTGCCGGCCGTTGTGTCGTAAAAGCGCGGAACGAGATTCAAGATCGTCGACTTGCCGGCGCCCGACGAGCCGACCAGCGCGATCCGCTTGCCCGCCGGCACGGTCAGCGAAACTTCGCGCAGCGCGGTGGCGCCGTTGGCGTAGTTGAACTGCACGTCGTGAAAGCGGATCTCGCCGCCTTTGATCGCCAGCGGCCGCGCATTCGGCGCGTCGGTGATCGTCGGCTCGGTGTCGAGAACGTCGAAAATGCGCTGCGCCGCCGCCATCCCTTCCTGGAGGCTGGCGTTGATTCCGGCGAGCGTCTTGAGCGGCTGGTAAGCGAGCAGCAATGCCGTAATGAACGAGAAGAACGTGCCCGGCGTGCGCGCACCGATCAGAACTTGGTGGCCGCCGTAAAGGATGACCAAGGCCACGGCGACGCCGCCGAGCGTTTCCATCAACGGCGAGGCGATGGCGCGAATGCGCGCCGCGCGGTTCACCAGCTTGACGAGGTTGCGGATGATCTGGCGCACGCGCGTTGTCTCGTACGCCTCCATGCCATAGGCCTTGACGTGTCGCGCGCCCTGGAACGTCTGGTTGAGCAGCGTCATGAACAGGCCGACTTCGGCCTGCGTGTTGGCCGAAACGCGCCGCATGCGCTTGCCGATGCTGATGAGCGGCCGGAAGGCGATCGGGAACACCACCATCGCGATCAGCGCCAGGCGCCAATCCTGATAGAACATGAGCGCGCCGAGGAACATTGCGGTCACCGCGTTCTTGCCGATGTTGGCGAGAATGTCGGTTGCCGCCGCACGCAGCAGGACGGCGTCGGTGGTAAAGCGCGAAATGAGCGTGCCCGTCGGATTGGCATGAAAGAAGGCGAGATCGTTGCGCATCATGCGGGCGAACAGCGCCGCCTGCACGTCGCCGACGACACGCTGACCGACATTCGTCATCAGCACCGTTTGGCCGTAATTGGCGAAACCTTTGATGAACGCGAGCACGATGATCGCCGCCGGAATCAGCAGCAGCAGGTTGGTGTCGTGCGCGACGAAGACGCGGTCGAGCATCGGCTGCATCAGCCAGGCGTTGGTCGCGGTCGCGCCAGCCATCAGGCCCATGCACACGAGCGCGAGCGCCAGGCGGCCGACATAGGGACGCACGAACTGCCGGATCATTCGGCGCAGCAGCGGCAGGGTGGCCGACCGCTGCCTCGCGGCGTCGTGCGACGGTGCGTCGATGCTCAAGCGACCGGAATCCTCTGTAAAACCCGGGGTTTAGGCCGCGATCATAGCATGCCGCGGCGCGCCGGTTGCACTGTTAACGGAAGCGCAGCGGCCCTGGCAAGGCCGGCGCGGCGCGTCAGGCGCCGGCCACGGTCATGCCGTCGATCCGCACGGTCGGCGCGTCGATGCCGGTACGGAACTCGAGATCGCTGGCCGGCGTGAGGTTGCGGAACATGTCCTTGAGGTTGCCGGCGACCGTCACCTCGCTGACCGGGAAGGCGAGCGCGCCGTTCTCGATCCAGAATCCCGCCGCGCCGCGGCTGTAGTCGCCGGTGACGCCGTTGACGCCCATGCCCATAAGCTCGGTGACGTAGAATCCGTTCGTCACCGCACTGATCAGCTCCTGCGCCGTCAGCACGCCCGGCGCGAGATACAAATTGGCTGGCGCCGGTCCCGGCGGGCCCGAGGTGCCGCGTCGCGCGTGTCCGGTGGTCTCGAGCTTGAGCTGGCGCGCCGAGGCGAGGTCGAGGAGCCACGTCTGCAGTACGCCGTCGGCGACGATGTCGCGCTTCCGCGTTCCGATGCCTTCGCCGTCGAACGGCGCCGAGCGACGGCCGCGTTTCATGTGCGGATCGTCGACGATCGTGATGCCGCGCGGAAACACCGATTGGCCCATCTGGTCCTTGAGGAACGACGTGCCACGCGCGATCGATGGGCCGTTGATCGCGCCGCTGAGATGACCCAACAGCGACGGCGACACGCGCGGGTCGAACACCACGGGAACTTTGGCGGTCGGCATCTTGCGCGCGCCGAGCCGTCGCACGGCGCGTTCTCCGGCCTTGCGGCCGATCGCCGCCGGTTCCTTCAGATCGGCGCCGAACACCGCCGAATCCCAATCGTCGTCGCGTTCCATCGCCGTGCCGTTGCCGGCGAGCACCGCAACAGCGACCGAATGGCCGGTCGTCGCATAGCCACCGGCGAAACCGTTGGAGGCGACGAGCGCGACGCGATGGCGCGACCAGCTGGCTTGCGCGCCGTCGGAGTTGGTCACGCCTTTGATCGCGCGTGCCGCGTCTTCGGCGGCGCCGGCGCGCTCGGCCAACACTGTCGGCGCCGGTTCCGTGGGATCGGCCAGATCGAGGTCGGGAATCTGTTTTGCCAGCGCTGCCGGATCGGCGAGACCGCAATAAGGATCTTCCGGCACGCTGCGTGCCATCGCCAAGGCACGCCCGACGAGCTCGTCACCGTGATTGGCGTCGCGGTCGTTGACCGAGACGATCGCCTGGCGCTTGCCGACGATGACGCGCAGGCCGAGGTCGAAGCCCTCCTCGCGCTCAAGCTTTTCGAGCTGGCCGAGACGCTGGCTGTGCGACAGCGCGACGCTTTCGATCAGGACCGCGTCGGCCTGGTCGGCGCCATCCTTACGGGCGCGGCTGACGAGATCGCCCAGCAGCGCGAGCGGGTCGTGGGATTTGGGCATGGCGCATCATATGGGGTCGACCGCGACGTTTGCCAGCACGATGGCTCAGCCGGTGAGCTGCCACACGGTGGTTTCGCGCGCTTCGCGGTCTTCGAGATCGAGCGGCGTCGGCACCCAATAGCGCGCCAGCGCCTGCAATCCGGTGGCCGGCAGATAGGCACGGCCGGGATCGCCAAGTAGGATCAGCGCGCCGCCGTGCGCCCGTGCCGTCAACCACGCGACCAACCGTTCGGCAAGTGGCCGCTCGTAGCACATGTCGCCGGCTAGCACCGCGTCCCAGGCCCCGTGGCTCGCGAGCACGTCGCCGTTGGCAACGGCGATGCCGACATCATTAAGTGCGGCATTGAGTGCCAGCGCCGCCAGCGCGAAGCGATCGGGTTCGGCGGCGGTGACGCGCGCGCCGGCCTTGGCGGCAGCAATGGCGACAACGCCGCCGCCGGTGCCGAAATCGAGCACATCGCGGCCGGCGACCAGCGCCGGATGATCGAGCAGATGCCGCGCCAGCGCTTGGCCGCCGGCCCAGGCGAAAGCCCAGTAAGGCGGCGGCAATTGCGATTGCTGTAACGTCGCTTCGGTCGCCTGCCATAGTGGCGTGACCTCGGTGGCGAGATGCAGCCTGATTTCCGGGACCAAGGGCGGCGATGCGATCGCCGTGTGGTCGCGAACGAAGTCGCGCTCAGATGACATGCGCGGCGATGATGCCCAGCAGCAGGCTCCAGCCGACGAAGCGGTTGGAGCGGAATTTAGCCAGACAATCGGCGCTGTCGTCGATGTCGACAGTCGCCGCCTGCCAGCACAGTTGCGCTGTCGCTATCGCAAGGCCGACCCAGAACGGCCAGTCGTTCGCGGCGCGCGCGCCGGCCGCCGCCCACAACAGCGCCGCGCCCGCATAGAACGCGAACAGAAACGGCCGCGTGCGCCGACCCAGCGCGAGTGCCGACGATTTGACGCCGATCAACGCGTCATCGTCCTTGTCCTGGTGGGCGTAGATCGTGTCGTAACCGAGCGTCCAGCAGATACCGCCGGCATAGAGCAGCACGGCGGACCAATCGACATCGCCGCGCGCCGCCGCCCAGCCCAAGAGCGCGCCCCAATTGAAATTGAGACCGAGGAAGAATTGCGGCCAATAGGTGATGCGCTTCATGAAGGGATAGGTGCCGATCAGCACCAGGACTAAAAGGCCGAACAGGATCGCCGTGCGGTTGAACGAGAACAGCACCGCGGCGCCGATCGCGAGTTCCAGCGCCATGAAGGCGATCGCCTGCTTGACCGAGATCGCGCCGCTGGCGATCGGCCGCGTGCGTGTGCGGGCGACGCGCGCGTCGAAATCGCGGTCGGCGATGTCGTTGAGCGTGCAGCCGGCGCCGCGCATGGCGACGGCGCCGATGCCGAACAGCGCCATCAATCGCCAATCCGGTTGTCCGGGTGCCGCCAGGGCGATGCCCCACCAGCCAGGAAACAGCAACAACCAGGTGCCAATCGGCCGGTCGAGCCGCGCCAGCCTGAGATAAGGTCGCCACGCCGCCGGCGTATAGCGGTCGACCCAGTCACCGCTCCGGATGTCGGTCATGCCCCATCTTGCCCGCGGACCCGCTGTCATAAAAGTGTGGCAGTATCGGGTCTATGGCCTATCGCAAGATGACACGAATTTTCGTCGACTCCGACCTTGCGCCGGGCGTCAGCCTGCAAACGACCGCAGGGCAGGCGCACTATCTGCTCTCGGTCATGCGGATGAAACGCGACGAGACGCTGGCGGTCTTCAACGGCCGCGACGGCGAGTTCAGCGCGCGCATCGCCGACGCGGGCCGTCGCGTCTGTACGCTCGAAGTCGGCGAGCGCCTGCGCGCGCAGCGTGCCAAAGGCAATTTGTGGCTGTGCTTCGCGCTGCTCAAGCGCGCGCCGATCGATTATCTGGTCGAAAAGGCGACCGAGTTGGGCGTCGCCGAGCTGCATCCGGTGCTCACCGCGCGTACGATCGCCAATCGCGTCAATCTCGACCGCTTGCGCGCCAATACGATCGAAGCCGCCGAGCAGAGCGAACGCCTGACCGTACCGATCTTGCACGCGCCGTCGACACTCGAAGAACTGATCGCGGATTGGCCGCGCGGCCGTCGACTCGTTTTTTGCGACGAAACCGGTCAATCGCCGCCCATTGCGGCCGCGCTCAAGGACGTCGCTGGCGCCCCGTGTGCGGTGCTGATCGGGCCGGAGGGCGGCTTTGCCGATTCGGAGCTTGACCTGTTGCGTCGGCTGCCGTTTGTTTGCGCCGTCGGTTTGGGCCCGCGCGTATTGCGCGCCGACACCGCGGCGCTGGCGGCGCTGGCGGTGGTCCAGGCGGTGATCGGGGATTGGTCTGCGACCCGGTCGCGCTGACCATCCGGTTTTTGCAACATGTTTGGGTTTTGATGTCGGCTCCCTCGCAATCCGGCGGCGTGCCCGTCACCGACCGGCGCCAACTGGTCGAATATCTGGCTTCGGGCAGCAAGCCGCGCGCGCAATGGCGCATCGGCACCGAGCACGAGAAGTTTGTCTTCCGCCGTCGCGATCTGTCGCGCCCGGCGTACGACGGCGCCGATGGCATTCGCGCGCTGCTCGAACGCCTGCAGCGCTTCGGTTGGCAACCGGTGATGGACGGCGACAATCTCATCGGCCTGTCGGAAGGTCAGGGCGCAATCTCGCTCGAGCCCGGCGGACAATTCGAGCTGTCCGGCGCGCCGCTGACGACGCTGCACGAGACCTGCGGCGAGCTGCATCGCCATCTGCGCCAAGTCCGCGAAATCGCTGCCGAGCTCGACCTCGGCATGCTCGGCATGGGGTTCGATCCCAAATGGCGACGCGAGGATGTGCCGTGGATGCCGAAGCGCCGCTACGCGATCATGCGGCGCTATATGCCGAAAAAGGGCTCGCTCGGCCTCGACATGATGTTGCGCACCTGCACCGTGCAGGTGAATTTGGATTTTTCTGACGAAGCCGACATGGTGACCAAGTTCCGCGTCGGCCTCGCGCTGCAACCGCTGGCGGTCGCGCTGTTCGCCAACTCGCCCTTTACCGAGGGCAAGCCCAACGGCTTCGTCAGTTATCGCAGTCACGTCTGGACCGACACCGATCCCGACCGGAGCGGCATGCTGCCGTTCGTTTTCGAGCGCGGCATGGGCTTCGAGCGCTACGTCGACTACATGCTCGACATGCCGATGTACTTCGTCTACCGCGATGGCCAGTACGTCGACGTCGCCGGGCAAAGCTTCCGCGATTTCCTCAAGGGCAAGCTGCCCGGCCTGCCGGGCGCGCTGCCGACGCTGGGCGACTGGTCGGATCACCTGACGACGGCGTTTCCCGAAGTGCGGCTGAAGAAGTTCCTCGAAATGCGCGGCGCCGACGGCGGGCCGTGGCGGCGGTTGTGCGCGTTGCCGGCGCTGTGGACCGGCTTGCTCTACGAACAGACGGCGCTCGATGCTGCCGCTTCGTTGATCAAGGACTGGACGCCGGCTGAGATCGAGACGCTGCACGCGGCGGTACCACGGCAGGGTCTGGCGACGCCGTTCCGCGGCCGCAAGCTGAAAGACTGGACGATGGACATGCTGGCGATCGCGCGCGATGGGCTCAAGCGCCGCGCCGAGCTCGACACCACCAAGGACGACGAGCGCATCTATCTCGAGCCTTTGTTCGAGATCGCCGAACGCGGCCGCACGCCGGCGGAGCTTCTGGTCGACGAATTCAATTCGCGCTGGGGCGGCAAGATCGAACCGCTCTACAGCGAGCAAGCCTATTAATCGAGCGTTGCGGTTTCCCAAAGTTTGGGATCGGCCGATGTGGCCTCTGGTGGCTGGCCTGACAGCGACATCCACCGCGCGCGGAACCAGCTGCGGGCGGAGATCTCGAGTTTGATCTGGCGCGACGCCGGCGGGCCGGACATGCCCAAGGCGCTCCACGGGATCAGGGCATCGGCGACAATGCGCGGCTGGTCGGCGCCGAAATAATGCACGCGGCCGCCGGCGACCGGCGGGCAAGACGAGCCGTGCTGCTCGCTCGGCGATCCGGCGCAAAGCAGCGGCTTCATCGGCGGATAGTCGCGCGTCTTGCCCTTGGGCGGGATGAAATAAAGCGTGAAGCGGTGCGGTCCGGCGCCGGCGTCGAGATCGAGCTCGACGCGATAGGCTTCGCTCAGCGGGAAGCCGCCTTGATAGGCGAGCACACCGATGTCGTAATAATCCTGGCCGATGGTCGCGAGTGCGACGCCGCGCGCGTCCCAGGCAAGGTAGGCCTCGCCAAAGGGCACGTCGCCGGCCGCGGTCGCGAGCGGCGGCAATAGCGACGCTGGCTTCGGCCAGTCGATCAAGGACGGCTTGGCGAAATCGATCGTTGCATGCGGCACGCGGATCGCCTCGCGGCTTTGGCGCGCCATCGGCCCAGCGGCGGCGTGCAGCGTCGGCAGTTTGCGATTGGCTGCGGCGAGCGCAGTCACCACCCGCTGGTATGGCTGGTCGTTGATGTCGACCAGGCCGAAATTATAGTCCTCGCTGTCCTGCCGGCCGCCCAGCGGATAGTCGTAGTATTGGAACCAGTCGAGGCCGAGGATGTCCGGAATCGCGGCGAAGTTGCGCGCGGCGGCGCTGGCGCCGACGGCGCGTTCGGCCTGGGTCTCGACCGTCATCAGGTGGCCGTTGTTGCGGTTGCCGGTGCGGTTCTGGTGCGCGGCGTAAAACCATTCCGAGATCAGCACCGGTTTGCCGCCCGACAGCGCGCGCAGGCCGTCGAAGAAATAAGGCGCGATCCAGCCTTCGGGACTGTCGACATTGTAATTGGTGGCGATGACGTCGACGTAACGCGCTTCGGCGCGGATCGCCGCCGGATCGTAATAGATCGGCAACCGGTCGCCGAAGTAGAGCGCCTCGGGGTCGGCCTTGTGGATCGCCGCCGCGGCCAGCGCGTAATAACGATCGGCGACGATGCCGGTCCATTCGGATATCGCCGCGGCGCCGTCGCCGCCCGGCCGCAACTGCGTTGTCCGGCGCGTCGTCAGCAGGCTTGCCCATGTATCGACGCCCGGCGGCGGCACGAAATCGCGGGTGAAGCGGGACCAATCGTCACCGTAATGCGCGCGCAGCATGGCAACGAGACGCTGCTTGGTGAAGTTCGCGGCTGGCTTCCGCGAATAGAAGGTGAAGAGCGCGCCATCCCACCAGCCGACCTCGTTATCCGAGAAATAACCGATGCGGTAGGCGGTGTGGCGATACGGCGCGATCAGTGTCGCCGCTTCGGCGTCCATGATCGCCGCCATGTCGGGCCGAAACGGGTCAAACCAGTGGAACTTGGCCAGCCGGCCGAGTTCGAGGTCGATGGTCGTCGGCAAACGCAGCTGCGGCGGTGGCAGCGACCAGGCGCCGGCGGCGTTGAAGCCCCACGCGCGCAGCCGCGCGTCGGTCGCGTCGATCCAATCGTCGAGCGACGCATAATGGGCGTGCCAATCGTAATGCGGCCGATCGAGCTTGGCGCCCGAGAGACCGTCGTCGAGGACGTTGACGCCGGTAGAGAAAGCGCGCGTGCCGCACGGATCGACCAGCCAGGCGCGGCCGTCCTGCTCGACCGCGCGCCAGCGCGTCGTCGGAGCCTGAGCCAGATTGCAGTCGGCGAACGCGGGACCGGTCAGAATGAGAAAAGCGGCAAGTGCGCCGAGACGCGCCCGCCGGAACAGACTCATGCGGCCGTGCCACCCACAGTGAGCCCGTCCATCCGCAGCGTCGGCTGGCCGACGCCGACCGGCACGCCTTGGCCGTCCTTGCCGCAGGTGCCGACGCCGTCGTCGAGCTTCAGATCGTTGCCGATCATGGTGATCTTGGTTAGCGCGTCGGGGCCGTTGCCGATCAACGTCGCGCCCTTGAGCGCGGGGCCGACCTTGCCGTTCTCGATCAGATAGGCCTCGGACGCCGAGAAGACGAACTTGCCCGAAGTGATGTCGACCTGGCCGCCGCCGAAATTGACGGCGTAAACGCCACGCTTCACCGACGCGATGATCTCGGCCGGATCGTGTGTGCCGGCGAGCATATAGGTGTTGGTCATGCGCGGCATCGGCGCGTGCGCATAGCTCTGCCGCCGTCCGTTGCCCGTCGGCTTCATGCCCATCAGCCGCGCGTTGAGCCGGTCCTGCATGTAGCCGCGGAGAATGCCGTCCTCGATCAGCGTCGTATAGCCGCTCGGCGTGCCTTCGTCGTCGACGGTAAGCGAGCCGCGCCGGTCCTTGAGCGTGCCGTCGTCGACCACGGTGACGCCGGGCGCGGCGACACGCTGTCCAATCATGCCGGTGAAGGCCGACGTCTTCTTGCGGTTGAAATCGCCCTCAAGGCCGTGTCCCACCGCCTCGTGCAGCATGACGCCGGGCCAGCCGGGGCCGAGCACGACCGTCATTTCGCCGGCGGGTGCCGGCACCGATGCGAGATTGACGAGCGCCTGCCGCAGCGCTTCGTCGACCTGCGCTTGCCATCGGGCGGGGTCGAGATAGTGCGCATACTCGACGCGGCCGCCGGCGCCGTGACCGCCGACCTCCATGCGACCGTTCTCCTCGACCACGACGCTGACGTTGAGCCGTACCAAGGGCCGGATGTCGGCCTGCGTCTGGCCGTCAGCGCGAATGATCTCGATCGCGCGCCATTCGCCAGCGAGTGACGCCATCACCTGCTTGACGCGCTTGTCCTTGGTGCGGGCGTAGGCGTCGATGGCCATCAGCAGCTTCGTCTTGGTTTCGAAGGGCACGAGTTGGAGCGGATTGGCATCGGTATAGAGTTGCCGATTGGTACCCGGCGGCGGTGCGGCCATGGTGCCGGCGTGACCGTGCTTGACCGCGCGCACGGTCTCGCCGGCGCGCCGGATCGCGTCCTCGGACAATTCCGATGCATGCGCGTAGCCAGCGGCTTCGCCCGAAAGCGCGCGCAGCCCAAATCCCTGCGACTGATCGAAGCTCGCGCTCTTGATGCGGCCGTCGTCGAGCGCGAGCGCTTCCGACTGGTTCCATTCGAGGAAGAGTTCGCCGTCGTCCATTCCGGCGAGCGAGTCGCGGACGATCCGGTCGACGCGCGTGCGGTCCATGCCGGTGCCGGCGAAAAACAACGTCTCGGCGCGCGCCAGATCGGTCATATCTCGGCTCCTTCTCGGTCCTGTTTCATTGCCAGAAACAGACATGGGGTGCCAGGGCCGTTTGCGCCAGCGCTGACGCCGTGCGTTCCCGCCGTTGTGCGGCAGTTTATGCGGCATAAAGTCGCAATGTTGCGGTTGGCATCGAGCGCCGCTGTTCGCTATGACAGGCCGGATGCGGGCCGGTTTCGCGGCATGACGCTTTCGTGTAGCGTCCCGCACCGTCGTCGTCGCGTCGCGGCGGCGTTTCGGCTCTGGTGAGGACGAGGGGATGTCCATGACACGGCTTCCGGCAGGTGGGATCACGGAATTCGCGCGCCGCGCGGCGCGCGCGCTGCTGGGGCTTCCGGCGCTGTTGTTGGTTGCGCTGCCAGCTTGGGCGGAACAGCCGCACGATTGGCAGTTCGGCTTGCAGCCGGCGGCGTCACCGGTGCGCGACCGTATCGACAGCCTGAACAACGAGTTGATTGTGATCATCACGGTGATCACGTTGTTCGTGATGGCCCTGCTGGGCTACGTGATGTTTCGCTTCAACGCCAAGCGCAACCCAACGCCATCGCGCACGACGCACAACACGCTGCTCGAGCTGGTGTGGACGTTGGTGCCGGTGCTGATCCTGGTGATCATCGCCGTGCCGTCGTTCAAACTGCTCTACTTCATGGCCGACACGCCCCACGCGCAGATGACGGTCAAGATCACCGGCCATCAATGGTACTGGAGCTACGATTATCCCGATCAGGGCGACTTCAGCTTCGATAGCAACATCCTGTCCGATGCGCAGGACAAGCAGTCTGGTGATCCGCGCCTGCTCGGCACCGACAACGTGATGGTCGTGCCGGCCGGGCAGGTGGTGCGCGTGCTGGTCACGAGCACCGACGTCATCCACAGCTGGTTCGTGCCGTCGGCCGGTGTGCAGGAATACGCCATGCCGGGCCGCACCAACGAGGCCTGGTTCAAATTCGATCGACCGGGCGTCTATTACGGTCAGTGCAACCAGATCTGCGGCATCAATCACCCGTTCATGCCGATCGAAATCCACGCCGTTTCGGCCGACGATTTCACCAAGTGGGCGGCAGACGCCAAGAAGAAGTATTCGAGCAACGACGACGGCGCGCTCAAATTCGCCGCCGACGCATCGCGGTAGCATTCGCGAGGAACCCATGACTTACGGAACGACGACGCACGATGAACACGCCGACCACCGCCCGGGGTTCGTCGCCCGCTGGCTGTTTTCGACGAACCACAAAGACATCGGCACGCTTTACCTGATCTTCTCGATCACCGCGGGATTGATCGGCGGCGCGCTGTCGATCGTCATGCGCTACAACCTGATGCAGCCGGGCGACGCGCTGTTCCACAACGACCACCAGCTCTACAACGTCATCATTACCGCGCACGGCCTGGTCATGGTGTTCTTCCTGGTGATGCCGGCGCTCATCGGCGGCTTCGGCAACTGGTTCATACCGTTGATGATCGGCTCGCCCGACATGGCCTTCCCGCGCATGAACAACATCAGCTTCTGGCTGCTGGTGCCGGCGTTCACACTGTTGCTGACCTCGACACTGGTCGGCGATCCGGCCGGCGCTGGCGTGGGGTGGACTCTCTACCCGCCGCTTTCGGCCAAGATCGGCCATCCCGGGCCGGCGATCGACATGGTGATCTTTTCGCTGCATCTCGCCGGCGCCTCGTCAATCATGGGCGCGATCAACTTCATCACCACGATCTTCAACATGCGCGCGCCCGGCATGACGCTGCACAAGATGCCGCTGTTTGTCTGGTCGATCCTGGTGACTGCGTTCCTGCTGTTGCTGGCGCTGCCGGTGCTGGCCGGCGCGATCACCATGCTGCTCACCGACCGCAACTTCGGCACCACGTTCTTCATTCCGTCGGGCGGCGGCGATCCGCTGCTGTTCCTGCACCTGTTCTGGTTCTTCGGCCACCCCGAGGTCTACATCATGATTTTGCCGGCCTTCGGCATCATCAGCCAGGTGGTCTCGACCTTCTCGAAGAAGCCGGTCTTCGGGTATCTCGGCATGGCCTATGCGATGGTATCGATCGGCGTCATCGGCTTCGTGGTGTGGGCGCACCACATGTTCACGACCGGTATCAGCGTCGACACCCAGGCCTATTTCACCGCCGCGACGATGGTCATCGCGGTGCCGACGGGCATCAAGATCTTCTCGTGGATCGCGACGATGTGGGAAGGCTCGATCGAGTTCAAGACGCCGATGCTGTTCGCCATCGGCTTCCTGTTCTTGTTCACCGTCGGCGGCGTGACCGGCGTCGTCCTCGCCAACGCCGGCGTCGATCGCGTGCTGCACAACACCTATTACGTCGTCGCGCACTTCCATTACGTGTTGTCGCTCGGCGCGGTGTTCGGCCTGTTCTCCGGCTTCTATTATTGGATCGGCAAGATGTCGGGCCGGCAGTACAACGAGACGTTCGGCAAGATTCATTTCTGGACGACGTTCATCGGCGTCAATTTGACGTTCTTCCCGATGCATTTCCTCGGACTTGCCGGCATGCCGCGCCGGATCAGCGATTATCCGGACGCGTTCGCCGGCTGGAACATGGTCGCGTCGATCGGCTCGTACATCTCCTACGCTTCGACCCTGTTCTTCGTTTTCATCATCTTCCACACGCTGCTCGCCGGGCGGAAGGTGGGCGCGAATTACTGGGGCGAAGGCGCGACGACGCTCGAATGGACGGTCTCGTCGCCGCCGCCGTTCCACAGCTATGACGAGCTGCCGCATATCGCTACGACCTCCGGCCACTGAGCGATGAGCCTGCCGGCGCTCGATACCGCGACAGTCGCGCTTTCGCGCGCGAGGCCGGCCGATTTCGTTCCCGCGGTCGGCGACTATTTCGCGCTGTTGAAGCCGCGGGTGATGTCGCTCGTCGTGTTCACCGGCTTCGTCGGGCTTTATCTCGCACCCGGCCATTTGCATCCGTTGCTGGCGGCGGTCGCGGTGCTGTGCATCGCCGTCGGCGCGGGCGCGGCAGGCGCCATCAACATGTGGTACGAGCGCGATATCGACGCGCTGATGGAGCGGACGCGCCATCGGCCGTTGCCCGCCGGCCGCATGGTGCCGGGGGATGCACTCGGCTTTGGTGCGGTTCTCGCCGTCAGCTCGGTCATCGTCATGGGCCTGGCGGTCAACACGGCCGCGGCGGCGTTGTTGGCGCTGGCGATTGGCTTTTATGTCTTCGTCTACACCATCGGTCTTAAGCGCCGCACGCCGCAGAACATCGTCATCGGCGGCGCCGCCGGCGCCTTTCCGCCGATGATCGGCTGGGCGGCGGTGACCGGCCAAGTCAGCATCGCGTCGCTGGCGCTGTTCGCGCTTATCTTCTTTTGGACGCCGCCGCATTTCTGGGCGCTGTCGCTTTATCGCGCCGGCGATTACGCGCGCGCCGGCGTGCCGATGCTGCCGGTTGTCGCCGGCAAGGCCGAAACCAAGAAACAGATGCTGCTTTATACGCTGGTACTGTGGCCGGTGGCGGTGGCGCCAGCGTTGCTGCACGCGACCGGCTGGCTCTACGGCGTAGCGGCGCTCATCCTGTCGGCGTTGTTCACGCTGTGCGCGCTGGCCGTCTGGCGCGATGCCGGTGATCGCGCGGCGCGGCGCATGTTCGGGTTTTCGCTGCTCTATCTCTTCCTGCTGTTCGCTCTGATGGCGATCGACCGCGCACCCGGGCTGCTTGCGGCTCCGGGCTTCGGAGCATGAGCGAGCTCGCGCTGATGGACGACCGCCAGCGCCGCATCCGCTCGCGCAACCGGGCCCTGCTGCTGTTGCTGCTGGGGCTCGTTGCGCTGTTCTACCTGATCGCGCTGGTGCGGCTGGGAGTTTGGTCGTGACGCCGGGCAATCGCGGCAAACGCCGGACGGTGGTCGGCCTACTCCTGGTGGTCGGCTGCATGCTCGGTTTGGTCGTGGCGTCGGTGCCGCTCTACCGCCTGTTCTGCGCCGTTACCGGCTACAACGGCACGACGCAGCGCGCCGAGATTGCACCGCGCGCCGCGCTTCCGGGCCGCGTCATCACCGTCCGCTTCGACGCCAACACCGCGCCCGGGCTCGACTGGGAATTCCGCCCGTTGCAGTCGGCGGTGCAGGTTCATCCGGGCGAGACCAAGACGGTCGCTTATCACGCGGTCAATCGCGGCCAGACACCGGTCGTCGGCACCGCGACCTTCAACGTCACGCCGGCCAAGACCGGGCTCTATTTCGACAAGCTGCAGTGCTTCTGCTTCACCCGGCAAGAACTCGCGCCGGGCGAAAGCAAGGACCTGACGGTGACCTTTTTCGTCGATCCCGATATCGTCAACGACGCCAATGACGCGGATGTCGACACGATCACGTTGAGCTACACGATGTTCCGTGCCAAAGACCAAGATGGTGCCGGCCAGACCGCGTCGGTGCCCGTCGCCGCTCCGGCCCAGTTTCGCTGAAGGATGAGCCAATGACCGAATCCAGCCACGCCACGGGCCACGCCGGCCACAAGCATCCGTACCATCTCGTCGATCCAAGCCCATGGCCGCTGGTCGGTTCGATCATTGCTGGCGTTCTCACCGGCGGTGCCGTGTGGTGGTTCCACGGCGGGCCGCCCTGGGTGATGGCCGCCGGCATGCTCGGCGTGCTCGGCATCATGTTCGTGTGGTGGCGCGACGTCATCATCGAGGCCGAGTTCCAGGGCTTTCATACACCGGTGGTGCAGATCGGTCTGCGCTTCGGCATGGCGTTGTTCATCGCCTCGGAGGTGATGTTCTTCTCCGCCTTCTTCTGGGCGTTCTTCTCGTCGGCGCTCTATCCGGTCGGCGGCATCTGGCCGCCGAAGGGCATTCGCCCGTTCGATCCGTGGGACATCGCTTTCCTCAACACCATGGTGCTGCTGTTGTCCGGTACGACCGTGACCTGGGCGCACCACGCGCTGATCGAGAACGACCGCAAGAACCTGGTGCGCGGCTTGGTCGTGACCGTGTTGTTGGGCCTCGCGTTCACCTCGCTGCAAGCGTTCGAGTACGCGCACGCGACCTTCGGCTTCAAAGACGGCATCTATCCGTCGACCTTCTTCATGGCGACTGGTTTCCACGGCTTCCACGTCATCATCGGCACGACGTTCCTGGCGGTGTGCTTGTTCCGCGCCATCGCCGGGCATTTCAAGCCGGACCACCATTTCGGCTTCGAGGCGGCGGCGTGGTATTGGCACTTCGTCGACGTGGTCTGGCTGTTCTTGTTCATCTGCGTCTATTGGTGGGGATCGGGCGGCGCTTATATCGCCGAGTAACCGAAGCCCGGTTGCGAACCCGTGAGACGCTCGCTGCTCTGGCCGAGCGTCTGGGCGGCAATCGGCTTCGTCATCCTGATCGGCCTTGGCACCTGGCAGGTCCAAAGGCTGCACTGGAAAGAAGGGCTGATCGCCGCGCGTCAGACGGCGTTCCACCTGCCGCCGGTGCCACCGCCGGCGAGTCTCGCGGCGGCGCAGACGCTCGAATATCACCCGGTGCGCGCGAGCGGCCGTTTCCTCAACGACCACGAAATGCACGTGGCGGCGATTGCCGACGACGGCACTGCCGGTTTCGACGTCGTCACGCCGTTCGCGCTCGACGACGGCAAGGTGCTGTTGGTCGATCGTGGCTTCGTGCCCACGGCACTCGCTTCGTCTGAAACCCGCCGCGCCGGCGAGATCGCCGGCCCGACGCAGGTCGCTGGCCCGTTGCGTCTCGACCGTGGCCGACCGTCATGGTTCACGCCTGACAACCAGCCGTCGCGCGGCACGTGGTATTTCATCGATCTCAAGGCGATGACGGCCGCCGTCGCGCTGCACGCCGATGTCCTGCCTTATTACATCGACGCCGACGCGACGCCCAATCCGGGTGGCTGGCCCAAGGGCGGACAGACCGCGATCGACTTGCCCAATCACCATCTGTCCTACGCGATCACTTGGTATGCTCTGGCCGCCGGTCTGGTTCAGATCTATGTCATCTTCGTCCGCCGCCGGTTGAAGGAACGCGCATGACCGCCGCCTACGCCACGCTCGAAACGCGCTTCAAGCGTCTCGGCCTCGTCAACGAGGCGGTGGCGATGCTGAATTGGGACAGCGCGGCGATGATGCCCGACGGCGCCGCCTCCGCCCGCGCCGAGCAACTCGCCGAGCTCAAGGTCATCGCGCACGAGATCCTGGCCGATCCCCGCCTTGCCGATCTGATGGACGACGCCGGCCGCGACGGGCTCGACGATTGGCAACGCGCCAACCTGACCGAGATGCGCCGGCTCTGGCTGCACGCCACCGCGGTGCCGGCCGATCTGGTCGCGGCCTATTCGCGCGCCTGTTCGGAATGCGAGATGGCGTGGCGCAAGGCGCGGCCGGCCAACGACTTCGCCGTGATCCTGCCGCGCTTGCAACGCGTCCTCGATTTGACGCGCGAGGTCGCCGCCGCCAAGGCCGCCAAGCTCGGCGTGACGCCCTACGAGGCTTTGCTCGATCAATTCGAGCCGGGCGGGCGCGTCGCCGAGATCGACCGGCTGTTTGACCATCTGGCCGAGCGGCTGCCGGTGTTGATCGACGGCGCGCTGGCGGCACAGGCGGCGCGCCAGCCGCCGCTGCGGCCGACGGGTCCGTTTCCGATCGAAGCGCAGCGCCGCGCAGGCCGGCAAATGATGACGCGACTCGGCTTCGAGTTCGACCACGGCCGGCTCGATCAGAGTCTGCACCCGTTCTGCGGCGGTACGCCCGATGATGTACGCATCACCACGCGCTACGACGAGGCCGATTTCGCGCGCGCGTTGATGGGCGTGCTGCACGAAACCGGCCACGCGTTGTATGAGCGCGGCCTGCCGGCGGCATGGCGGCGCCAGCCGGTTGGCGAAGCGCGCGGCATGAGCATCCACGAGAGCCAATCGTTGCTCATTGAAATGCAGGTCTGCCGCTCGCGCGAGTTTCTCGAATTTGCCGCGCCGATCCTGCGCGAATGCTTCGGCGGCACCGGTCCCGAATGGGAGGCGGCGAATCTCTACCGTCTCGGCACGCGGGTCGCCCGGTCGCTGATCCGCGTCGATGCCGACGAAGTGACCTATCCGGCGCACGTCATCCTGCGCTATCGCCTCGAGCGTGCATTGATATCCTCGGAGCTCAATCTCGCCGATCTGCCCGATGCCTGGTCCGAGGGCATGGAACGGTTGCTGGCGGTGACGCCGCCCGACGATCGCGACGGTTGCCTCCAGGACATCCACTGGTACGACGGCGCCTGGGGTTATTTCCCGACCTATACGCTCGGTGCCATGACGGCGGCGCAACTCTTCGATGCGGCCAAACGGGCGGTGCCGGCAATCCCCGGCGCCATCGCGCGCGGCGATTTCGCGCCGCTGCTCGCCTGGCTGCGCGCCAACGTGCACGGTCTCGGTTCGCGCTATTCGGCTCGCGACATCCTGCTGCGCGCCACCGGCAAGCCGCTCGACGCGGCGATCTTCGAGGGCCACTTGCGCGCGCGCTATCTCGCGGCATAGGCTCGGCCTCGACCGCTGCAATCCACGGACAACGATGCGCTACATCAGTACCCGCCACGGCCGCGCCGCGGCGACAAGCCGGCAGTTCGACGAAATTCTACTGACCGGCATGGCGCCCGACGGCGGCCTCTATGTGCCGCAACGGCTGCCGCGTTATCGCGCCGCCTGGTTCGCGGCGTTGCGCGGCTTGTCCTATGCCGAGATCGCTACGCGGGTGACGCAGCCGTTTCTCGGCAACGCCGTGCCGGCGGCGGAGTGGCGCCGCATGATCGAAGAGGCCTATCGCCCCTTCACGCATCCGGCGGTGGCGCCGTTGCGGCAACTCGACGCCGGCCTGTGGCTGCTCGAGCTGTTTCACGGCCCGACGCTCGCCTTCAAGGATTACGCGTTGCAGCTCGTCGGTCCGCTGTTCGATCGCGTGCTGCGCAAGCGCCGCCGCCGCGTCACCATCATCGGCGCCACGTCGGGCGACACCGGTTCGGCGGCGATCGAAGCGTGCCGTGACCGCGAGGCGATCGACCTTTTCATGCTCTATCCCGCCGGCCGCATCTCCGAAGTGCAGCGACGCCAAATGACGACGGTGCCCGCGCGCAACGTGCACGCGGTGGCCGTCGAGGGAACGTTCGACGACTGCCAGGATTTGGTGAAGGCGATGTTCGCCGACGCGGCTTTCCGCGACGAGCTCGGCCTGTCGGCCGTCAACTCGATCAACTGGGCGCGGATCATGGCCCAGATCGTCTATTACGTCGCGGCGGCGGTGGCGCTCGGCGCGCCAGCGCACAACGTCGCCTTCGCCGTGCCGACGGGAAATTTCGGTAACGTCTATGCCGCGCATATCGCGCGCCGCATGGGCCTGCCGATCGGGCGGCTGGCGATCGCCACCAACCGCAACGATATCCTGACGCGGTTCTTCACCCGCGGCACGATGAGTCTCGGCACCGTCGAGCCGACCATCAGCCCGAGCATGGACATTCAGGTGTCGAGCAATTTCGAGCGATTCTTCTTCGAGCTTTCCGGCAACAGCGGCACGAAGACCGCGGCCGCTTTCACGCATTTCCGCGCCAGCGGCACGCTGCCGACGACGAAGCGCCAGTGGCAGACGGCGCGCGCGCTGTTCCAGGCCGAACGCGTCGACGACGATGAGACGCGCGCGACCATGGGCGCGCTTTACCGCGCGACCGGTGTGCTGATCGATCCGCACACCGCGGTGGCGCTGACTGCGGCGCGCCGCGGCCGGCGCGAGCCGGCGACGCCCATGGTGGTGATTGGAACCGCGCATCCGGCCAAGTTCCCCGATGCCGTGATGGCGGCATGTGGCGTGCGGCCGGTGATGCCGCCGCGCCTCGCCAATCTGATGGCCTTGCCGGAGCGCCGGGTGAGTCTGCCGAACGATCTCGCCGCCGTGCAGAATTTCGTCCGGGCGCATGTGCACCAAGGGGTCGCGGCATGAGTGTCCGTATCAGCCGGCTGGCCAACGGCATGCGCGTCGTCACCGACGCGATGGATTCGGTCGAGACCGTGTCGCTCGGCGTCTGGGTCGATGTCGGCACGCGGCACGAGCCGAAAGAGATCAACGGCGTCGCGCACGTGCTCGAGCACATGGCGTTTAAAGGTACGGCGCGGCGGTCGGCGCTCGAGATCGCCGCCGAGATCGAAGCGGTTGGCGGCCATCTCAACGCCTATACCTCGCGCGAGCACACGGCCTATTACGTCAAAGTGATGAAGCCGGACGTGCCGTTGGCGGTCGATATCCTGGCCGATATCCTCCAGCACTCGACTTTCGAGCCGGCGGAGCTGGAGCGCGAGCGCGCCGTCATTCTTCAGGAAATCGGCCAGGCGCAGGACACGCCCGAGGACATCATCTACGACTACCTCCAGGAACAGGCGTTTCCTGATCAGCCGATGGGCCGACCGGTGCTGGGCCGCGCCGCGATCATCCGCGCCATCGCGCGCGACGCCGTGGCGGGCTATTTGACGCGCAACTACGCCGCGCCCGGCATGGTCCTGGCGGCGGCGGGTAATTGCGATCACGACGCGGTGGTGGCGCTGGCCGAGCGCGCGTTCGCTGCGCTGCCGGCGCGCGGCCATGCCGCAACCGAGCCCGCGCGCTATGTCGGCGGCGAATATCGCGAGGACCGCGATCTCGAACAGGTCCATGTCCTGCTCGCGTTCCCGGGCTTCACCTTCACCGATCCGGATTACCACGCCGCGTCGGTCGTTTCGGCGGCGCTCGGCGGCGGCATGTCGTCGCGCTTGTTCCAGGAGATTCGCGAAAAACGCGGCCTGGTCTATTCGATCTATTCGTTCAGCCATTCCTATACCGACGGCGGTCTGTTCGGTGTTTACGCTGGCACCGGCGAGCGCGAGGCGGCCGAGCTGTTGCCCGTCCTATGCGACGAAATCCGCAAACTCGAACGCGGTCTTGAGCCGGTCGAGCTTGATCGCGCGCGCGCCCAACTCAAGGCCGGCTTGCTGATGTCGCTCGAAGCCACCGCCGCACGCGCCGAACAGCACGGCAATCACGTGCTGGTGTTCGACCGGCCGTTCGACGCGGCTGCAATCATCCGTCGCATCGACGCCGTCGACGCCGCCGCAGTGGCGCGCGTCGCATCGCGGTTGATCGCGGCGCAGCCGACTTTCGCCGCGCTGGGTCCGATCGGCGCCGTCGAGGATTACGACCGCCTCGCGCGGCGCCTGGCGGCATAGGGAGACGCCGGTGGGGTCGGAGCTCCTGGCCATCACCCGCTTTTTCGGCGCCGCGCCGCCGCCGTTCCGGCTCGTCGGCCCGCGCGTCACGCTGCGCACGCCCGAGCGCGAGGATTTCGACGAATGGGCGATCCTGCGCGCCGAATCGCGCGGTTTCCTGACGCCGTTCGAGCCGAGCTGGCCCAGCGACGCGGTCACCCGCGCCGGTTTCCGCCGGCGTTTACAGCGCTATGCCGCCGATTGGCGCAGCGACCAGGGCTACAGCTTCCTGCTGGTCCGCCGCGCCGACCGCGTTCTGCTCGGTGGCATCAGCCTGTCGAACGTCCGCCGCGGCGTCGCCGAAACCGCCAGCCTGGGTTATTGGGTCGGCGAGCGCTTCGCGCGCCAAGGCTACATGACCGACGGGCTCAGGCTCGCGCTCGCCTTCGCGTTCGACCGGCTGCGACTGCACCGGGTCGAAGCCGCTTGCCTGCCGCACAACCAGGCGAGCCGGCGGCTGCTGTCGAAAAGCGGCTTCCGCGATGAGGGCTACGCCAAGGAATATCTATCGATCGATGGCCGTTGGCAGGATCACCTGCTCTTCGGGCTGCTGGCCAGCGAATGGACGCGGCACAGCGAGGTGACCCGCGCCACCGAGACGGTGTCGTGAACGGTTCAGGCGCGCCCGGATTCGCCGGACAGCGACAGCAAGTCGACGCCGAGCTTCGCGAGCGCGCGCTGCCATTTCTCGCCGTACTGGGCGTCGAACACGATCTCCTCGTCCGCGGCGACGCTCAGCCAGCCATTCGCCTGGATCTCGGAATCGAGCTGGCCGGGCCCCCAACCGGCATAGCCCAGCGCCAGCAGGCTGCGTTTGGGTCCGCTGCCACGGCCGATGGCGCGCAGGATCTCGAGCGTGGCGGTAAGCGCGACGTTGCCGCCGACGACCAGCGTACCGTCCTCGACATAATCGGCCGAGTGCAGCACGAAACCCCGGCCGGCCTCGACCGGACCGCCGAAATGGATGCGCCGGTCATCGCCCTCAGTCTTGGTCTCGATGCCAAGCTGTTTCATCAGCGCCGACCACGTCACGTCGTCGAGCAGCCGGTTGACCACCAGCCCCATCGCGCCGTCTTCGTTGTGGGCACAGAGATAGACCACGGCGCGCGCGAAACGCGGGTCCTGCATTTGCGGCATGGCGACCAGAAGATGACCGGCAAGCGACGTCACGACGACCTCCGGCTTCCTCAAATAAGCCCGGACCGCCAACCTTGCAAGGCAGGCCGGCGCGTCTGGCGCATGGTCGCGGCGCTGATGTTGCTCGTGGCGGCGTTTACCGTGCCGGCGCGCGCCGAAACCGCGTCGTCGGCATGGTTCACGACCGACCAGGGCAAGGTACGGCTCATTGCCGCGCGGGCCGCTCTCGCCGGACAGGAAACGCAGACGCTCGGCCTTGAGTTCCGGATGGCGCCGGGCTGGCACATCTATTGGCGTTCGCCGGGCGACGCGGGCTATCCGCCGCGGCTCGATTGGGCCGGCTCGGTGAATCTCGCGCACGCGGACATGCTGTGGCCGGCGCCGCAACGGTTCTCGGTCCTGGGGCTCGAGACTGTGGGCTACAGCGATGCGGTGGTCCTGCCTGTTGCGGTACACGTTGCGGACCCTGCCAAGCCGCTCGAGCTGACGGCGCATCTCGATTACCTCACCTGCAGCGAAATCTGCGTTCCGTATCAGACGGTCTTGCATCTGGCGCTTCCTGCCGGTGCGCCGCCGGCCGGTGCGGCCGGCTATGCCGCGCTGATCGATCAGTTCGCGGCGCAGGTGCCGGGCGACGGCAGCAAGGTTGGACTTAGGCTCGACGGCGCCGCGGTCGACGACGGACCGCGGCCGGCGTTGTTGCTGCACGTGACCGCATCGCCGCCGCTGGCGTCGCCCGATGCCTTCGTCGAAGGCACCGCCAATGTGGCCTTCGGCGCGCCGCGGTTGACGGCTGGCGCAACGCCGGGCAGCAGCCTGTTGCGGCTGCCACTCGATGGCGGGGGCACCCATGCGTTCCGCAACCTGGTGGGCAAGCCGCTGACCGTCACACTCACGGACGGTTCGCGCGCGATGACGGCGACGATCGTTCCGGCGTTAGCGCCGCCGCCGGCCGTCGACTGGACGCGGCTGCTGCCGATGCTGGTTTTGGCGCTGGCTGGCGGATTCATCCTCAATTTCATGCCCTGCGTGCTGCCGGTGCTGGCACTGAAACTGCTCGGTGCGGTCGACCACACGGCGCGCGGTCGCGGCGCGGTCCGCGTCGGCTTCCTCGCGAGCGCCGCCGGCATCGTCGCCACGTTTCTCGCCTTGGCGGCCGTCGCGATCGGCTTCCGTGCCGCCGACGTCGCGGTGGGTTGGGGGGTGCAGTTCCAGCAACCGACGTTCCTGATCGCGATGGCGGCGATTCTGACGGTATTTGCCGCGAACGTTTGGGGCCTGTTCGAGATTCCGCTACCGGCGGCGCTGACCGCGCTGGGCGAGGGGCGCGCCCATCTCGGCAGCTTCTTCGCTGGTGCGCTTGCGACGTTGCTGGCGACGCCCTGCACGGCGCCGTTGCTCGGCACGGCGCTCGGTTTCGCGCTGCTGTCGCCGCCAATGGTGGCGCTGGCGGTGTTTGCCGCCATGGGCATCGGGTTGGCGCTGCCGTATCTCGCGGTCGCGGCCGCGCCGGGCTTGGCGCTGTGGCTGCCGAAGCCTGGCGCGTGGATGGTCGAATTGAAGCGCGTGCTCGGCGTGGCGTTGGCGGCGACTGCGATCTGGCTGCTGTGGGTCCTGGCGGTCGAAAGCGGTACGGCGGTCGCCATCGTCTGCGGCATGTTGCTGATCGCAATCGTCCTTGCCGTCGGCTGGATCCGGCCGGCAGCCGCGCGCCGGATCGCGGTTGTCGTCCTGATCGTCGCTGCGCTGGTTGCGCCGAATCTTGTTGCGCCGCCGCTGTCGTCCGATGCGCCGGACGGATTCTGGCGGCCGTTTGACGAAAGCCGGATCGCGTCGCTGGTTGCACAAGGACACACCGTCTTTGTCGACGTCACCGCCGATTGGTGCCTTACGTGCAAGGTCAACGCCGGCTTCGCGTTGGCGCCGGCGGCCGTGCATCAGCGTCTGAGCGCGCCCGACGTCGTCGCCATGCGGGCCGACTGGACGCGGCCCAATCCCGCGATCGTGCGGTACCTGCGCGAATTCGGCCGTTATGGCATCCCCTTCAACGTCGTCTATGGGCCGCGCGCGCCGCAGGGTGTGGTGCTGCCTGAGATCCTGACGCCTGATTCGGTGCTGAACGGTCTTGCCCGGGCGGCGGCGCCCGCCGCGCCGGCGGCCGCGTCCACGGCCGCGCGGGGTGGATGATTTTTCGCGGCGACCGGTTTATGGTGCGGCCGCGCAACCGGCCCAGCTCAAAACAGGAGAGGCAATGACCATCAAGGTTGGCGACAAGATTCCGTCGGTCAAACTCATGACCATGACCGCCGATGGACCGAAACCCATCACCAGCGACGACATCTTCAAGGGCAAGAAAGTCGTCTTGTTCGCGTTGCCTGGCGCTTTCACGCCGACCTGCTCCGCCAAGCATCTGCCGGGCTTCGTCGAAAAATATTCGGCGCTAAAAGACAAGGGCGTCGACACCGTCGCTTGCCTGTCGGTCAACGACGCCTTCGTCATGGGCGCCTGGGGCAAGGACCAGAAGGTGGGCGACAAGGTGCTGATGTTGGCGGACGGCAGCGGCATGTTCACGCAGGCGGTCGGGCTCGAACTCGACCTCACCGATCGCGGCCTCGGCAAGCGCTCGCAGCGCTACGCCATGGTGGTGGACAACGGCGTCGTTCGCGCGCTCAACGTCGAAGCGCCCGGCGCGTTCGAGGTGTCGAGCGCCGACGCGGTGCTGAAGACGCTTTAGGCCGAATCGTCAGCGCCGCGCCGCGGTGATCGCCGCGCGCGCGAGCGCGTCGGCCCGCTCGTTTTCGGGGTGGCCGGAATGGCCACGGACCCAGCGCCACGCGACGTCGTGGCGTGTGAGCGCCGCTTCCAGCCGCCGCCACAAATCGGCATTTTTCACCGGCTTCTTGTCGGCCGTCTTCCAGCCGCGCGCCTTCCAGCGTGGCAGCCATTCGGTGATGCCGTCGTGGACGTAACGGCTGTCGGTATGGACGATCGCCTGCACGCCGCGCTTCAGATGCTCGAGCGCGGCGATTGCGGCCATCAACTCCATGCGGTTGTTGGTGGTCGCGGGCTCGAAGCCGGAAAGCTCCTTTTCGACGCCGTCATAGCGCAGTAACGCGCCCCAACCGCCGGGACCGGGATTGCCGCTGCACGCGCCGTCGGTGAAAATCTCGACGACACTGTCGCTCACGAATCGAATCCGTAGGCGGCCGGGCTGGTGACGCCGCGGTGGAAGCGCAGCTTCTGAAGGTATTCGAGCGGGTCCTTTGGCCGCACGAAGGCGCCGGGCGCTTGATGCAGGCGGTCGTAAAGCCGCGTCAGCAGGAAGCGAATGGCACCGCCGCGCGCCAGCAGCGGCAGGGCTTCGATCTCGGCGTCGGCCAGCGGCCGCACCGCCCGGTATTTCGCCAGCAATAGCTTGGCCTTGGTAACGTTGAAGCTGCCGTCGCTTTCGAAACACCAGGCGTTGAGGCAGATCGCCAGGTCGTAGGCGAAGAAATCGGTGCAGGCGAAATAGAAATCGATCAGGCCCGACACCGTCTCGCTGCGGAAGAACACGTTATCGGGGAAGAGGTCGGCGTGGATGATGCCGCGCGGCAGGTTGTTCGGCCACAACCGCCGCAATTCGGCAAGCTCGGTGCGCAATTCTTCGGCCAAGCCGGCTTTGACCTCGTCGGCACGCGCGGCACAGGCGCCGTAAAGCCGCTCCCAGCCGGTGAGCGACAAGTCGTTGGCACGATTCGACGGGAACCCTGCGCTGGCGTGATGCAACTGCGCCAGTGCGCCGCCGACGCCGGCGCAATGATAGGGGTGAATGCGACGTGGCCACATGCCGTCGAGGAAGGTGACGATCGCCGCTGGCCGGCCGCAGAGCTTGCGCAGCGCGCCGCCGTCGCGGCCGTGGACCGGCGTTGGACACGGAATGCCATGTTTCGCCAGGTGCTCCATCAACGCCAGGAAGAACGGCAGGTCAGCCGGCGCCACGCGCTTCTCATAGAGCGTCAGGATGTAAGTGCCGGTGTCGGCGCGCAGCAGGTAGTTGGAGTTCTCGACGCCTTCCGCGATGCCCTTGCACGACACCACGTCGCCGATCGTGTACTCGGCGATGAAAGCCCTGAGCTCCTCGTCGGGAACGTCGGTATAGACGGCCATGCAGATTACGACTCGCGACGCCCCGGCGCTTGTGCGACGTTGGATCGTCGAATAGAGTGCGAGCCGATTTTTTGCCCGCCGGTTTTCGGCACGTTAATACAGGCGGAACCCTTAAGGAAAGGGCGATGAACAGACCGGAGTCGGCGGAGCGGCTGAAGCGTCGCTTGGCGTTGGTTGCAGCGATGGCTTTACCGGTGTTGCTTGCCGGCTGCTTCGGTAAGACGAGCACCGACACGCTCGCCTGTCCCAGCACCGCGGCGACGCCGGGGCTCGACGTCGCGCCCTTGTTCTCCGGTCCCGGCCGAACGCGCGACGATGTCGTCACGGCGGCCCGAATCCTCGCCGTCAAGGACTCGTGCAGTGAAGAAAAAGACGGCATTCGCGCCGACGTCATCGTGACGTTCTCGATCGTGCGTGGCTCGCCGCAAGTCCAGAACCCGCAATTCACCTACTTCGTCGCGGTGGTGGACAGTGGCAGCAATATCCTGAGCGAGCAGCGTTTCGGATTCGTAGCGCATTTTGCCGGCAACGAATCCGTCGTCGCCCCGACGGACAACATCACCGTTCACCTGCCGGTGAAGCGGCTGGGGGCGGGTGCGGATTACGGCATCGTCGCCGGCTTTCAGCTGACGCCCGACCAGATTCAGTTCAACAACGCGCAACAGCAACCGTCGACGCAATGAGCGACGGGCGCAAGCGCGTCAAATCGCCCTACGCCGTACCATCCGAGGCGCCGGCCGCCAGATTTCCGCTGCTGCGCGGTATGCGAGCCATACGCGCGGCACGCCAGCGCGGCCAGTCGCGCACCGACATCTATCATTCGTTATTGACGGTCTCGTGGCGCGGATTTTTCGCGCTGCTGACCGTCGCCTATATGCTGTTCAACCTCGTCTTTGCGCTGCTCTATTTCGCGCAGGCCGGGGGTATCGCCAATGCCAAGCCGGGCTCCTTCGCCGACGCCTTCTTTTTCAGCGTCCAAACCATGGCGACGATCGGCTATGGCGACATGCATCCGGCGACGTTCTATGTCAACGCCATGGTCACCGTCGAGGTGCTGCTCGGCATGACCGGATTCGCGCTCGCCACCGGCCTGATCTTCGCGCGCTTCTCGCGGCCGACGGCGCGCGTCATGTTCAGCGATGTCGCCGTCGTCAGCCGATACGACGGTGTGCTGACGCTGATGTTTCGCGCCGCCAATCAGCGCCGCAACCGGATTCTCGAGGCGTCGGCGAACCTCATGCTGGTGCGCAACGAGGTCACCGCCGAGGGCCAGGTGATGCGGCGCTTCTATGACCTGAAGGTGGCGCGCCGGCATAACCCGACGTTCGTGCTGACCTGGACCGTGATGCATCCGATCGACGAGACCAGCCCGTTGCATAAGGCCAGTGCGGCGACGATGCGCGCGCAGGAAGCGGAGATCATCGCCAGCATCAGCGGCCTCGACGAAAGCTTCGCGCAGACGATCTATGCGCGGAAGAGTTATCGGCCGGACAGTATCCGCTGGGGTTGGCGCTTGACCGACATTATCGGCCGCACGTCGGACGGCCGGCTCACTGTCGATTACGAGAAGTTCCACGACGCCGAAGAGGAATCGGCCGGCTGAGATGCCGCGATGGCGCGATCGCCGTTAGGCGTCGTAAGCCACGACCGACGTGAACGGCACATCGAGTCGCTTGCGGCCGCCGAGAAAGCTGAGCTCGATGATGCAGCCGGCGGCGACGACGTTGCCGCCGACCTGACGGCAAAGATTGATCGCCGCCTCCAACGTGCCGCCGGTGGCGAGCAAATCGTCGAGTACGACGACGCGGCGTCCGCGTTCGATGGCGTCGGCCTGGATCTCGATCGTGTCGGTGCCGTATTCCAGGGCATAGGTGTAGGGAACGGTGGCGCCCGGCAGCTTGCCGCGTTTGCGGACCATGACGAAACCGATGCCCAACGCCAGCGCCAGCGGTGCCGCGACCAGGAAACCGCGTGACTCGATGCCGACCAACAGTTCGGGCCGATGCGGCGCCAACGCCTTTTCCATCCGCTCGACCGTCGCTTGCCATGCCTTGGCATGCGCGAGCAGCGTCGAGATGTCGTAGAAAAGAATCCCTTTCTTGGGAAAATCCGGCACGCTTCGGATGTGTTGCTTCAGATCCATTGCCCCCGCCCCGACGGAAATTGCGGCTCAATTTAGACTGCGAGCGCGTCGGTACGAAAGCGCTGTCTTGCGCTAGAATGGCCGCAAATCCGGCCGAGGGAGGGGATGACCCAATCCATCGAGCAGACCCGTGACGGCGACGCGCTCGTGCTGCGTCCGCGCGGCCGTTGGGTCGTCGCCGATGCCCGGGCGCTCGATGAACGCCTGGCCGAGGTGCAAGCGGTCACGGCACGGCGCGTACGCATCGATCTCGCCGGTGTCGAGGCGATGGATACGACAGGCGCCTGGCTGCTGTTCCGGTTGAAGCGCAGCTTCGAGGCACGCGGCGCCGCGGTCAGCGTCGATCATGTCGGCGCCGAAATGGCCCCGTTGCTGGCCCAAATCGAGAAACACCCGGCCGATCCGATCCGGCCGGCGCATCGCGGCTTCGGGCCGATCGTACTGCTGGCCCACATCGGCTTCCGTACGGTCGAGCTGCTGCGTCTGACCCGCGCGTTGCTCGGGTTCTTCGGTGAGGTCGCCATCACGTTCCTGCGCACGGGTACGCAGCCACGCCGCCTGCGTTTCACGCCGATGGTAGCGCAGATGCAACGCGCCGGCGTTTCGGCGCTCGGCATCGTCGGGTTGCTGTCGTTCCTGGTCGGCATCGTCATGACCTATATCGGCGCGCAGCAGCTGAAGCCCTATGGCGCTGAGATCTTCACCGTCAATCTCCTCGCCGTCGGTTTCCTGCGCGAGCTCGGCGGGCTGCTGGCCGCCATCATCATTGCCGGTCGCTCCGGCAGCGCTTTCACCGCCGAAATCGGCGCCATGATCGTCAACGAGGAAGTCGACGCGATGCGCACGCTTGGCCTCGATCCGATCGAGGTTCTGGTGGTGCCGCGCATTCTCGGGCTGATCCTGACCTTGCCGTTTCTGACCTTCTGGGCCGATTTCACCGGCCTCGCCGGCGGCGCCGTCATCTGCCGATTTTCGCTCGACATCCCGCTGACGACATTCCTGGCTCAGTTGCACAGCGCGGTATCGCTGTGGAGCGTATTTCTGGGTATCATCAAAGCGCCATTCTTCGCTGCCTGCATCGCGCTCATCGGTTGCAACGAGGGTCTGCTGGTGACCCGCAGCGCCGAAAGCGTCGGGCGGCGCACGACGCAATCCGTGGTCCAAGCCATTTTCCTGGTCATCGTGCTCGATGCGCTCTTCTCGATCTTCTTCAATGCGATCAGAATCTGATCCCGCGGCGGCGGTCGTGCACGTGCGCGGTCTTGCCACCAGGGCCGGTGGCCGAATCCTGCTGCGTGACGCGACCTTCGATCTGCGCTCCGGCGAAGTGCTGGGCGTGGTCGGTGCGTCGGGTTCTGGCAAGTCCGTCCTGCTGCGCACGATCGTCGGCCTGACGCCGGCGGCCACCGGCACGATCGCGATCTTCGGCGAAGAACTCGGACGGGCGGAGCACGGCGATCTACGGCGTTTCGGCAAGCGGTGGGGCGTGCTGTTCCAGGACGGCGCGTTGTTCAGCTCGTTGACGGTTGCTGAGAACATCATGGTGCCGTTGCGCGAACAGCTCGATCTTTCGCCGGCGCTGATGCACGAGATCGCCGCGCTCAAGATCGCGTTGGTCGGCTTGCCGCCGGACACGGCCGAAAAGATGCCGGCCGCGCTGTCGGGCGGTATGCGCAAGCGCGCCGGGCTCGCACGCGCCCTCGCGCTCGATCCCAAGCTGCTGTTCCTCGACGAGCCGACCGCCGGGCTCGATCCGATCGCCGCCACCGCATTCGACGGCTTGGTACGCGATCTCAAGGAGAGCCTCGGCCTGACGGTATTCATGGTGACGCACGATCTCGACAGTTTGACGGCGATTTGCGATCGCATCGCAGTGATCGTCGACCAGCATCTCGTCATCGGCACGCTTGCCGAGTTGCTGCGCGATCCGCATCCGTGGATTCAGCAATATTTCAGCGGCCCGCGCGGGCGCGCCGCACGGATCACCGAGGCCGCCAGCGGGTAAAGGCATGGAAACACGCGCCGAATATGTGCTCGTCGGAGGGTTCGTTCTCGTGCTGTTGGCCGGGTTGGCGGTGGTGCTGCTGTGGTTCGTGCAGGCGCCGTTCAAGGTCAGCGCCGCGCACTACGACATCTATTTCGACGGCTCGGTCTCCGGTCTCGATGCTGGCTCCGACGTGCGTTACAACGGCGTCCTGGTCGGCCGCGTGGCGACGATCACCCTCGATCCGCAACGGCCGACTCAGGTGCACGTGACTGTCGACATCAATCAAGACGTCACCATCCGGAACGACAGCGTCGCCGAATTGCAGGTCAAGGGCCTGACCGGTGCCGCCTATGTCGAGATCGCCGGGGCCAGCGGCACGGCGCCGCCGCTGGTCGCCGAAAAGGGCCAGCGTTATCCGGTGATCCGGTCGCGCTCGTCTCAATTGACTGAATTGTTCAACGGCATGCCGGTCCTCATCCAGAAGCTGTCGACGCTTGCCGATCAGCTCAACGACGTCACCGATACCGACAACCGCAAGGCGCTTGCCGAAACGCTTGCCAATATGCGCCAGGTGAGCACGGTCTTGGCGGCGCATTCCCACGATATCGATGCGAGCCTCAGCGGCCTGTCGGTGGCAGTGAAGCATTTCGACCAGGCGGCGGATAATCTCGATCGCATGATGCGCAGCAGCCAGAAGCCGGTGAGCGATTTCACCACCCGCGGCTTGCCCGAATTGCAGCAGCTGCTTGCCGATTCGCGTGTCCTGGTCGCCGAGCTGACACGGCTCGTCGATTCGCTCAACCGCGATCCGTCGCGGGTGATCTATGGCAACCGCCTGCAAGGCTATACTCCCCAGTGATGCCCCGCCGGCGCGCCGCAACTCTGCTCCTAACCCTTGCGCTCGCGGGCTGCAGCGGCGGCTTGCTGCCGGCGCCGCCGCCACCACCCAAGCTTTACCGCCTGTCGGCGGCGGCCGCCGTGCCGGCTACCGGCGCGCCGATCAAGGCCCAAATCCTCGTCGGCAGTGTTGACGCGTCCGGCGCGCTCGACACCGCCCGGATCGCGCTCAGTCCGAGCGCGACACGCCTCGAATATTTCGCCGATGCGGAATGGACCGACCGCGCGCCGATGCTGATGGACAACCTGCTGCTCGATACGCTCGTGCACGCCGGCCGGTTCAACCGGGTAGCCCAACGTTCTCTGGCGCTGCGCGCCGATTATGTCGTGCTCGGCGCGCTCGATCATTTTGAGGCCGATTACGCCGCCGGCACACCGCCGCAGGTGCGGGTGACGCTCGATCTGCGGCTGCTGCACATGCCCGACGGGGATATTCTCGCGCAACGGCAGTTCACGGCCACGGTGCCGGCAACCCAGAACACCGTGCCGGCGGTGGTCGAAGCGTTCGACGCCGCCAGCCATCGCGCGTTGCACGACGTGCCTGCCTGGATCGCCGACTCCTTGCCGCGGTCCGCAAAGCAGCCTTGACGTCCGCGTCTTCGCACCGTCCCGACCGAGCCGCGCTCGAGCGGCAGGCGCACTGCGGCGAGGCCGTCGTTCGTTGGCGCGACGCGCTGGCGCGTGACGGTCGTACGGTCGTCTCGGCCGCTCTCGGCGGCGCGACGCGTATTTTCCATTGGCGTCATTATCCGGCCGGCGACGTTTACGACCCGGCGACACACGCGCAGTATTTCTATCACGCGCACCCGCCCCAGCCGGCCGCCGCCGCCCACGGCGAGCACGGTCATTTCCATGCCTTCCTGCGTACGCGCGGTCTCAAGCCGGGCGCGCGGCCGCTGGTGATGCCCGAGCTCGCGATCGCCGGCCACCCC
>DATEMD010000224.1:0-2263 GCA_035275845.1 Allostellaceae bacterium | reverse complement strand
TTGCTGACGTTGTACGCCGTTCCAGGCGCGCTCGCGGCGGCCAGCGTGATCGTCGATGTCCTCATCCAGGCCGCAACACAGTTTCTGTTCGCGATCTTCGGCCTTCTTGCCCTTATTGCGCTGGAGGCGAGTGAGGCCCTGGCACGAAGCGCCGCGGTCGGGATTGCGGTCGCGACGCTCTTGCTTGCGGGCTTCTATCTGGCGCAACGCCGCGGCGGGCAACGTATTCTTCGCGCAATCATGAGTCGTCTGGCCGGCGACCGGGAGTGGCGCGTGCTCGGTACGATCGATGCCGTTTATCAAAACCTTGGCATGATCTACGCCGCCCGATCCAACGTTGTCGCCAGCGCCGTCGTGCATCTGGCCGGATGGGCCATCGGCGTGGCCGAAGTCGCGATTGTGTTCGCGTTCATGGGGCATCCCATCAGCATCGGCGAGGCGCTCGTCATCGAAAGTCTGCTGCATGCGGTTCGCGGGGCGGCATTTGCCATCCCCAGTGCGCTCGGGGCGCAGGAAGGCGCGCTCGTCGTGCTGTGCGCGGCATTTGGAATTCCGCCAGAACAGGCGATTGCGCTGTCGCTCGTCAAGCGCGCCGCCGATCTCGTGCTCGGAGTGCCTGGCCTTCTCGGCTGGCAGATGCTGGAATGGGGGCGCTTGGTGCCGAGCTACCGCAGGCAGCCGGCACGCGAGTCCGTCAATCCTCGTTCGCAAAGCCACTGAGCCGGGCATGATCTTGTTCTGGTCGTCTCTTGCGACGTCGGTGCTCGCCGTGGTCGGCTGTGGGTACCTGATCACGGCCGCGATCCTCGTCGGCCGCTTTGCGCGCGGCCGTGCGCCCGCGCGCCCCGCGGCTACGCCTGCAGTCACCGTTCTCAAGCCGCTTCACGGCGATGAGCCGGGCCTCTTCGACAACCTCACATCGTTCTGCGTCCAGAACTATTCCGGACGCATGCAAATCGTCTGCGGGGTGCAGGACGCCGACGATGCCGTCATTGCCGTCGTCGAGCGCCTGCGCGAGGTGCAGGCTGATCGTGATCTCGATCTCGTGATCGAAGCCAAGATGCACGGATTGAATCGGAAGGTCTCCAACCTCGTCAACATGGCGCCGCGCATCCGTCATGACGTCGTCGTCGTCGCCGACAGCGACATGCGGGTGAACCGCGACTATCTGTCCCGCGTGGTCGCGGCGCTGGCAGAGCCCGGCATCGGCGCCGTGACCTGCCTCTACTACGGCGTTGGCATCACCGGCATCTGGGCGCGGCTCGGCGCGCTCGTCATCAACGCCCAGTTTCTGCCGAGCGTGGTGGTCGGCCTTGCACTCGGCCTGGCGCGTCCTTGCTTCGGCTCGACGCTCGCGCTCAGGCGCGCGACGCTGGCCGAGATCGGCGGCTTCAAGCCCTTCGCCGATTGCCTCGCGGACGATTACGCCATGGGCGAGGCGTTGCGCGCCCACGGCTGCAAGATCTCGATACCGTCCTTCGCCGTTGCCCATATCTGCACGCAAACGTCGCTGCGCGAATTGTGGCGCCAGCAGCTGCGATGGGCGCGCACCATCAGGAGCATCGATCCCGCCGGCTACGCCGGTTTGATCGTCAGCCACGCCTTGCCATGGGCGCTGATCGCGACCCTCCTCGGCGCCGGCGCGACGACCCTGCTGCCGGCAATCGGCATCGCAGTGGTGGCAATTGCGTGCCGGACGGCGCTTTTGCGGCGGATCGAGCGCGCCTACGCGCTCCCCCCGCAAGCGTATTGGCTTGTCCCGGCGTGCGATCTATTGTCGTTCGCCGTTTTCGTTTTCAGCTTTCTGAGCTGGCAGGTAAGCTGGAAAGGCCGCCGCTTCCGGATGGTTGCGGGAGGGGCTTGGGTGGCTGACCGGGGGGCCCATTGACATGATGCGGACGCTGTTCTTGCAAGCGCCATCCTTCGACGGCTTCGACGGGGGCGCCGGCGCGCGCTATCAGATGCGTCGCGAGATCCAGTCGTTCTGGTACCCGACCTGGCTCGCCCAGCCCGCCGCGCTCGTTGAAGGCTCCAAGCTCGTCGACGCACCGCCCCACCGCCTCAAATTCCACGACGTCGCGCCCGAGGCCGTGAACCGCGATCTCGTGGTGCTGCACACCTCGACCCCGTCTTTCTCCGTCGACGTCAGGACGGCCGAGGCGCTCAAGGCGCTCAAACCGAGCCTGAAGATCGGCATGATCGGGGCAAAGGTCGCGGTCGAGCCGGAAGCGAGCCTCAAAGCTTCGCCGGCGATCGATTTTGT
>DATEMD010000223.1:0-7343 GCA_035275845.1 Allostellaceae bacterium | reverse complement strand
ATTCGGGCGGACCGCGGAACACGTCGGCATAGCGCTTGCGGAACATCGGCGCGGTCACCGCTTGCGCCACCGTATCCTGCACCTCGCGGTTCGACGGCCAGATATCCTTGAGATAAACCGGCTTGCCGTCGCTGTCCTGCGCCAGCGCATCCTTGGTCACATCGACGTTGAGCGAGCCGGCGATCGCATAGGCGACCACCAAGGGCGGCGACGCCAGATAGTTGGCGCGCACTTGCGGGTTGATGCGGCCTTCGAAATTGCGATTGCCCGACAGCACCGCGCCGACGACGAGATCGCCGTCGTCGACGGCCGTCGCGATCGGTTCCGGCAGCGGACCGGAGTTGCCGATGCAGGTCGTGCAGCCGTAGCCGACGAGGTTGAAGCCCAGCGCGTCGAGATCCTGTTGCAGGCCCGACGCGGCGTAATAATCCGACACCACCTGGCTGCCGGGCGCGAGCGAGGTCTTGACCCACGGCTTCACCTTGACGCCACGCTGCACCGCCTTGCGCGCCAGCAGGCCGGCGCCAAGCATGACACTCGGGTTCGAGGTGTTGGTGCACGAGGTGATGGCGGCGATTACCACGTCGCCGTCCTTAAGCTGGTAGTTGGCGCCGTCGACCTTCACCGGGCCGCCGCTCTTGGCCTTGTCGCGCGTGGCGGCGAGCTTGGGCAACTCGCTTTTGAAGGACGGCGCGACGGCCGACAAGGCAACACGGTCCTGCGGCCGACGCGGACCGGCGAGCGACGGCTCGACGGTCGCCAGATCGAGGTCGAGCGTGTCAGTGAACACCGGATCGGGCGCTTTCTCGTCGTGCCATAGGCCCTGCGCTTTGGCGTAGGCCTCGACCAGGGCGACCTGCTGCGCATCGCGGCCGGTCAGCGTGAGGTAGCGCAAAGTCTCGGCATCAATCGGAAAGAAGCCGCAGGTTGCGCCATATTCCGGCGCCATGTTCCCGATGGTGGCGCGGTCGGCAAGCGCCAACGACGCGATGCCCGGGCCGAAAAATTCGACAAAGCGGCCGACGACACCCTTCTTGCGCAGCATCTGCGTCACGGTGAGAACGAGGTCGGTCGCCGTCGCGCCTTCCTTGAACGCGCCGTGCAGGCGGAAGCCCACGACCTCGGGCAGCACCATCGAGATCGGCTGACCGAGCATAGCCGCTTCGGCCTCGATGCCGCCGACACCCCAACCGAGCACCGAAAGGCCGTTGATCATGGTCGTGTGGCTATCGGTACCGACCAGCGTGTCGGGATAGGCCACCGTCTTGCCGTTCTCGTCCGTCGTCCACACCACGTGGGCGAGATATTCGAGGTTCACCTGGTGGCAGATGCCGGTGCCCGGCGGCACGACGCGAAAATTGTCGAACGCGTCCTGGCCCCAACGCAGGAAGCCGTAACGCTCGCCGTTGCGCTGAAACTCGATCTGCACGTTTTTGCGAAACGCATTGGCCGTGCCGTAATTGTCGACCATCACCGAATGGTCGATAACCAGATCGACCGGGTTGAGCGGATTGATCCGCTTGGGATCGCCGCCGAGACGCGCCATCGCCTCACGCATCGCCGCCAGATCGACCACCGCCGGCACGCCGGTCAGATCCTGCATCAGCACGCGCGCGGGCTGAAAAGCGATTTCGCAATCCGACGTCCTGGCCTTGAGCCACGCAGCCATCGCCTTGATGTCGTCGACTTTGACCGTGCGGCCATTCTCGAAGCGCACCAAGTTCTCGAGCAGGACTTTAAGCGAGAACGGCAGGCGCGAAATGTCGCCAAGCCCGGCCGCCTGGGCCGCCGCCGCGAGGCTGAAATAATCGTAGGACTTGCCACCGACCTGGAGCGTGCGGCGCGCCTTCAACGAATCTTGACCGGTGACCGGCACGAGGCTGCCTCTCTTCTCTATCTTCGCTAACGGGGTCCGGCGTCAACGGTTGCTGCTACCGCGTCCGACGCGCGAGATCAAGCGCAGCACGGCGACCATGCGCGCCGCGCAGGCGCCGCCATCCCGGCGACCCCGGATTTGGCGATCGCGACGCCGCATACTATGATCGGCCCCGATCGAACACTGACGTCGAGCGAGGCGATCTCCGCCCATGGCGTTGCCGGCCGACCGTGCGACCGCGCCTGCGGCGACGCAGACCGTCCTGTCCGCCATCCTGCTGGCGTTGTCGGTCGCGTTCGTCTTCGCGGTGGCGACCGGTTTGTTTCTGTTCACCTGGCCGATCGCCGACGATTTCGTCCGCGCGGTCGAAGGCCGCACCCACGGCATTTTTGGCGGCGTCTGGATCGAATACACGACGTGGTCGTGCCGCTGGGCCGCCGGCTTCGTGCACTTTGTCATTGCCGCCGCGCTGCCGCTGACGCGGTTCTACGGCGCCAGCCTGATGACGATCACGCTGCTGTCGTTGGCGATGCTGTCGCCGTTTATCGCCGGCGTTCTGGGCCTGCGCTGGCGTTCGCGTGCGACGCTGCTGGTCGTCGCCGTCTTCGCGGCGCTGTGGTGGGCAGAATCGCCGAGCGTCAACGAGCTGTTTTTCTGGCGCGCCGCCGAAGTCGAGTACCAGCTCGGCTGGTCGGCAGCGATCGCGCTCGCCTTTGCCGCTTGCCGTCTCGATCTGGCGGCGGCGCCTGCTAGCGTCGTGCGACTGACGGCCCTGGCCGCTGCGGCGTTCTTCGTCAGCGGCCTGCACGAACTGGCGGCTTCGCTCGAGGTCGGACTGTTCGCCACGATCGCGATCGCGGCGCGCCTCGCCGGCGGCCGCTGGCGGCCGGCAGCGCTGGTCGGGTTCGCCGCTGCGCTTGTTGGGCTTGCAGTGGTCGTCATCGCGCCCGGCAACGGCGCGCGCGAGGCCGCAGTCGACGCCGCGCCAGCCCTGCCGGAGCTTGTCGGCATGGCATTCATACAGATCGCGGGCCATGCCGCGCTTTGGGCCATCGATCCCAAGACGCTCGCGGCCGCCGGCTTGCTGATTGCGTTGCGCGCGTGCCGCGCCGTCGCGCCGCATTGGAGCGGGCGGCTGACCGCGCCGGCGCGCTGGGCGCTCACCGGCTTGTTTCCGGCCGTGCTGGTGGCGCTCTACGTCGTGCCGGCGGTGGCGCTGGGCGGCGCGGTGCCAGCGCGAACATTGGCCGCAATCCACCTCGCCTTCCTCTGCGGCGGTCTGATTGTCGTCAGCGCCTGGGCGCCGCAGGCCGTCCGCCGGCTGACGGCGTGGCGGATCGACAGCGGCCGGGCGGTCCGCTGGCTGTTGGTCGCGCTTGCTGTGACCTTACCGGCGAATCGCAACATCGTCGCCGGCATCGCCGATTTGCGCGGACCGGCCGAATCGTTTCACGCCTTCATGGTCGCGCGCGATGCGACGTTGCGTCGGCTGCAAGCCGCTGGCACCGCCAATGCGGTGCTACCGGTGATCGCCAAGGCCGACTTTCCGCGTTCCTACGTCTTCCACGCCGATATCCGCGGCGACGACCAATTTTGGATCAATCGCTGGACGGCCCGTTATTACGGCCTGACGGCGGTCCGCGCCGACGCCACCGCCGGCCGTTGAACGCGGCCTTTTGGGCCAAATTAGTGATCGCGCCCGATCGGGCCACAAATCACGCTTTCGCCACATTTCGATCCAAATCGGGTCTCAATCCCGGGCTTTCATCGCGACCGGTGAGAGACATTTGGCTTTTGGCTTGTCTCACATCTCCATGAAGCGGTCGCCCCCCGACCGCTCTAATTCGACGGCCTCGGTACCTCCCCCACCGAGGCCGTCACTTTTTTAACCCGGCCGCGGCGTTTTGCCGGAGTCGGCGTGTCCAGCCCATGGCATAGTGCCACGCCATGGCGGCCCGGGAATCGCGAAATTCATTTACCGGTGAAGGACTTGCGTGCCGCCGCGGCGAGCGCCGGGTGTTCAAGGACGTCGACTTCGCGCTGGCGCCGGGTGACGCGCTGCTGCTCGGCGGCCCCAACGGCAGCGGCAAGACCAGCCTGTTGCGCCTCATGGCCGGCCTCGCCCAACCCGAACAAGGCGTGATCGCCTGGAACGGCACCACCATCGCCGACGACCCAGCCGCCCATCGCGCCCGGCTCCATTACATCGGCCATCAAGACGCGGTGAAGCTGGCCCTGACGGCCGAAGAGAATCTGGCGTTTTGGGCCGGAATGCGTGGCGCGAACGGCCGTGCCCTCGATGCGCTGCGCCACTTCCGTCTCGCTGCGCGCGCCGCCTGGCCGGCGCGTTATCTGTCGGCCGGCGAGCGCAAGCGGCTCGGCTTGGCGCGGCTGGTGGCATCGCCCGCGACCCTGTGGCTGCTCGATGAGCCGACCACCAGCCTCGACGCGGAAGCGACCGAGATCCTGCTGACGGTGATCGCCGATCACCGGCGCGCCGGCGGTTGCGTCGCGCTGGCGACGCACGCGTCCCTGCCGTTGCCCGGTGCACACACCCTGTCGCTCGCCGTCCATGCCACCGGAGGGCAGGCGTGAGCGGCTTCGCAGCGCTGCTGACGCGTGATCTGCGGCTGGCATTCCGTCAGGGCGGTGACGTCGCCAACGTCGTCGCGTTCTTCGCGCTGGCCGTGATCCTGTTCCCGTTCGGCGTCGGACCGGATCCGGATTTGCTGGCGCGCATCGCCGCCGGCGTCCTGTGGGTGACGGCGTTGCTGGCGGCGTTGCTCTCGCTCGAGCGGCTCTTTGACGCTGACTTCCAGGATGGAAGTCTTGAAGCGCTCTCTCTCATGCCGGTACCGCTCGAGATCCAGGTGCTGGCGAAATGCGTGGCGCATTGGCTCACCACCGGTTTGCCGCTGACGATCATCGCGCCGCTGCTGGCGCTGGTGCTACATTTCGATGCGGCCGGTTATCCGGCGCTGATCGCGGCGCTGCTGCTGGGCACGCCGGTGCTGAGCCTGATCGGCGCGATCGGCGCGGCGTTGACGCTGGGCGCACGGCGCGCCGGCGTGCTGCTGTCGCTTTTGGTGCTGCCACTTTACATCCCGGTCCTGATCTTCGGCGTCGCCGCCAGCGAAGCTGCCGCCTTGGGTCTCGAATCGCGGCCGCATCTTTTACTGCTGGCGGCGCTCTTCGCGGCGTCGTTGGCGCTGGCGCCATGGGCAGCGGCGGCAGCCTTGCGTCAGGCGCTCGAATAGCAGAAAAACCGGCCATGCAGCGCTTCGCCAACCCGGCCCGTTTCATGCGACTGTCGGCTGCCCTGCTGCCGTGGTGCAGCGTCGCGGCGGCCGTGCTGATCGCCATCGGACTCTATGGCGCGCTGTTCGTCGCGCCGCCCGACTATCAGCAGGGCGAAGCGGTCAAGATCATGTACGTGCACGTGCCTTCGGCGTGGCTGGCGAGCCTGGTCTATGCCGTGATGGCGGTCGCGAGCGCCGTCGCGCTGATCTGGCGGCATCCGCTGGCGCATATCGCAGCCGAAAGTGCCGCGCCCATTGGCGCCGGATTCACCTTCGTCTGCCTGGTGAGCGGTTCGCTGTGGGGCGAGCCGATGTGGGGCACCTGGTGGGTGTGGGATGCGCGGCTGACCTCGGTCCTGGTGCTGTTCTTCCTCTATCTCGGCTTCATCGCGCTCGCCAACGCGTTCGACGACCGCACGCGCGGCTCGCGCGCCGCGGCGATCCTCGCCATCGTCGGCGTGGTCAATCTGCCGATCATTAAATTCTCGGTCGACTGGTGGAACACGCTGCACCAGAAGGCGAGCGTGTTCCGCATGGGCGGCCCGACGATTGCCGTTTCGATGCTGTGGCCACTGCTGGTCATGGCGGCGGGGTTTCTGTTCCTGTTCGCGGTCCTGCTCATGCTGCGCATGCGGACCGCGTTGCTGCACGCCAAATTGCGTGCGCTGCGTTTCGGCACGTGATGGCACAGTTCTTTGCCATGGGCGGTTATGCCCGCTTCGTCTGGCCGGCTTACGGCGTCGCGGTGATCGTGCTCGTCGGCTTGCTGGCACATAGCGTGATCGGCTATCGCCGGGCGCAACGCGCGCTCGACACCGAGGAGCGGCGATGACGCGCAAGCGGCGGCGGCTTTATTTCGTGCTCGGCGGCGTCGCGCTGCTCGGCCTCGCGGTCGGTCTGATGCTGTCGGCGCTCAACGACAACTTGGTCTTCTTCTACGGCCCGTCCGATCTCTACGCGCAGCATATTCCGCCGGGCCGGCTGGTGCGGATCGGCGGCCTGGTCGCGGCCGGCAGCGTCAAGCACGAGGCCGACGGCTCGACGCTCGATTTCACCGTCACCGACGGACGGAAATCCGTGCCGGTGACCTATCGCGGCACGGTGCCCGATCTCTTCCGCGAAGGTCAGGGTGTCGTGGTCGAAGGCCGGCTGATGCCCGACGGCGGCTTCAAGGCGACGACGCTGTTGGCGAAGCACGACGAGCGCTACATGCCGCCGGAAGTCGTCGACGCGCTGAAGAAGGCCGGCCGGTGGCAGGAAGGCGCAAACGGCAAACCGGTTTCGCCCGCGGCGCCCGCCAGCACCGGAGCGACGCAATGATCATCGAACTCGGCCATTTCGCGCTCATCCTGGCGCTCGCGGTCGCAATGCTCCAAGCCGGGCTGACGCTGACCGGCGCGACACGCAACGACCTCAACTTGATGGCGGCGGGTCGATTGGCGGCGATGGCGCAGTTCGCGCTCATCGCGCTCGCCTTCGCCACGCTGGTGCATGCCTATTTCGTGTCGGATTTCTCGGTCGCCAACGTCGCCGAAAACAGCAGCAGCGCCAAACCGCTGCTCTACAAGCTCACCAGCGTCTGGGGCAATCACGAAGGCTCGATGGTGCTGTGGGTGCTGATCCTGGCGCTATACGGCGCGGCGATCGCGTGGTTCGGCGACGCCATGCCGCCGCGGCTGTGCGCCCGCGTGCTTGGCGTCAAGGCGCTGATCGCCATCGGCTTCCTGCTGTTCATCCTGCTGACGTCGAATCCATTCCTGCGTCTGTCGCCAGCGCCGGCCGAAGGCATGGGTCTCAACCCGATCCTGCAGGACCCCGGCCTCGCCTTCCATCCGCCGTTCCTTTATTTGGGATATGTCGGCAATTCGGTCGCCTTCGCCTTCGCCGTCGCGGCGTTGATCGAGGGCCGCGTCGACGCCGCCTGGGCACGCTGGGTACGGCCTTGGACGCTGGCCTCGTGGTGCTGTCTGACGCTCGGCATCGCCATGGGCAGCTGGTGGGCCTATTACACGCTCGGCTGGGGCGGCTGGTGGTTCTGGGATCCGGTCGAGAACGCGTCGCTGATGCCGTGGCTCGCCGGCACCGCGCTGCTGCATTCGGCGATCGTGGTCGAGCGCCGCGACACCCTCAAGAGCTGGACGGTCCTGCTGGCGATCCTGACCTTTTCA
>DATEMD010000222.1:0-3904 GCA_035275845.1 Allostellaceae bacterium | reverse complement strand
GGGCGGCTCAACACCTGCTTCAACGCCCTCGACCGCCACGTCGATGGCGGCCGCGCGCAGCAGACCGCGCTGATCTACGACAGCCCGGTCACCGGCACGGTGCGGACATTCAGCTATCGCGAATTGCGGGATCAGGTGGCGCTACTGGCCGGCGCATTGCGCATGCACGGCGTGAAGAAGGGCGACCGCGTGCTGCTCTACATGCCCATGGTTCCCGAGGCCGCCATGGCGATGCTCGCCTGCGCGCGCCTCGGCGCGATCCATTCCGTCGTGTTCGGCGGCTTTGCCGCACCCGAGCTGGCGACGCGTATCGACGACGCCAAACCGCGCCTGATCCTGTCCGCTTCATGCGGCATCGAGGTCAATCGCGTCATCCCCTATAAGCCATTGCTCGACCAGGCCATCGCGCTCGCCAAGCACAAGCCGGAGAGCTGCTTCATCCTGCAACGCGATCAGCTCGCCTGCGACCTCGTGCGCGATCGCGATTATGATTGGAATGACGAGGTCGCCACGGCATCGCCGGCGGCGTGCGTGACGGTCGAGGCGACCGATCCGCTGTACATCCTCTACACCTCGGGTACGACCGGCATGCCCAAGGGCATCGTGCGCGACAATGGCGGCCACGCGGTTGCGCTGCACTGGTCGATGAAGAACGTCTATGGCCTGGCGCCGGGCGAGACCTGGTTCACCGCCTCCGATGTCGGCTGGGTGGTCGGTCACAGCTACATCGTCTATGCGCCGCTGCTCTACGGCCTCACCACCATCCTGTTCGAAGGCAAGCCGGTCGGCACGCCCGACGCCGGCACGTTCTGGCGTGTCATTGCACAGCACGGCGCGGTCGCCATGTTCACCGCACCGACGGCATTCCGCGCCATCAAGCGCGAGGACCCGGACGGCGCACTCATCCGCAAGCACGACATGGCGAAGTTTCGCACGCTGTTCCTGGCCGGCGAGCGCGCCGATCCACCGACCATCGCATGGGCCGAGAAACATCTCGACGTGCCGGTGATCGACCATTGGTGGCAGACCGAAACCGGCTGGGCGATCACGGCGAATTGCGTCGGATTGGGCCAGTTGCCGGTGAAGCACGGTTCGTCGACCCTGCCGGTGCCGGGCTACGATCTGCACGTGCTCGACCCGGCGGGCAAGGAAATGAAGGCGGGCGAAGTCGGCGCGTTGTGCGTCAAGCTGCCGATGCCGCCCAGCTTTGCGCCGACGCTGTGGAACGCCGACGAGCGCTTCATCCAATCCTATCTCGCCGACTATCCCGGTTATTACCTGACCGCCGACGCCGGCTACATGGATGAGGACGGCTACGTCTTCGTCATGGCGCGGACCGACGACATCATCAACGTTGCCGGCCATCGTCTGTCGACAGGTGCCATCGAGGAAGTCCTCGCCGCACACCCCGAAGTCGCCGAATGCGCGGTGATCGGCGCCGGCGACGCACTCAAGGGCCAGGTGCCGCTGGGCTTCCTGGTGCTCAAGGCCGGCGCGAAAAAGACGCCGAAGGACGTGGCCGCCGAAGCGGTGAGCCTGGTGCGCGAGCGCATTGGGCCAGTGGCGAGCTTTAAGACCGCGCTGGTGGTCGACCGCCTGCCGAAGACGCGCTCGGGCAAGATCCTGCGTGGCACCATGCGCAAGATCGCCGACGGCGAGGACTACAAGATGCCGGCGACGATCGACGACCCGGCGATCCTCGGCGAGATCGCCACGCACCTCAAAGGCGCGGGGTATGCGAAGGGCGGCGGCTAAGCGACGCTGCCCTCGGTGCCGAACGTTTGGTGCGATCGAAATACCAGCCGAAGGGGAAGGCGAATGGAGATCAAGCGAAACGGCTCGCAGGCCGCCGTGAAAGGCCCACTCGAGAATTTCACCGGTAATGTTCGCATCGAACCACTGTTCCAGTCACCGGGCCCGGCACGGTTCAGCGGGGCAAGCGTCACCTTCGAGCCTGGCGCCCGCACGGCCTGGCACACGCACCCGTGCGGTCAGACCTTGATCGTCACGTCAGGCATGGGTTGGACCCAGTGTTGGGGCGAGCCAAAACAGGAAATCCGGCCCGGCGACGTCGTCACATGCCCGCCCGGCAAGAAACACTGGCACGGCGCAACGCCGACGACCGCGATGACTCACATCGCCATCCAGGAAGCACACAACGGCAAAGTCGTCGACTGGTTGGAGAAAGTCAGCGACGAACAGTATCGGAGCTGACGCTGCGACCGCTTTAAGCCGCCGGCTCTTCCGAAGCGGCGGCGATGTCCTCGGCGCCAGGCGGCTGCACCAGCGGCTTGCCCTCTTCCGGCTTCTTGCCGCGGTTGGCGCGCGCCACCGCCTTTTCCAGATCTTCCATGGTGCACAGGCCCAGCGCCACGGGATGGCGCGGCTTGATGTTGGGCGTGTTCCAATGGGTGCGGTCGCGCACGGAATGGATCGTCGGCTTGGTGGTGCCGACGAGCTTGGAGATCTGGCCGTCGCTAAGCTCGGGATGGCTCTTCAAAAGCCACGCGATCGCATCCGGCTTGTCCTGGCGCTTGGCGATCGGCGTATAGCGCGGACCCTTGTGCTTCACCACCTGCTCGGGCAACGCCTCCTTGGCGAGCTTGAGCCGCGCGTCCGGGTCTTTCTGGCAGCGTTCGAGCTCCTCAAGAGTGAGCTGACCGTTGGCGACCGGATCGAGGCCGTGCATCTGGGTCGAGACCTCGCCGTCGGCGATCGCCTGGACCTCGAGCGCGTGCAGGCCGGTGAAATCGCCGATCTGGTCGAAGGTCAAAACGGTGTTCTCGACCAGCCAGACGGCGGTCGCCCGGGGCATCAACGGCAGCGACATGCGTTTCTCCTGATGGCAATGGCCAAGCTCGCGCCTAAAAGCGCTTTCCAGGCCACCTGCCCATGTATTGGATGCGGCTTATATAGTCGCTCGGCCGGGCCAAGAAAAGCGGAAATCGGGCCTCAAATCGTCAGTACGAGCTTGCCGATATGGGCCGAGCTTTCCATCAAGGCGTGGGCCGCGGCGGCCTCCTTGAGCGGAAAGGTCTTGTGGATCACGGGCTTGACCTTGCCGGCGTCGAGCAAGGGCCAAACCTCACGCTTGAGCGCCTGGGCGATGGCGCCCTTCTGTTCGACCGCGCGGGCGCGCAGGGTCGATCCTGTGAGCGTCAGGCGCTTCATCATCACTACGCCGAAATTGACTTCGGCAAGATTGCCACCCAACAGCGCGATGGTGACGCAGCGGCCGTCGACCGCCAGCGCGCTGATATTGCGCGGCACATAAGGGCCGCAAACCATGTCGAGGATGAGATTGACGCCGCGATTGCCGGTTGCTTCCTTCACCACTTTCACGAAATCTTCGCGCTTGTAGTCGATGGCGCGCGTCGCGCCGAGCTTTTCGCACGCCTTGCATTTGTCGTCGCTGCCGGCCGTGGCGAAGATGTCTTTGGCGCCGAATGCGCGCGCGAGCTGGATCGCCGTCGTGCCGATGCCCGAAGTGCCGCCGTGGATCAGGACGCTTTCGCCACGCTTCAGGCCGCCGCGCTCGAACAAATTTGTCCATACGGTGAAGAAGGTCTCGGGCAAGGCCGCCGCCTCGATCATCGAGAAGCCCTTGGGCACCGGCAGGCATTGCACCGCGGGCGCGGCGCAATATTCGGCATAGCCGTGACCGGTGACCAGCGCACACACTTTGTCGCCGACCTTGAGATCGTGAACGCCGAGACCAAGCGCGACGACGCTACCGGCGATCTCGAGGCCTGGAATGTCGGAAGCGCCGGGCGGCGGCGGATAGCTGCCCTGGCGTTGCGCCACGTCGGGCCGGTTAACGCCGGCGGCTTCGACCTTGATCAAGACCTCGCCCGCGCCGGGCTTCGGCATCGGCCGCTTGGCGAGGCGCAACACATCGGGCGCG
>DATEMD010000221.1:0-3260 GCA_035275845.1 Allostellaceae bacterium | reverse complement strand
GCGTGGTCGATGGCGGGCATCTTCGGCCCGGTGCTGGTGAACTACATCCGCCAGTACAACGTCACGCACGGCGTCGCCAAGGCGCAGGCCTACAACGTCACGATGTACGTGATGGCGTGCCTGTTGGTGGTCGGCTTCATTTGCAACTTCCTGGTCCGCGCGGTGGACAAGCGCCACCACATGACGGCCCAGCAAGAAGCAAAGGCCGCGGCCTGATCCGGAACGAGGAGAAAGCATCATGGCAAACACGCAACAGGGACATAACAACGGTCTCAAGCTTACGTTGGCTTGGCTCTTCGTCGGCATTCCGCTGACGTGGGGCGTGATCGAGACGTTGCTCCATTCGCTCAAGCTGTTCGAATAAGCGTCGTCTCATCGAGTGACGGGCCGCCCATCGGGCGGCCCGTTTGCTTTTGGGCTAAAGGACGCCGCGGAGCGCCGCCAAGGCGGCACGCAACGCCGACAGCGCCCGCCTGGTGTCGTGCGCCGTCGCGATCAGATCGGGGATTTGGCCCGGCTGCCGCAAGATCGCCGCAAGCACGCGGCCGGGCGCGGCGCGGCCCGACGGATGCAGGCCGACCAAAGCCGCCGGCGGCAAGCCGCGGCCGGCGGGATCGGCAACCGCGCGCAGCACCAGGAACGGCTTGCTGGCCGCGTGCGCCGCGTGTGCCGCCGGCAGTGATTCGAGATCGACGGCGAGCGTTCCATGCCGTGCGTGCTGTACCGCCTTGGCGTGCGGCGTGGCGACGATCGCATCGAGCGCCAATAGATCGCCGGTTTCGGCGTGTAAATCGGCAGCGGCGAGCGCGGTCAGAATGCGGCCGTGCAGTCCGACGTCCACCGCCAGCCGCTCGCCGTTCGCGGCGATCACCATGCGCGGCAGCAGCAGGGTTCCGGCCGCAAGACGCGGCGCCAGACCACCGGCGATGCCGAAGCTGAGCAATCCGTCAGCGGTCTCGGCGGCGCGGGTCGCCATGGCCCGGCCGCGTACGCCATCGCCGCCGGTCGCGAACACCGTCAAGCCGAAGCGCCGCGCCAGTCGCGCCTCCGCCGCGAAACCGCAGAGCGCCGCCAGCCGCATTACATGCCGTAGGCGACGCGGCGTACGCCGCCGCGTTGCAGCGCGCGATACCGCGCCAGCGCCCACAGCGGGAAGTACGCGCGGTAGCCGTGATAACGAAGATAGAAGACGCGCGGAAAGCCGACGGCGGTGTACCACGCCTCGTCCCACAGACCGTGCGGCTGCTGCGTCGCCGTCAGATACGCGACGCCGCGCGCCACCGCCGGATTGTCGACCTCGCCGGCCGCCATCAATGCCAGCAGCGCCCACGCGGTCTGCGACGCGGTGCTGGCCTTGCCCTCGCCGCGCGGCTGGCCGCGCCAGTACGAAGCGCCGTCCTCGCCCCAGCCGCCGTCGGCGCGTTGCTTGCTGACGAGCCAGGCAACCGCGCGCTGGATCATCGGATCGTCGCGCTCGACGCCGGCGACATTGAGCGCGCACAGCACCGACCAGGTGCCGTAGATGTAATTGGTGCCCCAACGGCCGAACCACGAGCCGTCGGGCAGCTGCGTGCGGCGCAAATAATCGAGACCGCGCACGAAGGCGGCGCCGTTGTCGCCGCATTGTGCCAAGAGCGACAGACAGCGCGCGCTGACATCTTCTGTCGGCGGATCGAGCAGCGCGCCGTGATCGGCGAACGGGATGTAATTGAGATAATAGTACTCGTTGTCGGCGTCGAACGCCGCCCAGCCGCCGTTGCGGCTTTGCATGCCGACGAGCCACTCGCTGGCGCGCGCCACCGGTTCGCGCCACTTGCCGCGGTCGGCGCGATCGAAGGCCATGGCGACGACAGCGGTGTCGTCCAGATCCGGATAATGCGGGTTGGCGTATTGGAAAGCCCAGCCGCCCGGCCGCACATTCGGCCGCCACACCGCCCAGTCGCCAGGCAGATCGAGCACCTGGAGTCCGGCAAGCCAATCGAGCCCGCGGCGCGCGGCGGCGTCGCTCGTGCCGTCGCCGACATCGAGCAGCGCGTGCGCTGCCAAGGCGGTATCCCAAACGGGTGACAGGCACGGCTGGCAATAAGAGCGCTGCGGCGTGCGGACGACGAGCTTGCGCAGCGCCGACTTGGCCATGCAAAGCGCCGGATCGTCCTTGGCGTAGCCCAGGCACTCGAACATCATCACCGAATTGGCGATCGCCGGATAAATCCCGCCTAAGCCGTCGTCGCCATTGAGGCGCTCGACGACGAAGCTCACCGCAGCGTCGATTGCGCGCTTTCGATGCTTCGCCGGCATGTAGGGCTCGGCGAAACGCAAGGCGTCGTCGATGCGGTTGAAGATCCAGGCCCATGGCGATCCTGCGGCGCGCGGCGGCCGCGCCTGCGTCCCCGGCACGAACAGCTCGCGCACGTCGATGCCGCGCGGGTTCTTGGCGCGCGGCTTCAGCGCCATCAGCACCAGCAGCGGCACGATCACCGTGCGCGACCAGTACGACACCTTGCTGAGATGGAACGGGAACCAGCGCGGCAGCAACATGATCTCGACCGGCATCTCCGGCACCGCGGTCCACGGCAACTCGCCGAACAGCGCGAGCTGAATGCGGGTGAAAACGTTGCTGCGGGCGGCGCCGCCGCGCGCCAGCACTGCGGCTCGTGCTTTTGCCATATGCGGCGCATCCGGCGAATCGCCGGCGGCCTTGAGCGCGAAATAAGCCTTCACCGTCGCCGATAGATCGACATCGCCGCCGTGAAACAGCGGCCAGCCGCCATGCTCGCCCTGAACGGAACGCAGATAGACGGCGAAATCGCGCTGCAAATCGTCGTCGATCTCGCCGAGATAATGCTGCAACAGCATGTATTCGGCCGGGATCGTCGCGTCGGCTTCGAGCTCATAGCACCAATGGCCGTCGGCGTGCTGGTGCGCGATCAGCGCCGCGGCGGCGCGATCGACGGCCTGATCGAGCGCGGAAACGGGCGCGGCGCGCGCGCGGGAATCGGTCGTGGCGGCGTCGGACATCAGCGACAAAGAAGCGGTTCGAACGACTGCGAAGGCGGCGTTACCTTGAACCCGAAGTCCTTGCCGCTCAAGGAATTTTCGACCGCATTCCGGCGCCCGGCGCCGAGAATCCCGGCGGCGGTGAAGCCCGAACGGATGGCACCTTCGATGGTCGCTGGCAGGCCGGTGTCGGTCCAGTCGCCGGCCAGCGCCAAGTTGCGCCAGCGCGTGCGCGCGCCCGGCCGGCGCGCCACCTGATCCGG
>DATEMD010000220.1:0-2170 GCA_035275845.1 Allostellaceae bacterium | reverse complement strand
AGTGCGGCTCGGGCGTCTCGATCAGCAGGGTTTCGTAGCGCGGCGCCATCGCGCGAGGGTGGCCGCCGCGATGCAGGCCGTCAACCGACTTGGCAGATCAGGCGCAGATTAGAGATAGCACCAGGGCGAGCGTTCGAGCAGGTCGCTCGCGGCTTCCAGCACGGCCGCCCAAGCGGCATAGGCAAGCTGGTCGCCAACCTCGCTGGCACGCCGTGCGCGGGTCGCCGCCAGCGTTAGGGCACCGCGGCCATGTTTGGCCGCCAATTCTTCAGCGATGCGCGCGGTTTCTTCGGCGCCTAGGAAGTTGGTTGGGTTGAAGTGCGGTGTCATGGTGTGGCGGCAATTCCAATGTCGCCAGCTTTCAAAAAATTCAAATATAAGTCAAGATAAATACTGTAATTAACCAAATAAACCAAAGTCTACTCGGGCTTTTATGTTTAATTTTCACATCACGTTAAGTAAACGAGGTCTTTCACGGTTAATCCCGGCGCCGATCGATTCGGCCCACCGGACGACAAATCAACAAGCCAGATCAAAGGCCTTGTTGTGCCGATGGGGCGTTCGAGACTGGTAAAGGCCGATTGCTTCGGACATGCTAGGAACCGCCATCAAGCGGTCGCTGACCGCACCCCGGGCCGACAAGGCCGGGACGTTCGGGAGGGGAGCATGGTCACGGGTTTCCGCGCCGCCGCGTCTGGCCCTCGCCGCAGGCGCCCATGCCGGTTGCGACCCGGCCGCCACCCCATCCCTCACCCCCGGCCAGGCGCCGCCTGATGTTCAGCCTCCTGGTCAACGCCATCGTCGCGGGACTGTTGCTGGGAGGCTTCTATGCTGCGGTGAGCGTCGGGCTGGCGCTGTCGTTCGGCATGCTGGATATCGCCAACCTGGCGCATCCGGCCTTCATCATCCTCGGCTCCTTCATCGTCTATATCCTCAACACCGATTTCGGCATCGATCCGGTGCTGGCCGGCGTGCTGGCGCTGCCGTTCTTCTACCTGCTCGGCTCGGCGATCTATCAGATCTACTACTATTCGTTCGAGCGGCGGGGCGAAGAGACGCTGCGCGGTCTCGCCTTCTTTTTCGGCATCCTGTTCATCACTGAAGTCGCGCTGATCCTGATCTTCGGTGTCGATTATCGCTTCGTCACCGCCCGTTACATCGGCCCGAGCGTCTATATCGGCGACGCCGAGCTGCCGCTGCGCATGCTGGTGCCGTTCGGCGTGTCGATCGTCATGGTCAGCTTGCTTCAGGTCTTTTTGTCGAAGACGTTCATCGGCCGCGCCATCCTGGCCGTGTCGCAGGACGATCTGGCGCTCAAGCTGATGTCGATCCGGCCGCAGCGCATCAAGAACATCGCCTTCGCGATCTCGATCGCCACCGCGTCGCTCGCCGGCGCGTGCCTCATCATCATCCAGCCGGTCGAACCGTCGGTCGGCCGCGACTATATCGGGCGCGTCTTCGCCATTGTCGTGCTCGGCGGCATGGGCAGCTTTCCGGGCATGCTGACGGCGGCAATGCTGATCGGCGTGATGGAGAGCCTGACGGCGACGTTCTATGGCCCGTCGTGGTCGCCGGCGGTCGCCTTCGGTTTCCTGCTGCTGACGCTGGCCGTCCGCCCGGCCGGCCTGATGGGGCGCTAGCCGTGCCGTATGTGCCGACGCGCTACTTCTGCCTCATCGCCGCGCTGGTGACGATCGCCATCGCCGTCGCCGCGCGGCTCGCGACCAACGACTATTTCTTCTTCGCTGGCTACGTCGTGCTGCAATACGTCGTCATGTCGACGGCATGGAACATCCTCGGCGGCTACACCGGCTACGTCAATTTCGGCACCGCCGGCTTCTTCGCCATCGGCGCCTATACCGCGGTGGTGATGCACAAGCTGTTCGAGCCGCCGCTGCCGCTGTCGATTTTGGTCGGCGGTTTCATGGCCGGTCTGGTCGGCCTCGGCATGGGCTATTTGACGTTGCGGCTGCGCGGCGTGTTCTTCGCCATCGCCACGCTGGCGCTTGCCATCGTGTTGCAGACGCTAGTCACCAACTGGGATTTCGTCGGCGGCTCGCGCGGCGTTTACATCATCCGGCCGGAGACCGGTCCGTTCGGCCACCCCTATATCCAGTATCTGTTCCTGACGATGCTGGTGCTGTCGGCAATTTCCATCTGCATCGCGCGC
>DATEMD010000219.1:0-16036 GCA_035275845.1 Allostellaceae bacterium | reverse complement strand
TGGCGAGTTGGCGCGCATCGCCGAGCACCGGCCGGCGCAGCTGCGCGAGGCGGTCACCAGCCCCGGCGGCACGACGCGCGCCGCGCTCGACGTGCTGATGGCTGGCAACGGGTTCGCCCGGCTCATCCGCGACGCGGTCGCAGCGGCGACACGGCGTTCGCGCGAACTGGCCCAATAAGGATTCGGCCCCGAAGTTTGGCGGCGGTCGCCGCTTGCGCTAAGCTGCGGTCATGGCAACACGCCGGAAAACCGCGTCCAAACGCGCCGCGCCGAGGCGAAAGACAGCCTCTGGCGACGCCGAAGGCCGCGTGGTCGAAGCGGCGCTCGATTTGGCGGACAGCCAGGGCTGGCGGCGGACGACGCTGAGCGACATCGCGCGTGCGGCCGGATTGTCGCTTGCCGATCTCCACGCGCAGCTGCGTTCGCGCGGTGCCATTCTGGCGGCCTGCGTGCGCCATTTCGACCAGATCGCGCTCGCCGGACCGGCGCCGGACAAGGACGAAAAGCCGAAGGACCGGCTGTTCGACCTGCTGATGCGGCGGTTCGAAGCCCTGAAGCCGCACCGCAAGGCGGTCCGGTCGATGGCTTGGGACAGTCTCGGCGATCCCGCCGCGTTGCTCGCCTTGAAGCGGCTGATGGCGTCGATGGGATGGATGCTTGAGGCCGCCAGCGTGCCGACCGCCGGGGTGGCGGGATTGGTCAAGCGCCGCATCCTGCTTTTCGCTTATGCCTCCGTTCTCGCCGTGTTCCTGCGGGACGACAGTCCGGACCTCGGCAAGACCATGGCGGCGCTGGACCGCCGGCTATCGCTGATCGAGCCTTTCCTTGGGCTTTAGCGTCGCTCGCTTTTATTGACCTTATGTTGAAATATTGTTGCGCCGCAAAATTCGGCGTAGGTGGTCTTGTTGGCCCTTGACGGGCCTATGGGGAGGGATCATATTCACGATTGTGCAGTGCAGCATAGAGCTTCACTCCAACCGAGGATCCACACATGGATAGCCGACAGACTTTCCTGGATACGGATTTCAGCAAGGCGTTTGCCGGCTTCACGTTGCCCGGCTTCGACGTCGAGGCGGTGCTCGCCAGCCAGCGCAAAAACATCGAGGCGCTGACCCAGGCGAATCAACTGGCGGTCGAAGGCGTGCAAGCGGTCGCCCGGCGCCAGGCCGAAATCGCCCGCGAGGCGATCGACGAGGCTTCGACGGTACTGCGCGAGATCGTGCAGCCGACGGCGCCCGAAGAGCGCGTCGCCAAGCAGGCCGAGCTGTTGAAACAGACGTTCGAGCGCGGTCTCGCGAACGCCCGCGAGCTGGCGTTGATGCTCGCCAAGGCCAACACCGAAGCCTTCGATGTCGTCGCCAAGCGCGTCGCGCAGGGCTTCGAAGAGATTCGCGAAGAGGCCAAGAAGCGCGTCACGAAGTAACCGGGCCGGCGCGGCTCCGTCATGGAGACCGCGCGGGAACGGATGTGAAAGGGCCGTCCCACCCCCGGGCGGCCCTTTTTCTATGTGGCGCTGCGGTCAGACGCTGAGCGTCAAACCGTCGGCGGCGGTTTCAATCCCGAGCTGCGCCGCCTGTGCCAGCATGTCGGGGTTCATATGCGTCAGCACGACGCGCTTGGCGCCGATCGACGGCAACCGCGCCGCCAGCGTCCGCCAACTCAGGTGGCCCGGCAGATCGCGCTCGAAACTGCTGCATTCGCAGACGAACAGATCGGCGCCGCGCGCCGCATCGATCAACGAATCAGTCCAGGCGGTATCACCCGAATAGGCGATGATCTTGTCGTCGCATTCGATCCGGACCGCGAAGCATGGCGCGCCGGCGGAATGCGCAGCCGGATACGGCGTCACCGCGAGCTTGTCGCCGCCGCGGCGCACGCCTGGCCGATGGGCCGCGAATTCAACCGCGAACTTGAGCGCTGTCTTGGACGAGCCGGGGAACAGCGCCTCGCGTAGCGCCGCCAACCGTGTTTCGGTCCCTTCGGGCCCCCAGATGAAGATGGGCCGCGCGCGTTTGCTCATCAACTGGGCGTCGAGCAGCAGAAACGGCAGGCCACCGAAATGGTCGCCGTGCAGGTGCGTGAGCACGACTCCGTCGAGCGTATTGAGATCGACCGCGGCGCGCTTCAACGCGACCAGCGCCGTCGCGCCGCAATCGATGAGGAAACGGCAATTGGCGCCGTGCACCAGGAAGCAGGTATTGAACCGGCCGCCGCTGCCGAAGGCGTCGCCGCTGCCGATGAAGGTCAGTTCCATGCGCTATTTCGGCAGTCTCACACGTGCGCGCAGGCCGCCATGCGGCGAATCGTCGAGCGCGATCTCGCCGCCGTGGACGCGCACCACGTCGCGCGCGATCGCAAGCCCCAGGCCGGTGCCCCCGGTTTCCGGATTGCGCGACGGATCCAGCCGGAAGAACGGCCGGAAAACCGCCTCGCGATCGCCGGGTGGAATGCCCGGCCCGTCGTCGTCGACCAGCACTTCGACCAGCGCGTTGCTCTCGACGACCGTCACCCAAACGTGCGCGCCGTAACGCCGCGCGTTGGCGATCAGATTGCCGAGACAGCGATGCATGGCGTCGGGCCGCAACGGCAATACGCATTCCTCGGGCAGCGCCAACATCACCGGTGCGCCGGACTGACCCAAGCCCGCGACCAGCGCGCGGATCAGCGCCACGAGATCGGTCGGTCGTGTCTGCTCGCTGCCTTCGCCGCGCGCGAAGTCGATATAGCCCTGGATCATGCGCTCCATCGCCGCGACGTCGGCCTTGAGCTCGGCCGTGCGCGGATCGTCTTTTTGCAGCTCGAGTGCCAGCCGCATGCGCGTCAACGGCGTGCGCAAATCGTGCGACACGCCGGCCAGCATCTCGGTGCGCTGCGTGATAGCGCGCTGGATGCGGTCGCGCATGCGGAGAAAGGCCATGCCGGTCTGCCGCACCTCGGTCGCACCTTCGACCTTGAAGTTCGGCACGTCGCGGCCTTTGCCGAAATCGTCGACCACAACGGCCAATCGCCGCAGCGATTTGATCTGGTTGCGCATGAATACCGAGGCGATCGCGAACAGCACCAGCGACGAGCCGACCATCCACATGATGAAGATGTAGGTCGTGGGCGTGAACAGCCGCTCACGCGGCACCACGGCCAAAAGGACACCACCGTCGATCTGGACCGACACCAGGATGTTGTGGTCGGCGTATTCGCCGCTGATGACGAACGGCAGACCAACGCGCTCGGTAACCGCGTGTGCCAGCGTCTCTTCGATGCGCGAGCCGTCGGTCTGCGGCACGCCGGTGGGTAGGATCGCGCCGGGGTGAAAACTGTAGGCGATTTCGGTGTCGTCGACGGCCGTGCGGAAAGTCGCGTCGCGCTGCTTATCCGTCGTCGTCGGCGTCAGCGAATCGAGGGTGAGGGCGATGTCGGCGGCAACCGACGTCGACAACCGGCGCGCCACGGTCTCCCAATGCCGGTCGTAAAAGATCCAGGTGGCGATCGACTGCGCCAGCACCAGCGGCAGGATCAGAATCAGCAGCGACCGGCCATAAAGCGAGCGCGGCAGCATGCGCTTGAACCAGCGCCGATGGCTGTCGAGACCGAGCGCGCGCCGCGCCGCCACATCCGACAGCAGCTCGATCCCGTCCTCGCCGCGTTCAATCGGGTTTGAGGACATAACCCGTTCCCCGGACTGTCTGGAGATAGCGTGGGAAGCGCGGATCGCGCTCGATCTTGCGCCGCAGCCGCGTCATCTGCACGTCGACGGCGCGCAAATTGCCGCCGAGCTGCGTCGCCTCGGCCAAGGCTTGGCGCGACACCGCCTCGCCGGGCTGCGAAGCCAGCGCCGCGAGCAGCGATTGTTCGGCGCTGGTCAGGCGCACCGGCTCTTCGCCGCGGCGCAGTTCGCCGCGCCGCAAATCGAGCCGGTACTCGCCGAGGCGCAGCACCGACAGGCGTTCGGTTTCGGACGCGGCGCGTTGCAGAATGTTGCGGATGCGGAGTACCAGCTCGCGCGGCTCGAACGGCTTGGTCAGATAGTCGTCGGCGCCACGCTCGAGGCCGCCGATACGGTCGACGGTTTCCGCCTTGGCGGTGAGCAGCAGGATGGGAATGCGGCTCGATGCGCGCAGGCTAGCGGTGAGGGCAAGGCCGTCCTCGCCCGGCATCATCACGTCGAGCACGAGCAGGTCGAAGGCGATGCTGTCGAGCTTGCGGCGCGCTTCGGCGGCGTCGCCGGCGGTCGTGACGCGAAAGCCCTGGTCGGTGAGATAGCGGCGCAGCAAATCCCTCAGCCGCGCATCGTCGTCGACGACCAGGAGATGCGGCTCCGTGGCGTCCATGGTTTCAGTATAGGCGCTCATCGCCGCCGACGCACGGTCCACTCACCGCGAGCCTTCGCCGCGCCGGCCAATCCGCTTGCGGTCTTCTTCGCTCGACATGATGCCGAACATGACCTTGCGGAATCCTTCGACCGCCGGCGCGCCGGCTTCGCGATAGGCGCGGGCGATACGTTGGCGTTGGTTCTCGGATAGCTGGCGTTCGAGTTCGACGCCTTTTTCGGTCAGCTCGAGCAGCCGCCGCCGCCGGTCGCGGTTGCCGGGTGACTGCCGGATGAAGCCCTGCCGCACCAGCTGGCTGAGGACGCGCGACAGACTCTGCTTGGTGATGCGCAGGATCGCCAATAAATCGCTGACGCTCATCTGCGGATGGCGGCCGACGAAATAGATGACGCGGTGGTGGGCGCGGCCGAAACCGTAACGCGCCAGCATGGCGTCGGGCTCGGTGGTGAAGTCGCGATAGCCGTAGTAGAGCAGCTCGATGGCCTGGCGCAGTTCCTCTTCGCGCAGGAACGCTGGATTGGCCGTGGATTTTAAGTCAGCCATGTTGACTTATATGCGCCCGGATGGTTGTATGGAACCGTTTCCTCGGGGTCATATTCGCACATAATCGTCTTGGGCGATGCAGGTGCAGGGCGCGGCCTTTATCGTCTATCGTGCCAGAAGAAAACGCCCGGGAGCGCACTAGGAAACCGCCATGGCAGCCAGCCTCATTCCCTACGACGATCGCGACGGCTCGATCTGGTTCGACGGAAAATTGGTGCCGTGGCGCGACGCCAAAATCCACGTCCTCACGCACGCCTTGCATTACGCCAGCGCCGTGTTCGAAGGCGCGCGTGCTTATGGCGGCACCATCTTCAAGCTGCGCGATCACGCCCAGCGCCTGATCGATTCTGGTCGGGTACTCGGCTTCGAGATTCCATGGACGCGCGACCAGATCGAGGCGGCATGCAATGCCGCAATCAAGGCGCAGAACATCAAGGACGGCTATGTCCGGCCGATCGCCTGGCGTGGACCGGAGCAGATGGGCGTCTCGGCGCAAGCCACCAAGATCCACATGGCGGTCGCGGCCTGGGACTGGGGCACCTATTTCGCGCCTGAGGCGCGGCTCAAGGGCATCCGCATGACGTGGGCGAAGTGGTCGCGGCCGGCGCCCAACACCGCGCCGACCACGGCCAAGGCGACCGGCCTCTACATGATCTGCACCATGTCGAAGCACGCCGCGGAGGCCGAAGGCTACGAAGACGCGCTGATGCTCGACTGGCGCGGCCAGCTCGCCGAGGCGACCGGCGCCAATCTGTTTCTCAACATCGACGGCACGTTGCACACGCCGACGCCCGACTGCTTCCTCGACGGCATCACCCGCCGCCACGTCATCGGTTTGGCGCGCGCGCGGCACATCAAGGTGGTCGAACGTGCGATGATGCCGGACGAACTTGCCAAGGCGCAGGAAGTGTTCCTCACCGGCAGCGCCGCCGAGATCACGCCGGTGCGCGAGATCGGCCAATACAAATTCACGCCCGGCGCGATGACCAAGCAGCTGATCGAGGATTTCGATCGTTCGGTTCGCGCCGCCGAAAAGGCCAGCGCGGCGTAAGACCGCCTAGCCCTTCGCCCAGCGTTTCGCCGCCTGATCGTCGCTGTCCTGGGCTTCGACCCAGCGTGCGCCCTGCGGCGTTTCTTCCTGCTTCCAGAACGGCGCCTTGGTCTTGAGCCAGTCGACGAGGAATTCGTTTGCAGCAAAGGCCGCGGCGCGATGGGAAGCCGCCGTCACCACCAGCACGATGCGCTCGCCCGGCAATAGCTTGCCGTGGCGGTGGACGATCAGCGAGGCTTCGAGCTTCCAGCGCTTGTTGGCTTCGGCCTCGATCGCCGTCAGCTCGTCCTCGGTCATGCCGGGATAATGCTCGAGCGTCATCGACTGGATCGCGTCGGCGCCGCCGGCGTCGCGCACCGTGCCAACGAAGGTGACGATGCCGCCGATCGTCGTCTTGCCACGCGTGAGATTGGCGATCTCCAAGCCCACGTCGAAATCGTCGCGCTGTACACGGATCATGGCTGCCTCAACCGCCGGTCACGGGCGGGAACAGCGCCACTTCGTCGCCCGGCTTGAGCGAGAAATCCCAACCGACATGCCGACGGTTGACCGCGACGCGCAGCGTCCGCCGGTCCTTCAGCGCGTCGGCGAAGCCGGGCCCGCGCGTCTTGAGCCAATCGACCAGCGCCGCCGGCGTTGCAATGCCCGCTGGAAGATCGAGGGTTTCCTCGGTCTTGCCGATCTTGGTCTTGAGCCAGGCGAAATAAAGCAGCCGCATGGGGCTGACTTAGGCGTTGGCGCGCAGCGGCGCAAGCCTTACGCGATGACCTCGCTGAACGGCAGGAAATCGACCGTGCCGCCCAGCTCGACATGGCTCAACCCTTCGGGAATCTCGACCAGGCCGTCGGACTCCACCATCGAGGTCAGGATGCCCGCACCATCGCGCGGGAATTTTTCCGCCACCCAGCCGGTTTCGCCGGGCTTGAGCCGGGCCCGCAGATATTCGGTGCGGCTGCCCTTCTTGTCGTAGGCGAAGCCCGAAACGACGCGGAACAAACGTGGCGGCACATCCTCGGCGCCGGACAACAGCAGCACCAGTGGTCGCGCCAGCAGCAGAAACGTCACCATCACCGCCACTGGATTGCCGGGCAGGCCGATGAATGGCACGCGGCCGATCTGGCCCATCGCTACCGGCCGGCCCGGCTTGATCGCTAGCCGCCAGAAATGGAGTTTGCCGAGCGCTTCGACCGCCGCCTTGACGTGATCTTCCTCGCCGCTCGACACGCCGCCCGAGGTCATCACCAGATCGTGCGCTTCGGCGGCACGGGCGAGCGCGTCGCGCACCGCGTCGAGGCTGTCCGGCAGGATGCCGAGATCGGTCACGGTGCAGCTCAGACCTTCGAGCAGGGCGCGCAATGTGTAACGGTTGGAATCGAAGATCGCGCCTGGCGGCAGCTCGCCACCCGGCTCGCGCACCTCGTCGCCAGTCGAAAAGATCGCGACGCGCAGCTTGCGCTGCACCGTCAGCGCGGTCAGGCCGAGCGAGGCGGCGAGGCCGATTTCCTGCGGCCGCAAGCGTCGGCCGGCGCCGAGCACGGCCGCGCCGCGCTTCACGTCTTCGCCGGCGAAACGGCGATTGGCGCCACGCTTGATGCCCGTCGGCAGCGTCGCTTTGCCGTCGACGACCCGGCAATCCTCCTGCATCAGCACCGTGTCGGCGCCCTCCGGCATCTGCGCGCCGGTGAAGATGCGGATGCATTCGCCAGGCGCCACCCTGCGGCCGAGCGGATGGCCGGCGGCGGCGCGGCCGCCGATCGGCAAGGTCGTCGGCTCGCCGGGTTTGAGCGTGTCGAAGCTCACCGCATAGCCATCGACCGCGGCGTTGTCGTGCGGCGGCACGTCACGCGTCGCCACCACCGGCTCGGCGAGGATGCGGCCGCGCGCCTCGTTCAGCCCGACCGATTCGGTCTCGGTGACGGCACGAACGTTGGCCTTGAGGATCTTCAGCGCCTCGCCGGCGGACATCAGCTGTCCGCCGAAGGCGAAGCAATCATCGCTCAGTTGCGCCATGGAGCAGCGGCTCGATGCGACAGCGTTCCAGGATGAACTCGGCAATGCCGTCAACGTCGTCAATGTTGAATTGGGGCAGCGGGCAGCCCGCCAACTTTTGGTCGCTCGCCACCGCGACGATGTTCGCTTGGTTGGGATACATCAGCGGCTTGCCAACCGATGCGCGGTACACTTCGAGCTTCGGAAAATCCTCGCCCTTGAAGCCTTCGACCAGCACCAGATCGACCGGAGTCATCTGGCGCAGCAGGGTTCCGAGCTTGGGTTCCGGCGCGCCGCGATGCTCGTGCATCAGCGCCCAGCGCTGCGACGACGCGACCATCACTTCGGTCGCCCCTTCCTTGCGGTGGCGCCAGGAATCCTTGCCCGGCTGGTCGACGTCGAATTCGTGGTGTGCATGCTTGACGGTTGAGACGCGCAGGCCGCGGCCGATCAACGCCGGCAGCAGCCGTGTCAGCAGCGTTGTCTTGCCGCTGCCGCTCCAACCGGCAAGGCCGAATACCCGCATCGCCGGACCGCTCACGTCGCGCTCGGTTTGGCCGTCTTCATCGACGCGCTTTGCGGCGCCGGACGGTTGATGTGGCTCAGCCCGGCGCGCAGGTAATCGTAGCCGGTCTTCACCGTCAGCACCGCGGCGATCCAAAGCAGGAATTCACCGATCGGACGGATGTGCAACGCCGCCGGACCGGCGTCGCCGACCAGCAGGACGCCGATCGCCAGCATCTGGATGAATGTCTTCCATTTGGCGAGTTTCGATACCGGCATGCCGACGCGCAGCCCAGCAAGGTGCTCGCGCAGGCCCGAGACCATGATCTCGCGCATCAGGATGACCAGCGCCGGCAGGATGCTCATGGCCGAAAGGCGGTCGTAAGCGGCCAGCATGAACAGGGTGGTTGCGACCAGCAGCTTATCGGCGACCGGATCGAGGAAGCGGCCGAGCTCCGATTGCTGGTGCCACATCCGCGCCAGCCGGCCGTCCAGCCAGTCGGTCACCGCCGCCAGGCTGAAGATGACGCAGCCGAGCCACGGTCCCAGCGGCGACGCGGCATAGAACGTCGCGATGACCAAGGGGATGGCGACGATCCGCGACAGCGTCAGCAAGTTGGGCAGTGTCGTCAGCATGGCGTTCCGGGCAGACGGCCGGGATCCGACTCAACGACCCCGGCGGTGTTCGCCTGCGAGTTTAGCCCTCGGCATGGAAATGATCATAAATCTTTTTTGCGACGATTTTACTAATGCCGGCGACGCGCTCGAGGTCGGTAAGCCCGGCGGTCGCGACGGCGCGCGCCGACCCGAAATGGTGCAAGAGGGCGCGCTTGCGCGCCGCGCCAATGCCGGCGATCTCGTCGAGCGGCGACGCGCCGATGGCCCGCGACCGCTTGCTGCGATGGGCGCCGATGGCAAAGCGGTGCGCCTCGTCGCGCAACCGCTGGAGGAAGTAGAGGACCGGGTCCTTGGGATCGAGGCTCAAGGGCGGCTTACCGGTGCGGAAGAAGCGTTCGCGCCCGGCGTTGCGGTCGGGTCCTTTGGCGACCCCGACCACCGGCACGTCGTTGACGCCCAAATCGGCCAGCACCTGACAAGCGGCGGTCAGTTGCCCCTGGCCGCCGTCGATCAACACGAGATCGGGCAGGCTGCTGCGGTCGGAGTTCTCCTTCAGGGCGCGGGCAAAGCGGCGGCCGAGCACTTCGCGCATCATCGCATAGTCGTCGCCGGGCGCGGCGGGCTCGCGGATGGTGAACTTGCGGTAGGCATTCTTGATGAAGCCTTCCGGGCCGGCGACGATCATCGCGCCCACCGCATGCGCGCCCTGGATATGGCTGTTGTCATAGACCTCGATGCGTTGCGGCGGCGCTTCGAGGCCGAAGGTTTCGGCGACGCCTTCGAGCAGGCGGCGTTGCGCGGTGCTTTCGGCCAGCCGGCGGCCAAGCGCCTCGCGTGCGTTCAACAGCGCGTGCTCCACCAGCTTGCGCTTGTCGCCGCGTTCGGGCGCGACGATCTCGATGCGGCGTCCGGCGCGCGCCCCCAGCGCCTCGGCCAGCAGCGACGCCTCGGTCGGCCGGTGGCTGACCAGAATCTGCGGCGGCGGCGGTTTGTTGTCATAGAACTGTCCGAGGAATGCACCCATGACGTCGCCGGCTTCGAGATCGCGCGCATGCGCCGGGAAATAGGCGCGATTGCCCCAGTTCTGGCCGCCGCGGAAAAAGAACACCTGGATCGAGCTGTTGCCGCCGGCCTGGTGCAAGGCAACGACGTCGGCGTCGCCCAGCCCGTCGAGATTGATGTCCTGGCGTCCCTGCACCTGGGTCAGTGCGCGGATGCGGTCGCGGATGACTGCTGCGCTTTCGTATTCGCGCCGGTCCGAAAGCTCCTGCATGTGCTTGGCCAAACGCGCCTGAACCTCCTGGCTGCGGCCCGCCAAGAAGCCGCGCGCTTCGGCGATCAACCGCGCATAGCCGTCGTGGTCGATGCGTCCGGTGCACGGCGCGCTGCAACGCTTGATTTGATAGAGCAAGCACGGCCGCGTGCGCGCCGAAAACACGCTGTCGGCGCACGACCGCAGTAGGAAGGCGCGTTGCAGCGCGATGAGCGTGCGATTGACTGCGCCGGCTGAAGCGAAGGGTCCGAAATAATCGCCTTCGGGACCGCGCGCGCCGCGGTGCTTAGTCAGTTGCGGAAACGGATGGCCGCCGGTGAGGTGGATGTACGGGAACGATTTGTCGTCGCGCAGCAGCACGTTGTAGCGCGGCATCAGGCGCTTGATCAGATTGCATTCGAGCAGCAGCGCCTCGACCTCGGTGTGCGTGATGGCGATCTCGAGCGAATGGGTCTCGGCCACCATGCGCTTCAATCGAACCGGCAGGCCGTTGACGTTGGCGTAGTTGGCAACCCGGTTCTTGAGACTAGATGCCTTGCCGACGTAAAGCGCATTGCCCTTGGCATCGAGCATGCGATAGACGCCTGGCGCCGGCGGCATGGTCTTGAGCGCCGCACGAATGACGGCGACGCCGCGCGCCAGATTCCCGGCTGGCGGCGGCGCGGCGCCGTCGATCCGGTCGTCCGTGTCGGATGCGTCGCTCATCGCGCGTGCATCGCCGCGTGTCGGGCGCCGCGATATCCACGGAAGCTGTGTACAAGTTTGTTCATAACGAACGACTGCCTCGGTCGGTCGAAGATTAAATCTAGGATCTGACCGCTTTGCTCAAAAAAACAGCAACCGCGCCAGCGGGTTGTTTTTACATGTCGTTTCCGGCGCGAACTGTAAACTCCGCGTAACAGCAAGGAAACAAAGGCCTTTGCGACACAGAACGGACACAGGACACGCGACCTGTTGACAACTGGCGACCGCCGGCCGGCATCCGGCGAAAGCGAAAAACGCCTCTCCGGACAAAAACTTAGCGCGATTGTGACGGTGTGCCCGGCCAACCATGACAACGGGCAGCGGCGAACGATTGCAAACGCCGAAATTCTTTTACTCGCTTGCCGGTGGCACGCGGCTGGTCGGCGCCCAGTTCAGATGCTGGCCGCCGTCGAGCGCGATCATCTGCCCGGTTATCGCCGGCGATTCCAGAATGAACATGACGGTGCGTGCGATCTCGTCGGGCGTGGTGCCGCGCCGCAGCGGCAGTAGATCGACCTGCTGCTGGAACTGTTCGTCGCTTTGACGCGGGCTCGGCAACGTCGGGCCGGGACCGATGCCGTTGACGCGGATGCGCGGCGCCAGCGCCAGCGCCATGGTCTGGGTCAAGGTCCACAGCGCGGCCTTGCTCACCGTGTAGGAAGTGAAATACGGCGTCAGGTTCCAGACACGCTCGTCGAGGATGTTCACGACGGAGCCTTCGGCGCCAGGCGGAAGCTGGCGCGCGAATTCCTGCATCAGTACGAAGGGCGCACGCAGATTGGTTTCGAGATGTTGGTCCCAGCTTGCGCGCGTCACGTTCAACACGTCATCGCGATCGAAGGCCGATGCGTTGTTGACGAGCAGGGCCAGCGGCCCGATCGCTTCGACGGCACGCGGCACCAGCATCGCGACTTCGGCCTCGCGCGTCAGGTCGGCCGCAAGTGCCACGGCACGGCGGTCGCGGCCGCGAATTTCGTCAGTGAGTGCGTCGGCTTCGTCACGCGACGTGCCGTAATGCACGGCGACGTCCCAGCCGTGCGCGGCGAGCGTCAATGCGATCGCCCGGCCGATACGGCGGGCGCCGCCGGTCACCAGCGCGCTGCGGTTCGGCATCAATAGCGCTCGCGCATACGGCGGTTTTTGCCCGCCTTGGCCTTGGCCAAGGCTTTGGCCGAGGTGCCGGCGCGACCGCCGGTCGAACGACCGCGCGGCGGCGTTGCCACGCCGGGGCTGCCGATTTCCAGATGATATTCCTCAAGCCGCCGGATCTCGTCCCTGAGCCGCGCCGCTTCCTCGAATTCGAGATCGCCCGCCGCCGCCTGCATACGGCCTTCGAGATCGGTGACTACGGCCTGGAGGTTGTGGCCTTGATAGTGGAGGGCCGCGTCTTCGCCGGTTTCAACGGTGACGCGATCATGCTCGTAGACGCTTTCGAGAATGTCGGCGATGGCGCGCTTGACGCTTTCGGGTGTGATGCCGTGCGCTGCGTTATAGGCCTGTTGTTTTTCACGCCGGCGATTGGTTTCCTCGATCGCCGCCTTCATGCTTTGGGTGATGTGGTCGGCATAGAGGATGGCGCGACCGTCGACGTTGCGCGCAGCGCGGCCGATGGTCTGGATCAGCGCCGTGCGCGACCGCAGATAGCCCTCTTTGTCGGCATCGAGGATCGCCACCAGCGCGCATTCCGGGATGTCGAGGCCTTCACGCAACAGGTTAATTCCGACCAGGACGTCGAAAACGCCGAGCCGCAGGTCGCGGATGATCTCGATGCGCTCCAGAGTGTCGACGTCCGAATGCATGTAACGCACGCGGATGCCGTTTTCGTGAAAATACTCGGTCAGCGCCTCGGCCATCTTCTTGGTCAGCGTCGTCACCAGCACGCGCTGTCCTTTCTTGGCGCAATCGCGGCATTCGGCCATCAGGTCGTCGACCTGGGTCTCGACCGGCCGAATGACGGGCACCGGATCGACCAGGCCGGTCGGCCGCACCACCTGTTCGGCGAATACGCCCTGCGTCTGGCCGAGCTCCCACGGGCCAGGCGTCGCCGAGACGCAGACGGTCTGACCGCGCATCACGTTCCATTCCTCGAACTTGAGCGGCCGGTTGTCGATGCAGGAGGGCAGGCGGAAGCCGTACTCCGACAAAGTGAACTTGCGCGCATAGTCGCCTTTGAACATGCCGCCGACCTGCGGCACGGTGACGTGGCTTTCGTCGACGAAGACGAGGCAATCCTCGGGCAGATATTCGAACAGAGTCGGCGGTGGCTCGCCCGGCGCGCGGCCGGTGAGGTAGCGCGAATAATTCTCGATGCCGGCGCAGCTGCCGGTCGCCTGCATCATCTCGAGGTCGAAGGTCGTGCGTTGCTCGAGTCGCTCGGCTTCGAGCAGCTTGCCGGCCTGCCTGAACTCCTCAAGGCGAATCTTGAGGTCGCGTTTGATCTGCGCGATCGCCTGATAAAGCGTCGGCTTGGGCGTCACATAGTGGCTGTTGGGATAGACTTTGATCGCGTCGATCGCCGCGGTCTTCTCGCCGGTGAGCGGGTCGAACTCGTGGATGGCTTCTATTTCGTCCCCGAAAAGCGACAGGCGCCAAGCGCGGTCCTCGTAGTGCGCCGGGAAGATCTCCACCGTGTCGCCGCGCACGCGGAACGTGCCGCGCGCGAAACTGACGTCGTTGCGCCGGTATTGCAGTTCGACCAACTTGGCGAGCAAGTCGCCGCGCGCCACACGCTCGCCGGTGGTCAGCGTGAAGGTCATCTCCGAATAAGTTTCGACCGAGCCGATGCCGTAGATGCACGACACCGAGGCGACGATCACGGTGTCGCGGCGCTCCAGAATTGCCCGGGTGGCGGAGTGCCGCATGCGGTCGATCTGCTCGTTGATCGAGGATTCCTTCTCGATATAGGTGTCGGTGCGCGGCACATAGGCTTCCGGCTGGTAATAGTCGTAATACGAGACGAAGTACTCGACCGCGTTGTCCGGGAAGAAGCTCTTCATCTCGCCATACAGCTGAGCCGCCAGCGTCTTGTTGGGTGCGAGGATCAGCGCCGGACGCTGAGTCTCAGCGATGACGTGGGCCATCGTGAAGGTCTTGCCCGAACCGGTGACGCCAAGCAGCACCTGATCGCGCGCGTTCTCGCGGATGCCGCGGACGAGCTCGGTTATCGCCTGCGGCTGGTCGCCGGCCGGGCGGAATTCCGACTGGATGGAGAAACGCCGGCCCTGGTCGGCAAGCGGCCGGTCGACGGTCAGCAACGGTGCGGGCATCGGCCTCTAAGATAGGGAATTGAGGCCGCGGTTGCTAGCGAGGTGGCGTCGTTTCCCCAGCGTGCGGAAACCGGCTGCCCTGGAGATTGGCGACGAAAGCCTGAAGTTCCGCGCTCATGCGGTAACAGCGATAGCAAAGATAGGCGACGCTGAGCACCGTGACGATCCGGAGCGCATATTCGAGATGGACCCAGTCCGGTCCGATCATGCGGACGTTGAACGCATAATTGCGCTCGGTGAAGTCGCTTTTGACGACGTAGAGATTCAACAGCGCGGGCACCGAATAGAGCGCGAGGAACGTGCCTTGCCAGGCCAACGTCAGGCGCTTGCGCCGTTCACCCGGCAGCGCGAAGATTTGCGCCATCACCAGCAAATCCCGGCACGAATCGTTCGGGCAGGCCTTGGCGGCCTTTTCGTAATTCGCGAATTCGCGTTCGATGTGCGCGGTCAAAATCAGCAGCAGCAGCGACATCAGCACGCCGCTCACCAGCCACAGATCGTTGCCGTCGAGATAAACGCCGAACAGCGGAATCTCGAGCGCGTAGCCGCGCAGATCCTTCTTCATCAATTCGATGATGCGGCGTTCATAGACCTTGAGCGCAAGATCGCGTTGCAGGGTACCGGCCGCCGGATCGCCGCCGTGCGGCGTGCCAAAGGTGAGGCCCTGATCGGCGTAATCGGCGAGCAGGTGCGCACAGTCGCCGCCGGCTGGCGACGCGCTCGTGACGCAGCCGTAATTGTCGAGCATCACGTGCAAGCGTTGTTCGTCCCAGCTCGGCCAGTCGAAGTCGCGGATGCCGCAGCCGACGAAGAACAACACCAGCAGCACGACATACATGACGAGACGCGTGCGCTCGCCGCTGCGCGTCACCGCGTCAAGATAGGGCTCGAACTCGTCGGTCTCGGTTACGGTTCGGGCCCGGTGCGGCATTCGGTTCAGGCGGGCTGTTGCCGGCGACCGAGGTTCCGCCAGCCCATCAGCGCCAGCGCCTCGCGCAGCACGATCAGCGCCGCAAGCCACGCGGCATCGAGCGCCGCGAGCCGGGCGACTATCGCCGGCGCGAATTCCGCCAGCTCACCGGTCGCCGTCGCGACCAATGCCAGCGCGATTTCGTAAACCGCGAATGCGGCGGCGAAGGCGAGCACCAGCCGCAAACCGCGCTGCAAGCTGGTCTGCGCCACTGCCGAAGCTGTCGCGGTGCCAAGCAACGCGGCGACGCCGATCGCCACGCCCCAGCCGATGCTATGAACGTCGAGCGGATAGCCCATGAGCGTGAAACCGACGACCTGATTGGCGAACCAGATCAGGCCGACGGTCGCGAGCGCCGTCGCGCGGTTCTCGCTCTCGGCCAAGATCGCCGCGAAGGCGGCGAACGGCATGACGCAAGCGAGCGCCCAGCTGCCGCCGATCGCTGCAACGGCCAGCAATGCCGGCCAGAACCAGGTACGGGCCAGCGGCGACAAGGGGGCGGAAGTCATTGTCATGTTTGCATCCTTTGGTTGCCGTCGATTCTAGAGGTTTCGCGGCGGCCGATCAATTCGCGTCGCCGGCGGGCTCGCCGCCCCAACTCACGCGGATTCCGCTGATGATTGTGAAGCCCGGCTGCAGGAAGCCCAGCGGTTCTTGGTAATGCCGGTCGAGCACATTGTTGATCCGGCTGAAGAAGCTGGCGTTGGACGTAATCCGATATTCCCCAGCCAGGTTGACCAGCGTGTAGGGCGC
>DATEMD010000218.1:0-2967 GCA_035275845.1 Allostellaceae bacterium | reverse complement strand
CGGGTTGCTGACGGGGAAGCTGGCGCTGACGCTGGCGGCGATTTCGGCCGGCGCGTCGTATTTCGGCGCGCTGACCTATATCGGCAACGCGCCCAACCTGATGGTGAAATCGGTGGTCGAAAGCTACGGCGTCAAGATGCCCAACTTCGTCGCCTATATCGGCTGGTCTTCCGTATGCCTGTTGCCGTTGCTGCTGCTGACCGGTTGGCTGTTCTTCCGATGAGGCGCGCGATTCTTGTCGCGCTTGCGCTGCTGCTGGCGACGCCCGCGTTCGCGCAGCCGCAGACCTTCCAGACCTTCACCTCGGCGCCACTCACCATCGACACCGCCAAGGGGCCGCAGCATTTCACCGTCGAACTCGCCTTGACGCCGGCGCAGCAAGAACAAGGCTTGATGTTCCGCAACCGCCTTGCACCGGATGCCGGCATGCTGTTCGTCGCCGCGCAGCCACAAATCATGACCTTCTGGATGCACGACACGCTGATCCCGCTCGACATGCTGTTCATCGCCACCGGCGGCCGCATCGTCGATCTGCACGAGCGCGCGGTGCCGATGTCCGACGCGACCATCGTTTCGCATGCGCCGGCGATCGCCGTGCTCGAGCTCAACGGCGGCACGGTGGACCGGCTCGGCATCAAGATCGGCGATGTCGTGCACGCCGCCGCCTTGGGCGACGCCGCGAACTAGCTCGCGCGCTTACGTTGGCGCGGTTATTTCGTCGACTCTGCCGGCGGCTTCGGCAGGCCGTTGTAGACATCGGCTGGTTGCACCGACATGACGAACACCGTCGCCTTCTCGTTCGGACCGAACGGGCCGGCGACCTTGTGGTTCACCGGCTTCAGGCTTTTGAGATAAGCGGCGATCGCCAGCGCATCGGCATGCGTGAGGTGTGAGAAGGCTTCATACGGCATGATCGGTGCCAGCATGCGGCCGTCAGGCCGTTTGCCGGTGGTGAAGGCGGTGACGATCTGCGCCGTCGTCCACTTGCCGAGGCCGGTCTCCTTGTCGGGAGTCAGATTGGGCCCGACGAAGACGCCGAGGCCGGGAATGGCGAAGCCGACGTCGGAGCCGCCGAGAAAGCGGCTCATGTCCGGCTTGCCGAGGAAGCTACCGGGCGTGTGGCAGTCGGTGCAGCTGCCAACCGTCACCAGATATTTGCCGCGCGCCACCTGGGCGTTATCGGCCGCTTGCGCTGTCGTTACGCCGGTCACGGCCAGCAGCGCGCCAAACGCCACACCGATCCAATTCGCATATCTTGATGCCATGGATATTTCCCCCCTTTGCCCGAGAACGCGCCAGAACAGCACGAACCTGTGGTCATGCCAATCAGATTAAAACAATTATCTCCTCGGCCGGAATGGCACAAAATCGAACATAAAAAAACGCGACGGCTGGGGAGGGCATGTCCCAGCCGCCGCGCCATCGGGGCGCGTGTCGCGCCCGCGGCCGCTAATTCCCGACCGTCCGCACGGGCTCGTCGTACGTGCCGGTCATGCCGTCGGCCGCCGGCGCAGCTGCCATCCACGCCATCGCCTGCTGTTCGGGCTCGTCGGCGAGGGCGGCTTGGATGAATGGCGTCGACAGCAGTGCGGCCAACGCGAGGGCGCGCAGATACGAATGCTTGCGCATGGGGACTCTCCTACAGATGAGGTGCGAAGCGGCGGTCATCGCCACGTTCGTGCAGACTAGATTACGTTCGTCGTGGATTTATTCGTGATCGCTTGTTCGTGAGATCGCTGGATCGTGATCGGCATACGGAATTTCGTTGGCGTCGGCTAACGAACCGTGCAGGTCACGATCTTGTCGGATTGGCGTTTGTGCGCGAGCGCGCTGGCATCGCGCTTGTGGCGGCCAGGGAAGGGTATCCCGGCCGCCAAGCGATCTCGCGTCGTGGACGTTAGTCGCCGAATGGCACGACCGGCGCGTCGTACGGGCCGGTGATGCCCACGGACGAGGCCGGGTCCGACGCCGAGGTCGGATGCATCGCCTGTTGTTCGGATGGGTCGGCCGATGCGGCCTGGGTCAGCGGCGCCGCGAGCAACGCGGCCAGCGCCACGGCGCGCAAAAACGAATGCTTATGCATGAGAGGTCTCCTTCGGGTCATGAATGAAGCGGCGGGGATCGCCGTTTTCATGCCGACAAGACCGCGGCGCAGGCAGATTTATTTGCGCAATGGGGCGGAAATATTTTCGCGCGCCGGCGAATAAACCGCGGTCGATCCCGATCGATGTCGGCTCAGCGTTTACGCGCCAGCGTCACGCCGTCGCCGATATAAAGCAGCGACAGTTCGATGCGCCGGTCGTCGCGCAGCTTGGCGTTGAGTGCCTTGAGCGCGAGCGTGTCGACATCGCGCTTGCTTCCGTCGGCGACCGCGCCGCCCCATAGCATATTGTCGAAGACGATGAGTCCGCCTGTGTGCACCAGCTCGAGCGCACGCTCGTAATAAGCGTCGTAGTTCTCCTTGTCGGCATCGATGAAGACGTAATCGAACGTACCGGCGCCGCCCGACGCCAGCAGCGCTTTGAGCGTGTCGAGCGCCGGCGCGAGGCGGAGCTCGATTTTTCGATCGACGCCGGCTTCCTGCCAATAGCGCTTGGCGATCGCCGTGGTCTTCTCGTTGACGTCGCAACAGATGAGCTTGCCGTCTTCCGGCAGCGCCGACGCCACCCACAGCGCGCTATAGCCGGTGAAGGTGCCGATTTCGATACCGCGCCGCGCGCCGATCAGCGACACCAGGAAGGCAAGAAACTGGCCCTGCATCGGCGGAATCTGCATGCCGGCGCCGGGCATCTTGGCGGTTTCCTCGCGCAGCCGCGCCATCAACTTGGTCTCGCGCGACGAGACCGACAGCATGTAATCGTAGAGCTTGGGCGTGATTTCGAGCAGGCGGACGGTCATGCGGAGCCTCGTTTACTGGCGCTGTCCTTGCGCTTTTCCGCCGAAGCGTATAGCAAATTCCGGCCTTCG
>DATEMD010000217.1:0-6532 GCA_035275845.1 Allostellaceae bacterium | reverse complement strand
CCGATGGCAAGCACCAGCGCCAACAGAGTCAGCAGATTGATCGAGAAACCGAACGCCTGCATCATCGTGAAGGTGCCGATCAGCGACAGCGGGATCGCGATGGTCGGGATCACCACCGAACGCACCGAGCCGAGGAACAGGAACACCACGGCGGTGACGATCAGCAGCGCCTCGACCAGCGTGTGGACCACCTCGCTGATCGCGCTATTCACGAACTTGGTTGAATCATAGACGATCGTGCCCTGTAGACCCTGCGGCAGCTGCGCCTGGATGTCCGGGAAGACGTTGCGGATGCCTTTGGTGACGTCGAGCAAATTGGCCGACGGCGCGACCTGGATGCCGATATAGACGGCGCGCTGGCCATCGAAGCCGACCTGTGAATCGTAATCGTCGGCGCCAAGGGTGACGTTGGCGATGTCCTTGAGCCGGACGATGGCGCCGCCCGAATGCTTGATCACCAGATTCTTGAATTCGTCGACGCTGTGCAGATTGGTCGAGGCGCTGAGGTTCACCTGGACCATCTGGCCCTTGGAGTTGCCGATACCCGAGATGTAGTCGTTCTGCGACAGCGCTTGTGACACGTCGGCGCCGGTGAGGCCGTAGGCCGCGAGCTTCGCCGGATCGAGCCAGGCGCGCAGCGCGAAGGTGCGGCCACCCAGGATCTCGGCGGTCTGCACCCCAGGCACCGCCTGGAGCTTCGGCTGCACAACGCGCACCAGGTAATCGGTGATCTGGTTCGGCGCCAGCGCCTCGCTCTTGAAGCCGAGATACATCGCGTCGAAGGTCTGGCCGATCTTGATGGTCACCACCGGCTGCTGCGCGCCAGGCGGCAACTGATTTACCACCGATGTGATCTTGGAATTGATCTCGGTCATCGCCTTGTCGGCGTCGTAGTTGAGCCGCAGATTGGCGGTGATCGTGCTCGTCGACATCTGGCTGATCGACGTCAAATAATCGATGCCGTTGGCCTGGGCGATGGCGTTTTCGAGCGGCGTGGAGATGAAGCCGGCGATCACATCCGGATCGGCGCCGTAATAGGTCGTGGTGATCGTCACTACCGCGTTCTCAGTGCGCGGATATTGCAGAACCGGCAACGTGCCGACCGAACGAAGGCCGAGCACGAGGATCAGCAGGCTCACCACCATGGCGAGCACCGGCCGGCGAATGAAGATGTCGGTGAACTTCATCGCCTACTCTTCCTGCGGATGCGGATTGGGACTGTTGGCCGGCAGGACCGAGTTGTTGACGATCACTGGCGAGCCGTTGCGCAGTTTCATCTGGCCCGCGGTGACCACCGTGGCGCCGGCGTCGACGCCCTTGAGAATCGCGACCTGATCGCCGCGCGTCGGGCCGGTGGTGACGAAGGCCTGTTGCGCTTGGAGCAGCGGATGGCCCTGGGCGTCCTTGCCCTTGTCCTGCAGCAGATAAACTGTGTTGCCGTACGGGTTATAGATGACCGCCGTTTGCGGCAACGTGACGTAACGCTCTTCGGAGCCGACGTCGATCGTCACCTTGGCGTACATGCCGGGCAGCAACAGATGGTCAGGATTGGCGAGCGTCGCGCGCACACTGACATTGCGCGTCGCGACATCGACCTGCGGATTGATCGCCGTAATTTTGCCGACGAAGTTCTGGTCCGGGAAGGTGTCGACCGTCGCCGTCATCAACTGGCCTTCGCGGATTTCCGACAGCGCCTGTTGCGGCAAGGTGAAATCGACATAGATCGGGTCGAGCGCCTGGAGCGTCACGATCGTCGTGCCCGCATTCAAGTATTGGCCGACGTCGACGGCGCGGATGCCGAGATGCCCGGCAAACGGCGCCCGCAATGTCTTTTTGTCGACCACCGCTTGCTGCTCGGCGACCTGGGCCTGGGCGTTGCGCAACGTCGCAGAATCGGTGTCGACCTGCGCCTTGCTGACCGCATTGACCTTGAGCTGCTTTTCGTCGCGCGCCAGGTTGATCGCATCGAGTTCGGCGGTCGCCTGAAGCGCGTGCAGTTTCGCGACGTCGTCGTCCGACCGCAACGTCATCAGCACCGTCCCGGCGGAAACGTCGTTGCCAGAATCGAAGTAGAGTTTGTCGACGACGCCCGCGACTTCGAGCGACAGATCCGCGCCGTTGACCGCGCGCAACGAACCGACGGCGGTCGTCGTCGGCTGCCACTCCTGCGTCGTCGCGACAATCGTTGACACGGTCTGCGGCGGATTGGCGAAGGAACGCATGAATTTGCTGATCATGTACGACTTGAAGGCTTCGTAGCCGAAGATGATGATCAGCACGACGGCCGCCAGGGCGAGCATGATGATCATGCGCTTGGCGAGAGGGCCGCGGATGCGTTGTGTCACGTCGCGTGGGTCGAACGGCATGGCTCAGTCCTGGGTTTGATTCTGGGCGACGTCCGAACGGTGCCACCAGCCGCCGCCCAGCGCCTCGAACAGCGCGGCGGTATCGGCATAGCGGGCGGCCTGCGCCTGGACGAGGGCGATCCGCGCTTGCTCATAGGTGGTCTCGGCATTGAGCAGTTCGATGAGGCTGACCGCGCCGAGGCGATATTGATCGCGCGCCAGGCTCAGGTTTTCATTGGCCGAACGCTCCGCGGCGCTGTCGGCTTGCAGGGCATCGGCGTCGGCCTGCAGCGCGCGTAACGTGTCGGCGACATTCTGGAACGCCGACAGCACGGTGCTGCGATACTGCGCCGCGGCCGCGTCGTACGCCGCCTCGGCGGCGCGCTTCTCGTGCAGCAGCACGCCGCCGTGGAACAGCGGCTGCGTCACGCCGGCCGCGAGGCTCCAGATGCCGGTGCCGGGCGTGAACAAGTTGCCGAGCTTGGCCGCCTCGGTGCCGATGTCGCCGGTGAGATTGAACTGCGGCAGCATGGCGGCGGTCTTAACGCCGATATCGGCACTCGCCTGATGCAGTGTCGCCTCGGCGGCGCGCACGTCGGGGCGCTGCTCGACCAGCCGCGACGGCAGGCTGACCGGCAGCGCCTGTGGCAGCGTCAGCGCCGCGAGCTCGAAGGTCTGACCCGGTGGTTGATTGGGGAAGCGGCCGGCGAGTGCGGCAATGCGGTCGCGCTGCTGCGCCAGCTGCTTCTGCAACGGCGGTAGCGTCGCCTTTTCCTGCGCCAATGTCGCCGTTTGCTGAAGCACCGCGCTACGCGCCACGGCACCGAGCTGGAATTGGTGATTCAGCAGCTCGAGCAGATCGCTTTCGGCTTTGACAATGTCCTGGGTCGCGGCGATCTGGGCGCGCAGGCTAGCCTCCTGCACCGCCGCGGCCACCACGTTCGAGGTCAGAGTCAGATAAGCCGCTTCAAGCTGGAAACGCTGGAAGGTTTCGGCGGCTTCCGACTCCTCGACCTGACGGCGCGTGCCGCCGAAGACGTCGGGCGAGTAACCGACAACGACCTCGCCGGTGTTGAGGCTGAGGAAGCCCTTTTCCTGGGGCTGACCGAATGCCGCACCGCTGAACTTTTCGCGCTGATGGGTGAACTCGGCGCCGATGGTCGGGAAGAACCCGCCTTCGGTCGCCAGCGTGTTCTCGTGCGCCTGGCGCAGCGACGCCTGCGCCGCAGTGATATTGGGATTGTGCGCCAACGACTCTTTCACCAGCGTATCGAGCGCCGGCGAATGGAACAGGCTCCACCACTCGCCGGGAATGTCTTCGCCGGCGTTGAAATGCTGCGCAGCACCACCGGCGACGTCGGTCGCCGTCGTGTCGGCGAGCTTTTCCGGCGTGTAGCCCGCATCGGCAGGCGCCGCGGGCGGCTTGAAATCGGGACCGACCGCGCACGACGCGAGCGCCAGCGCCGCGACGACGGCCAACAGGCGGCGGCTCATCGACCGGCTCCCGCGAAAATCGCCCGGGTGTGCGCGCAGACCACGCGCTGCACCGCCCGCACCCGCGTGCGATCCATGCTGCGCCAGTGCAGCGTGCGCGCGGCCGGCTTGTTGCAGAACACCGTCGCCTGGCCGAGGATCGCGGCCGTGCGCAGCCAGGTCTGTTCGTCCTTGAGCGAGCGGCCGATAAGGCGCGCCACCAGCGTCGCGCACGGCTCGCCGACGCAGCGCCGCATGGTGGCGTAGAGGGATTCGAGCGCCGCCGAACGCTCGACCTCGGCGCGCGCGATGAACAGCTTGCGGCTTTCGACGCTGGCGCGCGTGTCGCCGTCGCCGCCTTCGAACACCAGTGCGACGAATTCCTCAAGCAACTCGAGCAGAAGACGCAGCGCCGCGCCGCGCGACGGCTTGCCACCGGCGAATGCCACCTTCACCCGCGCGCCGACCGGCGCCATCTGCTGTTCGATGTAGTCGGCGAAATAGCCGACGACCGCCCGGTAAAGCCCTTCCTTGCTGCCGAAATGATATTGGATCGCCGGCAGGTTGACGCCGGCGCGCTCCGCCAGCAGCCGCGTGCTGGTGCCGTCATAGCCATGGGTCGCGAAAACCTCGATCGCGGTCTCGATCAGGCGGCGGCGGGTGTCGGCGCCGCGCGCCGAAACAGTGCTGCGGCGCGCGCCGCGAGGCGCGGCGATTTCAGGTGCAAGCATAAGGCTCAGCTTTATGTCTATCGATCGATAGTATCAAATTATAAAATCGATGACAGGATCCGCTCGCCGAAATATCGCAGCCCAGCTATGCACCAGGGTCGAACCCTCGCAATCGTCTAACCCGCCGGCAATGACATTTCGGCCACACTTTCTGCCGCTGCCGGCCGGGCTATAATCGCCGCCGTGAAAAAGGCAAAGACCGCCGGCCGCTCCGGTAATCTCGGGCGCTACCGCCGCAACCTGCAAGGCGAAGTCGACAGCGCCGCACTCTATCGCGCGCTCGCCGACGCCGAGCCCGACACGAAACTGAAACAAATCTATCGTCGCCTCGCCGGCGTTGAGGAAGCGCACGCCGAATTCTGGATGCGGCGGATCGCCGGCGCTGGTGGTCGCACCGGTCGGCTGCGTCCGGGTATACGGTCGCGTGTGTTGGCGTGGCTGGCGCGGCGGTTCGGCACCGAGACGGTACTGCCGATCGTCGATACGCTCGAGCGCAGCGACGTGACGCAATACGACACACAACCGGAAGCGGCGGCGGCCGGCCTGCCGGCGGACGAGCGTTCGCACGCGCGCATCGTTCAAGCGCTGGCGCAACCGCCGCGCGGCGGCCTGAGCGGCAATGAACTGGCGCAAATCGAAGGTCGCCACCGCGGCGGCAGCAATGCCCTGCGCGCCGCCGTGCTCGGCGCCAATGACGGGCTGGTGTCGAACCTGAGCCTGATCGCCGGTGTCGCTGGCGCCAACCTCAGCAGCCACGCCGTTCTGGTCACGGGCATGGCCGGATTGATCGCCGGCGCATGTTCGATGGCGATGGGCGAATGGCTGTCGGTCAACAGCGCGCGCGAATTGGCGCAGGCGCAAATCGACGTCGAAGCCGAAGAACTGCGCACGTTCCCCGAAGAGGAGAAAGAGGAACTGGCGCTCATCTACCAGGCCAAAGGCCTGTCCGAACACCAGGCGAAACTGCTGTCGGAACGCATCATCGGCGACAAGGGCGCCGCGCTCGACACGCTGGCGCGTGAAGAGCTCGGCATTGATCCGAACGAACTCGGCGGCTCGGCATGGGTCGCGGCGGGGACCTCGTTCCTGCTGTTCGCCAGCGGCGCAGCGATGCCGATCCTGCCCTTTGCCGTCCTGGGTGGAAATCAGGCGGTCTGGGTGGGCGCGGCGCTGAGCGGCGCCGTGATGTTCCTGATTGGCGCCGGCACCTCGCTGTTCACCGGCCGCGGCGTGTTGTTTTCGGGCGCACGCCAGCTGGCGATCGGACTCGCCGCCGCCGCCGTAACGTACGGCATCGGCCGGCTGATCGGCGTCGCCATCGCCGGCTAACGCCGTCACCCGACGCGCACCGCCGCGACGCGCTCGGCAAGCCGGTCGAGCGTCTGACTCCAGCCCTCGTTCATGCCCGCAATGTACGGCGGCGCCGCATCCGTCTGCATAGTCACCGACGCACGCATTGTCAGGCGGGTTTTACCGCCCACGTTTTCGAACAGCACGGTGGTGCGGACCTCGAACAGCGGCTTTCCCTTTTCGTCCAAGGCGCCGCTGATGAAGACCAATCGTTCCGGCGTGACAAGCTCTTCGAATTTGCCGCTCATCGGATAGACGCGCCCATCGGGCGCACACATCTCGATGCGCATGGCGCCGCCGGGTCGCGCGTCCAATTCATGCACCCTAGCGGCGAAGCCACGCGGCCCCCACCATTCTGCTACGTGCTTCGGGTCGGTCCACAGCGAGAAGACCAGTTCGCGCGGCGCATCGAAGATGCGGGTGATGACCAGATCTGGCACACCCTTCCTGACGGCCGTGATCCGTTCGACGTGCTCGGCCAAGCGGCCAACCGTCTGCTTGAGTCCCTCCTCCGCGCCGTATTCGCGAACGATGCGGTCGCGCTCGGCGACACTCGGGAATATGTTGCGCCAGACAAGGCGAGTCTTGCCGCCCTCGTCGGCGAAGGTCACCGTGACGTTGAACTGCACCGGG
>DATEMD010000216.1:0-5479 GCA_035275845.1 Allostellaceae bacterium | reverse complement strand
CTCAAGACCGTGCGCGACCCCGAAATTCCGGTGAATCTCGTCGATCTCGGCCTGATCTACGAGCTGATCGTCAACAAGGACGGTGTCGTCTACGTCGAGATGACGCTGACGACGCCGGCCTGTCCGGTCGCCGGTGCTCTGCCCGGTCAGGTGCGTGACGCGATCTCGGCCGTACCCGGCGTGCAGGATGCGCGCGTCAAGCTGGTCTGGACGCCGCCGTGGGACAAGGATCGGATGTCCGAGGAAGCCAAGCTTGAACTCGGCCTGATCGACTGACGGAACCGACGGCGCCGCGCATGGGGAAGGGGACATGCTGACGATCTGGGGACGCACGACGTCGTCCAACGTCCAAAAGGTGCTCTGGGTCTGCACCGATCTGGGTATTGCGCACGAACGCCTCGATTGGGGCGGCAAATTTGGCGGCAACGATGCTCCCACCTATCGGGCGATGAATCCCAACGGGCTCGTACCGACCGTCAAGGACGGCGAGATCGTGATCTGGGAATCAAATACGATCATGCGCTATCTGTGCGCGGTCTACGGCGGCGCGGCATTGCATCCAACCGATCCGGCGCAGCGCAGCGAAGTCGAGCGCTGGATGGATTGGCAGCTGTCGCGTCTCAACACGCCGCTGGCCGGATTGCTGCGCGGCTATTACCGAACGCCAGAGCCACAGCGCGATTTTCCGGCGCTTACACGCTATCGCATCGAAGCGATCGCCCTATGGGAGATGGTCGAGCGCCAACTCTTGGCGCAAGACTATCTGGCGGGCGATACCTTCACGCTTGCGGACATCGGTATCGGTATCTGGGCGCACCGCTGGTTTCTTTACCCTATCGAGCGGCCCGAGATGCCAGCGCTGACGAAATGGTATCAACGGTTGCAACAACAGCCTGGATTTGCGGCGCACGTCGCCGGCCCCATCGGTTGAAACTAACGCAATCGTGAAGCCGTCCTGACACACTATTTCCGTATCGTGTGTGCAGGAAACTATACGCGTCTCAAAAGCAGGACTTGCGCGGTTCTATTCAAGCTGGTCCCTTAACGCGCCAATCGGACTGGAAGCCGATGAAGTCTTGGCTCGTTGCCATTGCCGTCCTCCCTTTTGCGTTTGCCGCATCGCCAGCGCGCGCGGCCGACGATGCAGCAATTGCCCGCGGTGCCTATATTTTTGCCGCTGCGGACTGCGCCACTTGTCATACCGACGTCAAAAATCACGGCGCGCCGCTGGCCGGCGGCCGGCCGCTGGTCACGGTATTCGGTACCTTCTATACGCCCAACATCACGCCAGACCCGACCAACGGCATCGGCCGCTGGTCGCTTGCTGATTTCAGCCGCGCGCTGCGAGACGGGATTAGACGTGATGGCGCATACCTCTATCCGGTTTTCCCATACACGTCGTACTCAGGCATGAGCGACGGTGACATCGCCGATCTCTACGCCTACCTGATGACGCAAAAGCCGGACCCAGCGCCGAACAAGCCCGATGACATCAAATTCCCGTTTGCATTCCGCCCGCTGCTGGTCGTGTGGCGGATGCTGTATTTCTCGCCGGGACCGTTGCAGCCGATCGCGGACAAGAATCCCGAATGGAACCGCGGACGTTATCTGTCCGAAGCCGTGGTGCATTGCCAAGAGTGCCACACACCGCGCAATTTTCTCGGCGCAGTCGAGAACGGCGCGCACGCCTATGCCGGCAATCCCAACGGGCCGGACGGCGTGCGTTCGTCCAACATCACGCCGGAAAAGGACACCGGCATCGGCCAATGGAGTCTGGCCGACATCGCGACCGTGCTGAAGACCGGACACACGCCGAATTCCGACGGGGTCGACAGGCAGATGAGCGACGTGGTCAAGGGCACAGCGTTGCTGACGGACTCTGATCGCTTGGCGATCGCGGTCTATCTCAAATCCTTGCTGCCGCTGCACGCCACGCCTAGGAATTAGCCGCATCGCCGCGAGCGGCCGGAGGGCGCATGGATCTGGGTTTGAAAGGCAAGACGGCGCTGGTCTGCGCCGCGAGCAAAGGGCTGGGCAAAGGCTGCGCGGCGGCGCTCGCCGCCGAAGGTGTCGACGTGACGATCACCGCGCGCGGCCGCGAGGCGCTCGAAGCGACGGCGACCGAATTACGCGACCGTTATCGCGTCAAAGTCACCGCGGTCGTCGGCGACATCACGACGGCGGAAGGGCGCGCTGCGGCGCTTGCCGGGTGTCCGTCGCCCGATATTCTCGTGACCAATGCCGGCGGTCCGCCGCCGGGGGATTTTCGTGAATGGACGCGCGATATTTGGATCAAGGCGCTCGACGCCAACATGCTGACACCGATCGCGCTGATCCAGGCCACGGTCGACAGCATGATCGCACGCCGCTTCGGCCGGATCGTTAACATCACCTCGAGCGCGGTGAAAGCGCCAATCGATATACTCGGTCTGTCGAATGGTGCGCGCACCGGCCTTACCGGTTTTGTCGCCGGCCTAGCGCGCAAAACCGTGGCGCATAACGTCACGATCAACAATCTGTTGCCGGGTGCGATGGATACCGACCGGCTTCGCGCCAATACCGAAACCATGGCGCGCAACGCGAAGATTTCCGTCGAGGAGGCGCAGCAGCGGCGGCTGGCGACGATCCCGGCCGGGCGCCCCGGCACGCCTGCCGAATTCGGCGCCGCGTGCGTGTTCTTATGCAGCACGCAAGCTGGCTACATCACCGGTCAGAACCTGCTGGTCGACGGCGGCGCTTATCCAGGAACGTTCTAGGACGACGGCGTGCTAGGCGACGTCGCGGGCGCAGGTGACCGGCACCTTGCGCAGGCTGCGTTCGGCCGGGAAATGCACGGTCACTGTCGTGCCCGTGCCGACGGTGCTGTCGATGGCGAAACGGCCACCGTGCAGCTCGCACATCGACCGGGCAAGGGGCAGGCCGAGGCCGGTGCCCTGGTATTTACGATGCAGCGAGCTGTCGATCTGCTCGAATGGCTGCAAGGCGCGCTCGATGTCGGCGACGGCGATGCCGATGCCGGTGTCGACGACCTGAATGATCAAACCGTCCGCGTCGTCGACCCGTGCCACGACGCGCACCGATCCGCCGGGCGGCGTGAACTTGATCGCATTCGACAGCAGGTTAAGCAGCACCTGTTTCACCATGCGTTCGTCGGCGTTGAGCGTCGGCAGATCGGGCGCCAACTCGGCGATCAGGGCGATGCCGCCATTGTTGGCGCGTTCGCGCACGATGCGCATGCAGGATTCGATTGCATCGCAAGGATCGACCGGCGCTTCGCTAAGCGTCAGCTTGCCGACCTCGATCTTCGACAGATCCAGAATGTCGTTGATGATGCGGAGAAGATGGACACCGCTTTCGTAGACGTCGCGGACGTAATCGCGATACGACGGATGACCGAGGGGGCCGAGCGACTCCTGCTTCAAGATCTCGGAAAAGCCGATGATCGCGTTGAGCGGCGTACGCAGCTCGTGGCTCATGTTGGCGAGGAATTCGGTCTTGGCGCGGTTCGCCGTTTCCGCGGCGTTTTTCGTCTCGACAAGCTGCGCCTCGACGCGCTTGCGTTCCATCGCATAGCGGATGGAGCGCTTGATCAAATTGCCGTCGCCCTGGCCTTTGACCAGGTAGTCTTGCGCGCCTTCCTGCAACGCCGCGACCGCCATGGTCTCGTCTTCGAGACCGCTCAGCACGATCATCGGCATCAATGGGACGCGTTGATGTATGCGCCGGACGGTGTCGATGCCGTATGAATCGCCGAGCGACAAATCGACCAATGCGATGTCGAATCCGCCACCAGCGATCGCAGACGTTCCCTGTTCGAAACTTGTCACGTGGACGAGTTCGAAGGGGAAGTCGCTCGCTTCCTCGAGCAGCAGCTGCGTCAACCGGGCGTCGCCCGGATTGTCCTCCATCAGGAGGATACGCAGCGCGCGCGTCGAAGGGGCGCCGGCGTTCGACATGGTCACGAGGCTCCTGAGGGGTTTATGCGGCGTTGTCGTTGCGGTTCGGCAACGTGACGACGGCGAGCCAGAAGCTCTCGATTTCGCGCACGATGGAGATGAACTGCTCGAGACCAACGGGTTTGGTGATGTAGCAGTTGGCGTGTAGCTCGTAGCTGCGCACGATGTCGTTTTCAGCCTCGGACGTGGTGAGCACGACCACCGGAATGGTGCGCAGGCGTGGATCCTGCTTCATTTCGGCGAGAACCTCGCGCCCGTCCTTGCGGGGCAGGTTGAGGTCGAGCAGGACGAGGTCCGGCATCGGCGCCTTGGCGAACTCGCCTTCGCGCTTGAGGAACGCCAGCGCTTCGACGCCGTCGCGCGCGTGATGCAGGTTGTTGTGGATCTTGCCTTCGCGCAACGCCTCCCGCGTTAGCCGGGCGTCGCCCGGGTTGTCTTCGACGAGAAGGACCTCGATCGGACGGCTCGGCAGGGTCTCAACCATTGATCGCTCCATTCTGGATGTCGGCCGGAAGTGTGAAGTGGAAGCGGCTGCCCTGGTCCGGCGTCGATTCGATCCAGATGCGGCCACCGTGGTATTCGATGACTTTCTTGGCAATCGCGAGGCCGATACCGGTCCCGGGATATTTGTTGCGCTCGTGCAGGCGCTGGAAAATCAGGAACACGCGTTCGAGATATTGCGGCTCGATGCCGATGCCGTTGTCCTCGACGACCACGTGGCACATCGCGCCCTCGCGCGTAGCCGAAACCGTGATCGTTGGCGTCACGTTCTCGCGGTGAAACTTGATCGCATTGCCGATGAGGTTCTGCATGAGTTGCGTCAGCTGCATGCGCACACCGACGACGCGCGGGAGCGGGCCGACGTTGACCGTCGCGTTGCTTTCGGTGACCGCGCCCTTGAGATTTGTCAGCGCCGCGTTGACCGCGTCGGCGAATTCGAATGGCACGGGATCGCCGCCCTTGCGGCCGACGCGCGAGTAAGCGAGGAGGTCGTTGATCAGGCGCTGCATGCGGTTTGCGCCTTCAACCGCGAAGCCGATGAATTCCTCGGCATCCTTGTCGAGCTTATCCTTGTAGCGCCGGTGCAACAGCTGGCAATAGCTCGCCACCATGCGCAGCGGCTCCTGCAAGTCGTGCGAGGCGACGTAGGCGAACTGCTCGAGTTCGGCGTTTGACCGCTGGAGCTCCTGGTTGCGCTCCTCGATCTCGACGCTTTTACGTCGGAGCTCTTCGTCCTTGGCGTGCCGCTCGGTGACGTCGCGGATGGTGCCAATCATATAGAGCGGCTTGTGGTTGGCGTCGAATTCGACCGCGACTTCACGATAGATATGCCGAAGTTCACCGTCCGGTCGGGTGATCCGGTATTCGAATGGGTCGGGATTCTTGCCGGCGGCGATCTCACCGCGCGTGCGCGCGATCGTGGCGTGATCGTCGGGATGGACCAGCTTCAAGAAATTCTCGGTCGTCGGCAGGAATGTCGCCCTGTCGACACCGAAGATCTCGTAGCTCGTGTCGGACCATTC
>DATEMD010000215.1:0-4198 GCA_035275845.1 Allostellaceae bacterium | reverse complement strand
GGCGTCGTTGAGCAGTCGCCTGATGTCGCGCGCACCGAAGCGCGCGACCTTGTCGATGTCATAATCAGCGAAGGCGTGCGCGAAGGCGGCGCGCTTCTTCAACACCGTGAGCCACGATAATCCGGCCTGGTTGATCTCGAGCGCCAAACGTTCGAACAACACCGCATCGTCGCGCGCCGGAAAGCCGTATTCGCCGTCGTGATAGGGCCCGTGGAATTCGTGGCCCGGCGCGGCGCGGCAGTACTTGGCGCTCATCCGTAGGTCTGGGTACGGATGCGCGCCAACTCCCACAGCAGCCCGAAGCGGATGACGTACCACAGCCCCAAGGCGATGAAGCTGGTGATGATCGCCTTGACCAGCAGATGCGGATGCGCCGGCGCGCCGGCATCGTGGCCCTGGTCGCTTTCGTTTGCCGGTTTCACGCCCCACGGCAGCACGGCGAACAGGGTGATCCACCAGACGATGATGTAGAGCGCGATATTGAAGAACCAGTTCATGGCCAGAGCTTAGCGCGGAATTGGGCGGCGTCGAGCGTTTCCCGCGTCAACGCAGCGTCGGCATGACGAATTCGGCGCCGGCGCGGATACCCTTGGGCCAGCGCGAGGTCACTTCCTTGAGTCGCGTATAGAAGCGCACGCCCTCCGATCCGTGCATGTGATGATCGCCGAATAGCGAATGCTTCCAGCCGCCGAAGGAATGGTAGGCGACGGGCACCGGGATCGGCACATTGACACCGACCATGCCGATCTGCACGCGCGCGGCGAAATCGCGCGCCGCGTCGCCGTCACGGGTGAAGATCGCCGTGCCGTTGCCGAATTCATGCGCGTTGACCAGGCCGAGCGCCTCCTCGTAATCCGGCGTGCGCACCACCGACAGCACCGGCCCGAAGATTTCCTCTTTGTAGATGCGCATCTCGGGTTTGACGTGATCGAAGAGGCAGCCGCCGAGGAAGAAGCCCTTCTCGTAGCCTTGCAGCTTGAGACCACGGCCGTCGACCACCAGCTTTGCGCCTTCCTTGATGCCGAGATCGACATAGGCTTTGACCCGGTCGTAGGCCTGCTTGGTCACCAACGGACCCATCTCGGCGTCGGGATCGGTGAACGGGCCGACCTTGAGGCCGCGCACACGCGGCGCCAGTTTCTCGATCAGTCGGTCACCCGCGGCGCCGACCGCGACGGCGACCGAGATCGCCATGCAGCGCTCACCGGCCGAGCCGTAGGCCGCGCCCATCAGCGCGTCGGTTGCCTGATCCATGTCGGCGTCGGGCAACACGACCATGTGGTTCTTGGCGCCGCCCAACGCCTGCACGCGCTTACCCGTCGCCGTGCCGGTGCGATAGACGTATTCCGCAATCGGCGTCGAGCCGACGAAGCTCACCGCCGCGATATCGGGATGATTGAGGATGGCGTCGACCGCTTCCTTGTCGCCGTTGACGACGTTGAGCACGCCCGGCGGCGCACCGGCCTCAAGCAATAACTTGGCCAGCAACAACGGCACCGACGGATCGCGCTCGCTCGGCTTCAAGATGAAGGTGTTGCCGCAGGCAATCGCCACCGGGAACATCCACATCGGCACCATGGCCGGAAAGTTGAACGGCGTGATGCCGGCGCAAACGCCGAGCGGCTGACGCACCGAATAGCAATCGACGTTGGTGCCGACGTTCTCGGAGAACTCGCCTTTCAGCAAATGCGGAATACCGCAGGCGAATTCGACGACTTCGATGCCGCGCGTCACTTCACCGGTGGCGTCGCCCAGCACCTTGCCGTGCTCGGCGCCGATCATGCGCGCTAGCTCGCCGCGGTTCTTCTCCAGTAACTCTTTGAATTTGAAAAGAATTCTCGCCCGCGCCGCCGGCGTCATGCGCGCCCAGCCGGAGAATGCCACCTTGGCGTTCTGCACCGCGGCGTCCAGCTCGGCGGCGGTTGCCAAGGCGACGCGTCCGGCGATTTCACCCGTTGCCGGATTGAAGACGTCGGAGAAGCGTCCGTGCCCGTTGCCCACCGGCTTGCCGCCGACGAAATGACCGATTTCAGTCATGCCTCCGCCTCCCTGCGTACGGCATTGTCCTGTTGATCGGGCGATAGCTTAACGCAATCTCTAGACTTCTTCGAGTTCGATCAGCGTGCCGCAGAAATCCCTGGGATGCAAAAACAGCACGGGTTTTCCGTGCGCGCCGATCGCCGGCTCGCCGTCGCCCAACACGCGCATCCCCTCGCCTTCGAGCTTATCGCGCGCCGCCAGAATGTCTTCGACCTCGTAACACAGGTGATGCATGCCGCCGGCCGGGTTGCGTTCGAGGAAAGCGCGCACCGGCGATTTGTCGCCCAGCGGCTCAAGCAGCTCGATCTTGGTGTTGGGCAGCGTGACGAAGACGGTGGTGACACCGTGCGCCGGCAGCGGCACCGGCTCGGACACCTGCGCGCCGAGCATACCCTTGTACAGCTTCGCCGCCACTTTGACGTCCGGCACAACGATGGCGACGTGGTTGAGCCGTCCGATCATGCGGTGCCTCCAGCGATCCGCACCAGATGCACCTGCGTCACCGGCTTCTTGCCGTGCCAGTCACGCAGCGAGCGGCGGATGGCGAGCCGTGCGGCTTCGCGCACCTTATCGTCGTCGCGCCGGTCGCGCGCGCCGAGCTCGTCGAGCGCCTGGGCGACGCGCGCAGCCAGCGCCTCGCCGGAATCCTCACTGGGCACGCCTTCGACCGAAACCTGCGGCGGCGCCAGTAGCTTGCCGGCGCGGTCCATCACCAAGGTCGCCAGCGCCGCGCCGTTGAACACCATGCGCTGCCGGTTCTTGAGGGTCTCGCCCTTGGCGTCGAGCAACGTGTTGGCGTCGGCAGCGAGCCGTCCCGTCGGCACCTCGCCAACGACTGAAGCTGGACCGGGTGCAAGCTTCACCACCTCGCCGTTGCGCGTCACCACCGTCTGGCTCACTTGGCACTGTTCGGCGAGCCGCGCCTGGGCCAACAGATGTCGCGTCTCGCCGTGGACCGGCACCGCGATCTTGGGCCGCACGGTTTGGTACATGCGGATGAGTTCGTCCTGTGCCGGATGGCCGGACACGTGCACGGGCGCATCGTGCTCGGTGACGATTTCGACCCCGAGCGCCGCGAGCGCGTTGTGCAATCGACCGATGGCACGCTCGTTGCCAGGAATGATGCGCGACGAGAAGATCACGCAATCGCCCTCCTCGAGCACGATCTCGGGATGTTCGTCGGCGGCGATGCGTACCAGCGCCGAGCGCGGCTCGCCCTGGCTGCCGGTGCAGATCAGCAGCACCTTTTCGCGCGGCAGATACGACGCCTCTTCCTCGGTGAGGAACGGCGGCACGCCCTGGAGATAGCCGGTCTCGCGCGCCGCATGCTCGATGCGCCAGAGCGAGCGGCCAACCAGCACGGCATGACGATCATGCGCCTGAGCGGCGGCGGCAATCGACGCCAGCCGCGCCACATTCGACGCGAAGCAGGCAACGGCGACGCGGCTCTTTTTCCGGCCGACGAGGTCGATCAACGTCTTGCGTACATCGGCCTCGGATCCCGCCTCGCCCGGCCGCAGCGCGTTGGTCGAATCGCAGATCATCGCCAGCACACCTTCGTCGCCCAGACGCCGCAGCGCCGCCATGTCCGACGCATCGCCGACCAGCGGATCGGAATCGAATTTCCAGTCGCCAGTGTGCAGCACGGTGCCGAGCGGCGTGCGCAGCACCACCGCGTTGGGCTCGGGGATCGAATGCGTCAGCGTGATCAACTCGATCTCGAAGGGCCCGACGCTGAATTTCCCCGACAGCGGAACTTCCGTGATGGGAATTTGGTGTTCGAGGCCAGCCTCGATCAGCTTGAGCCGCAGCACCGCGGCAGTGAACGGCGTCGCATAGACCGGACACTTGAAGCGCGACCACAGGTACGGGATGGCGCCGATATGGTCTTCGTGCGCGTGCGTGACCACCAAGCCGTCGAGCGCACTCGCATGCGCTTCGATGAACGCCGGATCGGGCATGATGACGTCGACGCCGGGCAGCGTATCGTCGGCGAAAGAGATGCCGCAATCGACCATCAGCCAGCGGCCTTTGTAGCCGTAGAGCGACAGGTTCATGCCGATCTCGCCCACCCCGCCGAGCGCCAGGAAGGCGAGCTCGTCGGGCCGGTTGGGTGCGGGCGCGGCGCCGTTCATGCCTTGCGCGAAGTCCCCTTGCG
>DATEMD010000214.1:0-3708 GCA_035275845.1 Allostellaceae bacterium | reverse complement strand
CGCTCTTCCGCCCACAGCCGCATCGCCAGCGCCGGAATCAGCACGAGGTAGAGCCACGGATGATAATTGAAGAACGGCAGCAGATCGGCCTGGCCGCGATCGAAGAAGTTACCGACGAAGAACGCCAGCGCGCCCGCCATGACCAGGAAGATGACGATGAACACATACGCCAGCGGCGTCGTGAAATAGCTCGCCAGTTCGCGTCGGAAGATGACCCAAGTGGAATGCACCGGCGCCTCAGGTCGTGATGGTGCGAAAGACTTCGTCGAGACGGCCGCGTTCGACGCTCAGACCACGGACGGCCCAGCCCGCCGTGCGCACCAAGTCGGTGACTTCGCCGACGATGGCCTGGCCGCCGCGCGGCAGGACCAGCAGCGCACGGTCGCCGGCTTCGTCGACCTGTTCCACCGCAGCAACACCCGGCAGGCGGCGTAACGCAGTTTCCGCTTCGTCGTGTCCGGCCGCAAGATTGACCCGAACGGCGTTGTGCAGGCGCGAGCGCGCGGCGAGTTCGACCGGTGTCGCGTCCGCGAGGAGACGCCCCGCGGCGATGACGATCGCGCGCGAGCAGACCGCATCGACCTCTTCGAGAAGATGCGTCGAGATCACGATCGCCTTTTCCGGCGCGAGCGCGCGGATGAGCGTGCGGACTTCGTGTTTCTGATTGGGATCGAGCCCGTCGGTCGGTTCGTCGAGAATGAGAACGTCCGGATCGTGCAGTAGCGCCTGCGCCAAGCCGACGCGACGCTTGAATCCTTTGGACAGGGTTTCGATCGGCTGTTCCATCACCGACGCCAACGCGGTACGCGCCACCGCCAACTCGATCCGCCGTTTGGCCTCGTCGCCGGCGAAACCGCGAATTTCGGCGATGAAGCGCAGGAAACTGCGCGGCGACATGTCGGGATAGGCGGGCGCACCCTCAGGCAGGTAGCCGATGTGCCGTTTGGCGGCGATCGGATCGGCGACGATGTCCGCGCCGCAAACCACGGCGGTGCCCTCGGTCGGCGCGAGGAAACCGGTGATCATCTTCATGGTGGTCGATTTGCCCGCCCCGTTCGGACCAAGGAAGCCCAGCACCTCGCCACGCCCGACCGCGAACGAGACGTGATCGACCGCCAGGATGGAGCCAAACCGGCGCGTGAGATCACGAACCTCGATCATCTCGGCCATTGGGACTCCGGTTGCGGTTCGGGTACGCATAATTGCCGTACGGCGGCGCGCCATCTGCGGCGATTTACGCCGTCAAATCAAGCATGTTCAAAAGCACGGCGGACACTTAATTCACTGTAATGTCGTTGATGTCGCGGCGGCGTCAGCCGGTCGCCAACCGCGTGGGGGGATCGTCGCCTTCGCGACGATCCTGGGCATTGCCGACGATACGTTCGGCTGGCAGGACGACGGTCACGATCGTGCCCTCGCCGACCCGGCTTTGCAGCGTGATCTCGCCATCGTGCAGCCGGACGAGCCCGCGCGTGATCGACAAGCCGAGCCCAGTGCCCTCGATCTTGCGGTTCGCGTCGCCGCGGACGCGCTCGAACGGATGGAACACGCGCTCGATTGAGTCCGCGGGAATGCCGACACCGGTATCCGAAACGCGGATCGCCACATCGCCGTGCTCGTCCAACGTGACCGTCACGCCGATTTCGCCGCCTTCCGGCGTGAACTTGACCGCGTTGGACAGGAGATTGAGCAGAATCTGGCGCACGACCTTAGGGTCCGCATTGACGATCAAATCGTTCAGCCCGCCGGTTGCGATTTTTATCGACTTCGCCTCGGCCGGTATTGCGATCAGCGCGACTGCATCCTCAACCGCCGTCGCCAACGCCATGCGTTCCTCGCGCAATTCCAGCCGGCCGGCTTCGATCTTCGCCATCTCGAGCAAATCGTCGATCAGCGCCAGAAGGTGCTCGCCGCTCGACTGTATGAGACGGGCGTAATCGCCGTATTTCTTTTCGCTCAACGGTTCGCGCGCCGGCGCGTTGATCAGCGACGAGAAACCGATAATGGCGTTGAGCGGCGTGCGCAGCTCGTGGCTGGTCTTCGCCAGGAACATCGACTTGACCTTGTTCGCGTTCTCGGCCTCGCGCCGCTCGCTCATCAGCGCGACGATCGTCAATACGTTCATCGCCAGCAGCACGACCAACGTGCCGACAAGCTGGAGCGGATTGGCAAGCGCGTGATTTTGAAACGGCCCGAATCCGGCGACGGTGCCGGCGGTCGCCACGATCGCCACCAGCGACACCAACGTATAAGCGGAGCGCAGCGACATCCGCAGCGCGATCCACGATAGCGGCACGACGAGCAGGAACGGAAACGCTGACCGGATATAGGTTCCGCGCAACGGCGGCGTCAGAAAGAGAATGACGCTGACGAGGGCAATCCAGCCCCATACCGCCAGATCACGCCGGCTGAACCCGCCGAGCGCGCCAGCCATCTGAAGTTCGGGTTCCTGTTCAAGGCCAAGCCACAGGATCAGCGCCGGCGCGAGATAGAGGGTTCCGCCGCTGTCGGAAAGCCACCAGTTCACGCAGATCGAATAGAACAAGGACAGATCAGGGTGCCCCAGCGTCTCGGCGATGCCGCCGCCCGTGGCGGTGATCGCCGGATTGAGGAAGGTCGTGCAGACGAGAAAGGCCAGCACGCCAGCGAACGACGTGAACAGGCCGCCGCGCGGCCGCAGCCGCCGCAAGACGACGGCGCCGATCACCGGGCCAAGCCCGTTGGTGATTGAAATGACCACCGTGATGTAAAACGCCGGCGCGAACAGCAGGTCGTTGGTGAGCAGCGACCCTAGGAAGATGCCGGGGAAGAGGCGCGGACCACCGACCATCGCCGCCACCATGGCGATGCTTGCCGGTAGCCAGATCGGCGCGGGAAAGAGACCGTAGGTGGCGAAAAACCGGGCAACCGCGATACCCAGCAGGAAGTACAACGCAGCGACGACGACATTGGCGACCAGCCATCCTGCCAAGCCGCGCTCTTCAATCGCGGCGAGACGCCACGGGCTCCGTTCCTGCGCCCTTGCATCCCGGCGATTCATATCAGCCGCCATCGAATCTCCTGCGGCAAATCATAACGCAATTCGCCGCGCGAACGAAGCGCGGCTAACGTAGCGCAGGCGACCGGGTTCAGGCGATCGCCGGAAAGCGCGCTGCATCCGCGCGGGCATAATCGGCGATGCGCAGATCCGCCGCTTGCACGCTTTTGAGTCGATCGATCAGCTCGGCCAGCAGGTGACCGGGCACGGCGAAGGTGATTTCCGAATCGGACATGCCGGTATGCTGGCGGCTCAGCGCACAACCGGTCGATGCGGCCGGCACACCGTTTTCCTTGGCGATGGCGATGATGTGGCATTGCGGTTTCCCTTCGAATCGAAGCTCGGGATAGGCCGCGTGCACTTTCATCAATTGCTTTCCATCAAGGCGAAAGAAAACCACGTCTGGAGGGAGGGTTGTCTGTGTCAGCGGTCCATAGACGATCGCGCCCGGCTTGCACGTGACGGCCGTGATCTTGGGAAAGATTTCAGGCGAAACCCAATTCGCCTCGACGAGATTGGCGACGTCGGCACCTTTTGCCGCTTCGGCGAGCGTCTTGAAGCCGTGCGTCAGGCTGCCGACGCTGCAATTGCCATGGTCGATCGCGACCGTCGCGAACTGCCGCTGTGTTGCCATCATCCAGAAAACGCAACTGGCAGCGACCGCTCCCGTG
>DATEMD010000213.1:0-6018 GCA_035275845.1 Allostellaceae bacterium | reverse complement strand
GCTTGCCCAATTCGGCACCTATAAGATCAACGACGCCGATCACAGCCTGATGCTCCACATCATCGGCTCCTCATATCCGAATATCGTCGGCGTCGATCGTAAGTTCATCGTCACCTCGGCCACGAAAAACGAATTGAAATGGACGGTACCCGCGGCGACGAGTGGTGGAACGGCCAGTACGGTCCTGAAACGCACCCAATAGGCGCTGGCCACAATCGGACACCTTCCGGCTCCGCTTTCGCGGGGTCTTTTTTGTCCGCAATGGCCATGACGAGCACCGGCGCGGCATGCGCCGATGGTAAAATCGCGCGATGAGCCCGGCGCTGTTCACAGCCCTTGCCCTGGCCGTGCTGGCCGCGCATGTCGCCGTGATCGCGTTCAACGTATTCGGCCTGGTTGTAATTCCGCTCGGCGCGTGGCGCGGCTGGGCTTTCGTACGCGGCTTCTGGTGGCGCGCGCTGCACTTGGCGTTGCTGGTCGTCGTCGCGCTCCAGCCGCTGTTCGGCCGCGCTTGTTTCCTGACCTTGTGGCAGGCGGCGCTTGAACAAGATGCGGGCCAAACCGCATCGCGCGAGCCGTTGATCGCGCGCTGGATCGACAGCGTCATCTTCTGGAATTTGCCGATCTGGTTCTTCGCCGCGCTTTACCTCGCGGTGCTGATTTACGCGCTGGCGTTGTGGCGGTGGGTGCCGCCGGCGCGGCGCCGGTCTACTGCATGAACCAACCGTGGCTCACCACCAGCGATTGGCCGGTGAGCGCGTTAGATTCGAAGCCGGCGAAAAACACCGCGGCCGCGGCGACGTCCTGAAGCGTGGTGAACTCGCCGTCGACCGTATCCTTGAGCATCACGGTCTTGATCACCTGTTCTTCGCTGAGGCCGAGCTCTTTCGCCTGTTCGGGAATTTGTTTTTCGACCAGCGGCGTTCGCACGAAGCCGGGGCAGATGACGTTGGCACGCACGCCATGTTTTGCACCTTCTTTGGCGACCACCTTGGCGAGGCCGATGAGGCCGTGCTTGGCAGTGACATAAGGCGCCTTCAAAACCGACGCCTCCTTGGAATGGACCGAGCCCATGTAGATGATGCTGCCGCCGCGGCCCTGCTTGTACATCTGGCGCAGCGCCGAACGCGTGGTGAGGAACGCACCGTCCAAGTGGATGGCGAGCAGCTTTTTCCATTTGCCGAAATCGAACTGATCGAGCGGCGCGACGATCTGGATACCGGCGTTGCTCACCAGGATGTCGATGCCGCCGAACTGCTTGACCACCTGCGCCATGCCGGCATCGACCTGATCCTCCTGCGTTACGTCCATGGCGACGCCGATCGCGCGCGTGCCGTCATTGTCGAGCGCCTTGGCGGCGGCCTGCGCGCCTTTGAGATCGAGATCGGCGATGGCGACGCGCGCGCCTTCGCGCATATAGGCGGTGGCGATCTCCCTGCCGATGCCGCTGGCCGCGCCGGTGACGACGGCGATCTTGTCCTTCAAACGCATATCGGCTCTCCCTGGATGGATCGGAGATGGTTGGATTCGATGCAGATCATCGTGCACGGTCGTGTCACGGTCGAGAGTGCCGTCCGAGCAGACAGGTCAATACTCACAGAAATTTAATGCAGCCTGCGTCGTGCTGCCGCAGGGACCAGCGTATAATCGCCCTCGTGACTAGCGCGGCGACGCCGGCGCTCTTGTTGCGAACCGCCGGGAGCGCCGCCGCGAACAGCAGCAGCGGGCGGTGACATGACCCGGACGCTCTATCGCAAGGTCCTCGACCAGCGACTGATCGAAATCGCGCGGCAGCTCGACAAGCTCGGCCGCAAACTCAAGGCAGCCAGCGGCATAGACCGGTTGCGTTGCCTTGAAACGATCGTCGGGCTCGACCAGGAACGCGGCGACGTCGAAGCCCGATTGCGGCAACTCGACTGCGGCGGCGTCGAACGCCGGCGCGACGCCATCCGCTTCGAATTCGAGCGGCTGGCGGACGATATCACCCATGGCATGGCGCGCTGGATGGCGCGGCTCGACGCGCATTTCGCCGGCCGCTGATACCACTGTCTGGCATGCCATGGCATGTGGTTATGCCGGGGACTCGACTCGGGATAAATCTGGGGATAATTTAGGAATAACTTTAGCGGCATTGGCGTTCGCGACGGGGCGATGCCGATTCTTCAAAGAGAGCGCGCCGGCAAAGCGCGCAGTCCCGCCCATCCACTTAGGAGGGCGAATGACCGAGTGTGAGACATTGCGCGATCAGTCGCGCGTTTATACGGAACGGGCCCGGCAGGAAGCCGACCCGAAGCTCAGGCAGCTGTTGGCGCGGCACGCGACGAAGCTCGCCCACTTGGCCGAGCAGCTCGAACATCGATACGCCGACGCCAAGTAGACGTTCGCCACCGCCCTACTGCTTCACCAGGATATTGTTCTGCACGCCGACGACACCGGGGACGCCTTGGGCGATCGTACCGGCTTGATCCTTCTGCGTCCGCGTGTCGACGAAGCCGCTGAGCTGCACCGTGCCTTGCATGGTCTCGACGTGGATGTCGAACGCCTTGAGCGATTGCTCTTGGACGAGCTGCGTCCGGACCTTGGTACTGATCGTGGCGTCGTCGACATACTGGCCGGTGGACTCGCGCCCTTGGACGGCGGCGCAAGCGGCGAGCGAGCTGCCCAGCGCGAGAGCGAGCGCAACAGCAGTGAGGCGCGGCACGCGGATCATTTGAATCTCCTTCGCAGGCGGATCGGAGCGCGATTAGAACCCAACGTCATCGCCGCCTGCAAGCAACCGCCGCGTCATAATGGGCCGGTCACGATCATGTCATTTTCATCATGTCATTTTCGCGGCACGGGAACAGGTGCCCGACATCAGCCGTTATGGCTGTGATCGCGCGCAATCCGCAACGGAGGTCGACCGTGCGCAACACCTGGACGTGTTTCAGCCGCATAGCGGCGTTGGCTGTGGCGGCGACTGGCCTGACGCTTAGCGCCGCGCCGGCGATGGCCCAGTACTATTACTCGTGTCCGCCGGGTTACTACTTTGCTCAAGGCTATGGCTGCGTCGCAGCTTCACCGCCTCCGCCGCCGGCCTATTACTACGCGCCCCCGCCCCCGCCGCCGGTGGCTTATCCGGCGCCGTTTATCGGTTTTGGCTTCGGGTTCGGATTCGGTGGACACGACCACGACAACGACTGGCACCATCACTGAGCGTCGCCGCGGCCGCTCTTTCGTTTAGGGATTTGAACTACCCGGCAACGGCGTGACTTGGAGCGTCGTTGGCGGTCCGCTCGCGGTCGCGCCGCTGTCGCTGTCGTTGTTCGAGCCCGACGACGTTGCTGGCGACGATGCTGGCGCGCGCGAGATCACCACTTCACCCGGCGGAGTTACAGCAGCCGGCGGCGACACGTTCGACGCGACCGCGGCCGGCGGTGGCGCCGACGGCGGCGCAGAGCCGAGCGTGCCGAGCGCGTGTGGCTGCTGGCCGTTAACGTAACTGACGCCGTTGACGGTCACCTCGCCGCCCGTGGCTGCGGGTGCGGGTGCCGTTGCGGTCGCCGACGACGGCGCGGCAGTGGTTGGTTCCGAAGCGGCTGGCGGCGGCGCTGCACCTGGATGCAGCACGGCCGCGATCGCCGCGGGCAGATCGGTATCGGCCGGAGCCGGCGGCGTCGGATGCGGTTTGGTCGTAGCGGTGCGCACCGGTTGCGGCGCGCGCTTGGCAGCTGGCAAAGGCGGCGGCGCCGGTGGCGGCGCCGACACGATCTGCGGTTGCAGCATGTCGCGCGGCAGATCCACATCAGCCTTCTTGACCGACGGCGCCGTCGGCGCTTGCGGCGTTGCCGCGGCGTGCACTGGCGGCGCGGGTGGCGGCGAAGGCGCCGGCATAGTCGCGGCCGGGGTTGGTGCCGAGTTCGGCGAGACCGTCGGCAATGGTGATGGCATCGTCGGCGGCGTCAACGACGCCGTGGGCGACGGCGGCGACGATTGTGCGGCCGTATTGGCAGTCAGCGACGACGATGATTCGTGATACCGCAGCGCGACGGCGCCGGCCGCGACCAACAGCAAGCCCGCAGCGATCGGAAGAAACGCCGAGCGGCGCCGCGACGCACGCGGCCGACGCCACGCCGCGTCGGCGTGGCCAGGTCCGGCGCCGAACGTCGGATCGCGGCGGCTGCGCGACGTTCTGGCTTGGCGCGAGGGATCGATCGGTTCGCCGGCTTCGAGCGCCAGATGTGGCTCGTCGTCCTGAAGACCCTGCAGCAGGAATTGCGGCACGTCCGGCGTATGCGGCTGCCGCGTTGTGGCGCGCGACGGCGACGGCGACGGTTCGGACTGAGGCCGAGATTCTGCCGGGCGCGCGACCCGACGTGGCACCAAACGGACTGCCTCGGATTCCGTGTCCGGCGGCGTCGGTGCCCGTGGCGCCGCATTGGCGGACGGCCGTGATGGTTCGGCGCGTGCGGGTTGCGGCGACGGGCGAAACGACGGCTCGGCCTGCGGCTGCGGTGCCCTGGCCACCGGCTGGCGGACGCCACGGTGCAACGGCGACAGCATCAAATCGGGCACGGCGAGCAGCAACTCGACAACCGCGTCGCACCAGTTCGGGTTGCCGATTGCCGGCTGCCCTTGGACAAAAACGCGCTCGAGGATTTCAGCGACCGCAGTGACTTCGTCGGGGCCAATCGCAACCGGCACGATCGGCAGCGCACCGGGCTGCAACGCGGGGAAACCGGTGCGCGCAAGAAAATCCTCCAGCGGCGCCTTCGCCGCCTCGGCAGCGGTGGTGTCCACCAGGGCAATCCCTTTGGCGGGATGCAGCGCAAGAAACCGAACCCACGGCGGCCCGTCAGCGCCAGAGGCGCGACGATTCGCAAGCACGATCCAGGGTGCCGGCAGCGTCGCAAGCGCCTCGTGCAACTGCGCGACAACGCGCCGCTCGGCCAGCGGCGCAACCCGTTGATGTCCGGAAAATCCACGGAACATGACCTATACCCCTATCCGTTCCCGGCGACGCTTGGTTATACGCCGCCACGACACACAACATGAGCGCTCATTGCGAACTGGCAAGGGCTACCACGTGTCGAAATCATGGCAAAATTTTGGCGGTGGTGCCGTTGCGCGCCGCGGTTATCGCCGATTGCCTATAGGCGCGACAAGGCCCCAATCATCAGGAGGCCGGCGCATCCCACCATTGCCGCCACGCCGACCAGGCGAACGGCCCGTTCTGCACGCTCGATCTGCTGGGTCGGGCCGCGCGCGACGCGGAAGTGCCGCGACCGCGGCCATTATGCCGGCGCGTTCAGGCGATACCCCACGCCGGGCTCGGTGAGGATCAGCGCCGGCCGCGCCGGGTCGCTTTCGAGTTTCTGGCGGAGATTGCGCACGAAAACGCGGAGATATTGCGCGTCCTCGACATGCGCCGGCCCCCATACTTCGTTGAGGATCTGCCGGTGCGTGAGCACCTTGCCGGCATTGAGCACCAGCATGCGCAGCAACTCGTACTCTTTTGGCGAGAGTTTGACATCGTCCTCGCCGCGCTTGACCACCCGTCGCACCAGATCGACGGAAACGCCGCCGGATGCGAACACAGGCGTTGCACCTTGCGCCTGGAAACGATGGCGCATCGCGGTGCGAATGCGCGCAACCAGCTCGTCCATGCCGAACGGCTTGGTAACGTAGTCGTCGGCGCCGAGATCGAGCGCCGTGACCTTGCCTTGCTCGTCGCCCCGCACCGAGAGCACGATCACCGGCACATCGGACTTGGCGCGCAGGGCGCGGATGACGTCGAGTCCGTTCATGTCGGGCAACCCCAAATCGAGGATCACCAGGTCGGGCTTTTCGTGCGCCGCAGCAGCGAGCGCCGTCCTACCGTCGGCCGCTTCAACGACGCGAAAGCCCTGCGCCGCCAGGCTGGTGCGCAGGAACCGGCGGATCGGCGGCTCGTCGTCCGCAATCAGGATGCAAGACGCGTTAGCCATGGGCACGCGCCGGTGCGACGGACTCGGTTTCAGCGGCCGGCAGTCGAACGAT
>DATEMD010000212.1:0-2317 GCA_035275845.1 Allostellaceae bacterium | reverse complement strand
TACGTGCTGCTGCAGTTGCTCGGCCCCTCGATGCTGCCGGCGATCATCGCATTGTCGCTCCACAACGGCGCCATCGTCGGCTATTTGATGGGTCGTCATGCCGACGTGCTGGACTATCGGCGGGACGCACCGAGGGGCGTCAATCTCTACTGTTATGAAACCGTGCCGCGGCTCTACGGTCAGTTCCTCGCCTACGCGCTTTATCGATGGGAGATCATTCTGCGCGAGAGTGCGATCTTCGGGATCTTGGGAGTGGCAACGCTCGGCTATTACATCGATGCCGCCATCTCCGAATTCAGGCTCGACGTTGCGGTCGTGCTGATCCTGGTTACGGCGCTGCTGTCGATGGCGGTCGATGCCTTCTCGCGCGGCCTGCGTCGACGATTGCGCATTGACACGATGCCGACGCGGCTGTCGGAAGCACCGAGCGAGTCGGCGATGGGGCGCCTGGTCGGCGCGGAGAGGCCGGCATGAAGGCTGCGACGCCGGTGCTCAAGGACGTGGTGCTGGTCGGCGCCGGCCACTCCCACGTCACGGTGCTGCGCATGTTCGGGATGAAGCCGATCCCGGGCGTGCGCCTCACTCTCATCAGCCGCGAGGTGCACACACCCTATTCCGGAATGCTGCCTGGCCTCATCGCCGGCCACTACGGGTTCGACGACGCGCATATCGATACCGGGCCGCTCGCTCGGTTCGCCGGCGCGCGGCTTTATCAGGATGAAGTGGTCGACCTCGATCTCGCCGGCCGCCACGTGATCTGCCGCCGTCGCCCACCGGTTCCTTACGATCTACTCTCGCTCAATATCGGCTCCACGCCGAACACCGTTGACGTGCCCGGCGCGAGCGAGCACGCCATCCCCGTCAAGCCGATCGACGGATTCCTGCGGCGGTTCGAGGCGCTCCAGGCGCGCGTGCTCGCGCGCAAAGGGCGTACAGCCGTGGCGCTGGTTGGCGCCGGCGCGGGCGGCGTCGAGCTTCTGCTCGCGGTCGAACACCGCTTGCGGCAAGCGGTCACGCGCGCCGGGTTCGATGCCGGCGGACTGTCGTTCGTCCTGATATCCGACGTCGCCGATATCCTGCCGAGCTTCCCGGCGGCGTTCCGCGCACGCTTCCACGCCATCTTGGCCGCGCGCGGGATCGCCGTCATCACCGGCGCGGCCGTTACGCGCGTCGAGGCTGGACGGCTCATGCTTGCGGGCCACGGTCCGGTCGCGGCCGACGAGATCCTGTGGACCACGCAAGCGGCGCCGGCGCGTTGGCTGGCGAAGGCGGGATTGCCGCTCGATGCCCGCGGCTTTCTGCGGGTCGACGAAACGCTGCGCGTTGCCGGCCACGACAGCGTCTTCGCGGCGGGCGACACGATCGCGTTTTCCGGTCGCGAGTTGCCGAAGTCGGGCGTCTACGCCGTGCGCGCGGGGCCGGCGCTCGCGGAGAACATTCGACGCACGCTGACCGGCCGCTCGTTGCGGCGGTTCCGGCCGCAGCGCGAGGCGCTTTATCTGATCTCGACCGGGGAACGCCACGCGGTCGGTAGCCGCAACGGTCTCGTGGTCGAGGGCGACTGGGTGTGGCGCTGGAAGGATTGGATCGATCGCCGCTTCATGCGCAAGTTCAACGAACTGCCGGAGATGACGCCCGCGCCGGTGGCACCGCTGCCGCCATTGGCCGACCGGGAGGCGCTCAAGGAAATTTCCGCCATCGCCATGCGCTGCGGCGGCTGCGGCGCCAAAGTCGGCGCCACCGTGCTCTCGCGCGCGCTCGCAAGCATCGAGCCTGCTGTGCGTGCCGACGTCGTGGTCGGGCTCGATGCGCCGGATGACGCCGCCCTCGTCGACGTCGGCGGCGAGCGACTCTCGTTGCAGACGGTCGACTATTTCCGCGCCATCGTCGACGACCCTTACATGCTGGGCAAGATCGCGGCCAACCACTCGCTCGGCGACGTCTACGCCATGGGCGGCGAACCGCAGACGGCGCTGGCGATCGCCACCGTGCCGTACGGACTCGAAAGCAAGATCGAGGCGGACTTGTCCGCGATGATGGCCGGCGCCAACGAGGTGCTGCGCGAGGCCGGCTGCGCGCTGGTCGGCGGGCACACCAGCGAGGGCGCCGAACTGGCACTCGGCTTTGCCGTGAACGGGCTCGTCCCGGCGACGGCGGCGCTGCGCAAAGGCGGTCTTGAGCCCGCAGACGGGCTCATCCTCACCAAGCCGCTGGGCACGGGCACGCTGCTCGCCGCCGACATGCGTGGCAAGGCAAAGGCCCGCTGGGTCATGGCGGCGATCGCCCATATGATTGTGTCGAACGCCAAGGCGGCGCA
>DATEMD010000211.1:0-13909 GCA_035275845.1 Allostellaceae bacterium | reverse complement strand
CGGCTCGACAACGCGCTGGCCGCCGGTCTGCACGGCGTATTCTGGGCGACGGGCGCGTTCTCGCTGCTGGCGCTGCTGTTGGCGTTACGCTTGCCGAAAGGTCTGGGTTCGCGCCACGCGCGCGAATAGACCTACCAGTTGCCGAGCGGCAGCGAGAACATCAGCAAGATGTTCTCTTCGCCCGGGTTGGTCTTACTGAGGCCGGCGTTAGAGATATGGTCGAAGGCGATGCCGATGCGCGAGGCGTCGTCGAAGCGGTAATCGAAACGCGCGCCGGTTTTGAATTCGAACGCCTGGCCGAGATTCTTGCCGTTGCCGCGATGGTAGTAGCCAACGGCCGCGTTCGGCACCAACACGAAGTGGTGGCCGAGATGCAGGTCGAAGTTGAACCCGGCATAGGCGAAGGCGGATTTCTTATTCGTGCCGAAGATGCCGATCATCGGCTTCACGAAATAGAAGCCGTGCCCGAAATCGTATTCGGCGCGGCCTTCGACTGCCTTGTGGTTGTGCAGGAAGTCGTACATGCCGCCGCCGAGCGACAACAGACCCGGCTCCTGGGGGCCGGTGAGGTCGGTGGCCCAATCGGCGCGGGCATGGGCGGTGCCGAGGCACGTCGCCAGCAGCAGCGCGCCGAGCGCGGCAATCCATCGTCCCGTCATGCGCGATTTCTCCCCCGCCGGCGCGACCGCCGCATCTTAAAGCCTCGGCGGCAAAGGGCAAGGCCGCCAACCGACAGTTCGTGTTACAGGCGCCGCTTCATCCGTTCGGTGGCGGCGACGAGCTCGGCGCGGATGCCGGGTTCCATCGCCGAATGACCGGCGTCGGGCACGACGACGTATTGCGCGTCGGGCCAGGCGCGGTGCAGCTCGTCGGCGCTGATCACCGGACACACCATGTCGTAGCGGCCCTGGACGATGATCGCCGGCACGTCCCGGATGCGGTCGACGTGCGCGACCAAATCGTTCGCCGGCTTGATCACGTGGTGGTGGAAGTAGTGCGCCTCGATCCGCGCCAAGCCCAGCGCCATGCGGTCCTCGCCGAACGCGGCGACGGTGTCCGGGCTCGGCAGCAGGGTCGAGCACACGCCTTCATAGGTGCTCCAGGCGCGCGCCGCCGGCATGTGCACCGACGGGGTCGGGTCCATCAGCCGCCGCATATAAGCGGCAAGCAGATCGGCGCGTTCGGCTTCGGGGATGAAACCGGAAAAATTACGCCATGCTTCGGGAAAGACGGTGCGCATGCCGTACAGGAACCAATCGATCTCGCTTTGGCGGCACAGGAAGATGCCGCGCAGCACCAGGCCGCTGCACCGGTCGGGATGCGCCTCGGCATAGGCCAGCGCCAGGGTCGAGCCCCACGAGCCGCCGAAGACCACCCAGCGTTCGATGCCGAGGTGGACGCGCAGCCGCTCGATATCGGCGATCAGGTCGCGCGGCGTGTTGTCCTGGGTCTCGCCTAACGGCGTCGACCGGCCGGCGCCACGCTGATCGAAGATGACGATGCGATAAACCGCCGGATCGAAGAACCGGCGATGCGTCGGCGTCGCACCCGCGCCGGGACCGCCGTGCAAAAATACCGCCGGCAGACCGGCCGGATTGCCGGATTGCTCCCAGTACATGGTGTGGAGCGCATCCAGGGGCAGCATGCCGCTCTGGTAGGGCTCGATCGGCGGAAACAGGTCCTGGCGGCCGATTCGCGGGTTATCGGGCATGGCGCCAGTGTAAGAATCCAGGCCGCGAAGGCAAGGCGCGGCAAGTGTTCATTAACCATCTTTCCGCTTAATTTGCGGCCATGGCGATCACCGCATCGCTGCCGGCGGCGAAGAGCCGGTTTGGCGTCTCGCTGCCGCTGTTGGTGGCGCTGGCCGCGTTCGTCACCGTGCTGGCGAACGCGTCGGGGCTGTTGGGCGATCCCGACACCTATTGGCACATCGTTGTCGGCCGCTGGATCATCGCGCATCACGCGGTGCCGCACGCCGACATCTTTTCGTACTCGATGCCGGCCGCGTATTGGGTCCCGCATGAATGGTTGGCGGAAACGATCTTCGCGCCGCTTTACGACGGCTGGGGCTGGAACGGCCTGGTGCTGATCACGGCGCTGGCGCTGGCGGCGACGCTGGCGATTCTGACGCGCGCGTTGCTGCATTGGCTCGAGCCGGTGCATGCGCTGGCGGCGGTGGCGGCGGCGTGGGGTCTGATCCTCGCCCACCTGCTGGCGCGGCCGCACATCCTGACGCTGCCGATCATGGTGCTGTGGTTCGCGGCGCTGGTCGAAGCCCGCGAGCGCGACCGGGCGCCGCCGTTATGGTTCGCGGCGTTGATGGCGCTGTGGGCGAATCTACAGGGCGGTTACGTGCTTGGCCTCGTGTTCGCGGCGCTGTTCGCTGGCGAGGCCCTGCTGGCGGCGCCGAACCGTGACGCGCGGATTGCGACCCTTCGCCAATGGAGCACGTTCGGCGCCTTATCAGTGGCAGCATCGCTGCTGACACCCAATGGCTTCGCCGGCTGGTGGTTGCCGTTCCACCTGCTGAACATGAAATTCGCGCTGTCGGTGCTGGTCGAATGGCAGAGCCCGAATTTCCAGACCGTGCAGCCGCTCGAGATTTGGCTCGTCGTCGCACTGGCGTTGGCGCTCGGATTTGGCGTCAAGTTGCCGCCGACGCGCATCGCGATGCTGCTGCTTCTGCTGCATATGAGTCTCGCGCACCGGCGTCAGGCCGAAGTGCTCGGCTTGATTGCGCCCTTGCTCGTGGCGCCGGCGGTCGGCGCGTTCATCCGCAACCGGTCGCGGCGACGCCAGGCCGCGGCGCTCGACGGTGCGCTCGCCGATTTGTCCGGTGGCGCGAGCTTGCGCGGCACGATCTTCGTCGGTCTGGTTGCCGTGGCGCTGGCGGCGCTCTTCGCGCATGCGCCGCTGGTGCGCAAGCCCGATCCCTACACCCCGGCGGCCGCGCTCAAATTCGCCGCCGCTCACGATCTGACCGGACCGGTGTTCAACGATTACGGCTTCGGCGGCTATCTCATCTTCAGCGGCGTGAAGCCGTTCATCGACGGCCGCACCGACATGTACGGCGATGCTTTCGTCAAACGCTATGTCGAGGCGACGCGCGGCGTCACCGGCGAGCTGCCGGCGATGCTCGATCAATATCATGCGACCTGGACGCTGTTCGCCGCCAAAAGTCCGGCGGCGACGCTGATGGATCACTTAACGGGCTGGAAGCGCGTTTACGCCGACGACACGGCGGTGATCCACGTCCGTGCCGATTCCACCCCGTAGCCGCTAGCCGCCGAGCTCCGCCTTCAATTTCTTGGCACCCTTCGCCAGCGCCGCGAGCTTGGCGTAGGCGACGCTGCGATCAAGCGGCGCCATGCCGCAATTCGTGCACGGCTGCAAATTCTCCGGCGCGACATAGGGCAGGGCGGTCTTCAAGACCGCCACGATCTCGTCCGGCGTCTCGATGCGGTCGGTCGCGACGTCGATTGCGCCGAGCAGGATCTGCTTGCCTTTGAGCAGACCCAAAAGGCTGACCGGCACTTTCGAATGGATGCATTCGAGCGACACCTGGCCGATCTTGCTCTTGGCCAGCGCTGGAAAGATCGCCTCGTATTGCCGCCATTCGTTGCCGAGGCTCGCCTTCCACTCGATGTTCGCCTTGATGCCATAGCCGTAGCAGATGTGGACGGCGGTCTTGGCTTTGAGCCCCTGCGCCGCGCGTTCGAGCGCCGCCACGCCCCATTCCTGCACCTCGCGCATGTAGACGTTGAAGGCGGGCTCGTCGAATTGGACGACGTCGACGCCGATGGCGTCGAGCTCGCGTGCTTCCTCATTGAGCAGTTCGGCGAACCGCATCGCCATCTTGGTTCGGTCGCCGTAGAACTGATCGGCGACGGTGTCGACGATGGTCATCGGCCCCGGCAGGGTGAATTTGAGCTTGTGCCGCGTATGGGCGCGGGCCAGCGTCGCCTCCATCCGGTGCACGCTGCCTTTGCGTTTCAATTCACTGGTCACCGTCGGCACCTCGGCGACATAGCGGTTGTCGCGGATGCCCATCTTTACGCGCTTGCCGAAATCGATGCCGGCGATGTTGGCGAGGAAACCGTGGACGAAATGCTGCCGTGCCATCTCGCCGTCGGTGACGGTGTCGATGCCGGCGTCTTCCTGTTCTTTGATCGCGAGCACCGTGGCGTCGCGCTTGGCCTGTTCGAGCGCTTCGCCTTCGGCTGCCCACGGTGCCCACAGCATCTTGGGTTGGGCAAGCCAGGCAGGTTTCGGCAGGCTGCCGGCAATGGTGGTTTCAAGCATGATTTTTCTCTCCCGGGCGCAGCCTACAATGTCGCGATGAAGCCGACCATCGCCGCGAGCGTGTCGGCTTCCTGGTCGCGATGCGGCGCATGCATGCAATCGTCGAGCAATAATTTTTCGAAAGGGCCTTTGACACCGCGCGCGACGGCGTTGACCTGCGCCACCGTGCCGTACTGGTCGTCGATGCCTTGGATCGTCAGCACCGGACAGGTCACGCCCAGCAGGCAATCCTCGATGTTCCAGGCGCGGAATTGCGGCGACAACCAGATATCGTTCCAGCCGCGGAACACGCTGTCGACATCGGCGTGATACGGCGCGAGGCGGCGTTTCAGGTCGGAATCCTCGTAGGCGTGCTTCGCCTCTTCGATGCCGATGATCGAGACCTCTTCGACAAAAACATGCGGCGCCTCGAGAACGAGGCCGCGCACCGGCCACCGGCCGCTGCCCGCGTGGATCAGCGCGATCGAGGCGCCGTCGCTATGGCCGATCAGAACCGGATCGTCGATTGCCAAGGCCGTCCGCAACGCCGGCAGCTCATCGAGCGCCTCGACGTGCATATAGCGCGGGTCGCGCGGGCCCTCGAACCGGTCGGACCTGCCGTAACCCCAACGCGAATAGGTGACGGTCCGGCAGCCGGTCGCGGCGGCCAGCTTGGCCGGGAAATCGCGCCACAACGCGACCGAGCCGAGACCTTCGTGCAGCAGTACCAGCGTCGGCGCGCCGCCGCGCCGTGCGGCGATTTCGGCATATTCGATGCGATGGCGATTGATCTCGACGAACGACACGGTTATTTGCGATCGCGTTCACGTAATTTGAAACGCTGAATCTTGCCGGTGGCGGTTTTGGGCAGCTCGCCGACGAACTCGATCCAGCGCGGATATTTGTATGGCGCAAGGCGCGACTTGACGTGCGCCTGCAATGCCTCGGCGAGCGCCGGCGATCCGACCTTGCCGGGTTTCAACACGACGAACGCCTTGGGCTTGGTGAGCTTCTGATCGTCCGCGCGGCCGATCACCGCCGCTTCGAGCACATCGGCGTGCGTCATCAAGGCGGCTTCGACCTCGAACGGCGAGACGTACATGCCGCTGACCTTCAGCATGTCGTCGGCGCGACCGCCATAGGTGTAATAGCCCTGCGCGTCGCGCGTGTATTTGTCGCCGCTGCGCGTCCAGGCGCCGAGGAAGGTTTCGCGGCTCTTGCTGCGGTTATTCCAGTAACCGGCGGCGCTGGTCGGGCCGGCGACCTGAAGTTCGCCGATCTCGCCGTCCTTGGTCGGCTTGCCGTCTTCGTCGACCAGCCTGATGTCGTAGCCGGGCACCGGCACGCCCGTCGTTCCATAGCGGACTTCGCCCGGCCGGTTGGAGAGAAAGATGTGCAGCATCTCGGTCGAGCCGATGCCGTCCAGGATCTCGACGCCGAGCCGCGCGGTCCAGCGCTTGCCGATATCTTCGGGCAGTGCCTCGCCGGCCGAAACGCAGCGCCGCAACGCCAGCTCGCCGCGCTGCGGCAGGTCGGCGCTCGACAGCAGCGCCGCATAGAGCGTCGGCACGCCATAGAAGATGGTGGGCTTCTTCTCGCGCAGCACGCGAACGACGGAGGCGGGCGTCGGCCGCTCGGCCAGCAAGATCGACGTCGCGCCGACCGCCATCGGAAAGGTCAGCGCGTTGCCCAGACCGTAGGCGAAGAACAGCTTGGCGGCGGAATACACCGTGTCGGATTCGCAAATGCCGAGCACCGGTTTGGCATAGAGTTCGGCAGTCAGCGTCAGATGCGCATGTAGGTGCATCGCGCCCTTGGGCGCGCCGGTCGAGCCCGACGAATAGAGCCAGAAGCAGATATCGTCGCAGGTGGTGGCGGCGGCCGGCGCTTTGGCTGGTGCCTCGGCGAGCAGCGCCGCGAACGACAGGCGGCCGGCCGGCGCCGTGCCGGCGATGACGACATGTTCGAGAGCCGGCTGGTTCGCCAACGCCGGTGCGAGCTTGTCATACAGCGCGTCGGAGACGATGAGCGCGCGGGCCCGGCTGTCGCGCAGCATGAATTCGTAGTCGGCCGGCGTCAGCAGCGTATTCACCGGCACCGGCACGATCCCGGCCTTGATCGCGCCGAGGAACGCCACCGGGAAATCCACCGTGTCGAGCAGGCACAGCATGACGCGCTGCTCGGGCTGCAGGCCCAGCCGACGCAACGCGCCAGCGGCGCGGTCGACGCGCTCGGCAAGTTGGGCATAGGTCAGGCTGTTGCGGTCGTCGATGAAAGCAAGTTTGTCGCCGCGACCGGCGGCCAGGTTGCGGTCGAGCAGATCGACGGCGGCGTTGAAATCGCGTGGAACGCTAACGTGCGGCGCCGGCGTGGCCGACCCGTCGGCGGTCATGCCCTTCTCCCTGCGGCGCGGCTCTTTACGCGGCCTTTTTGGCGCCTTGAAGGTCGATGGTTGGCGAGGGCCGCGCGTCCGTCAAGCCTCTCCTGCCGGCCGCCGCGCGCGCCGTCAGCGCCAGCTCACTCCGGTCATCACCATGTCGATGTTCTCACCGTCGTGCGCCAGCGGCAGCACCAAGGCTTCACAGTTGAGCACCGTTCGGTCGGTGACGTCCTGTTCGTGGCAAGCGGCGATCGGGCGACGCTCGTCGAGCGTGCGCAGATAGTGGTCGAGGATCAGCGCCCGGTACCGGAGGTCGGGACTCTCGTCGAGGAATTTGCGCGTCATGTCGAAACCCACGCGCGTGGCGATGTTGCTCGCGTGCACACGGAAGAAGAAACGAAGCGGATGCCGGCGCACCTCGACCAGCGACAGGTTGCCGAGGATATAGCCCATCTCCGCCGGATCGAAATCGGCGCGCGCCGGAAAGCTCCGGCCGCGACGGCGGCTCCGCCATTCGTCGTGCAGGCGTTTGAGCGCCGCATTCGTCAGCGTGCCGATCTCGACGTATTCCTGGATCTGCGACTGCACGCCGGATTATAGGCGCGGCGCCGTTAAGCGATCGTTAGGACTGTTCGGTAGAGGGCGGCGTAGGTCTTGGCGACCGCGGCCATCGAGTAGTCGCTGGCCGCCTTGGCCCGGGCATTGCGGCCAAGGCGCTCGGCCAGGGCGTCATCGGCTTCGACCCGCTGGACGAGCGCGCGGTATTCGGCCGCGGTATCGAACAGCAGCCCGGTGTCGCCGTCCGCCAGCACGAAATCGGTGACGCCTTCGAGGCGGCGCGCGACGATCGGCAATCCATACGCCATGGCCTCGGCCAATACGTTGGGGAAGCCCTCGAGCCATGACGCGAAGACGAATGCGTCGGCCATGCGATAGAACGGCGCCGGGTCGTCGCGGTAACCGACGAAGCGCAGACGGTCGCCGACGCCGAGGGCGGCGATCGTGGCGTCGAGCTCGGCGCGATAATCGGGCTCGAGCGCGGGGCCGAGCATGACCAGGTAACGCGGCGCGCGGTCGGCGTTGAGCGCCGCCAGATTCTCGATCAGGAACAGCACGTCCTTGCGGCGCGAAATGCTGCCGACATAAAGCTGCACGAACGCGTCGCGCGGAATGCCGAGTGTGTCGCGCGTCGCGCCGCCGTCGCCAATCTTTTCGGGCACGGCGACACCTTGCGGCACGATGACGACCTGGCCGGGCGCGCCCATGAACGTCGCGCTCTCCTCGTAGAGACGCCGGTTGAGCACGACCAGCCGCGTGATCGTCCGGCGCATCGCCCAGGCGGCGAAGCGCCAGAAGCTCGGGCGATAGGTCTTGAGGATGTAAGGCGGCGAATCGTCGAGCGTCGCCGAATAGATGAAGCGGACGCCGGCGAACCGGGCGATCCAGTTCGAAACGAAGAAGCGGTCGATATGCGTGCGCGCGTGAATGACGTCATAGCGGCGGATATTGCGCAGCAGCCACAGGTAATAGCGCAGCAGCACGGCGGGCGCGGATTCAACTTCCGACCGGCGCAGATAGATCAGGTTCATGCCGGGCGGCGCAACCAGCGGAACCGCGGCCGGCATCGGCGTGGTGAAGACGAGGACGTCGTGGCCGCCGTCGCTGGCGGACAGATGCGGCCACAGTTTTTCGAAGTAGAGACCGTCGCCGGCGAAATTGGGCCGGAAGCGCGGAAAGAGATGAAGCACGCGCACGGGGCTAGCCACGATCCCGACAATAATTCGACACGGCGCTCAAATTCCCCCGCTCCTTGACGGGTGGCGAGTATGCACTATCGTCCGGCAAAAGCGCACGTTTTGCGCCGCCGGTCGTGGAGGCAGCCTTGATCACCTTCGACACCAATCCGGAGCGCTATCGCCACTGGAAGTTTGCAGTCGACGGCCCGGTCGCGACGCTCGCGCTCGACGTCGCCGAGGATGGCGGCCTGGTGCCGGGCTACAAGCTGAAGCTCAATTCCTACGATCTCGGCGTCGATATCGAGCTCGCCGACGCGCTCAACCGCATCCGCTTCGAACACCCGTCGGTCAAGACCGTCGTTCTGACCAGCGCCAAGGAGCGCATGTTCAGCGCCGGCGCCAATATCTACATGCTGGGATCGTCGTCGCACGCCTTCAAAGTGAATTTCTGCAAGTTCACCAACGAGACGCGCAACGGCATGGAGGATTCGAGCCGGCACGAAGGTCTCAAGTTCCTCGCCGCGGTCAACGGCGCGTGCGCTGGCGGCGGTTACGAGGTCGCGCTGGCCTGCGACGAAATCCTGATGATCGACGACCGCTCGTCGACGGTGAGCCTTCCCGAGGTGCCGCTTCTGGGCGTTTTGCCCGGCACCGGCGGTCTGTCGCGGCTCACCGACAAGCGCAAGGTGCGGCGCGATCTCGCCGATCTGTTCTGCACGACGGCCGAAGGCGTACGCGCCGACCGCGCCCGGCAATGGGGCCTGGTCGACACCGTGGCGACGCCGCAGAAATTCGCGGCCGCGGTGAAGGAACGCGCCGCGGCGCTGGCGCAGACGAGCGACCGGCCGGATGCAACAGCGGGCGTCAAGCTGCCGCCGCTCGAACGCACCGTCGACGAGACGGGTTACCGCTATCGCACTGTCGAGGTCGCGTTCGATCGCGCCGCACGGGTTGCGACGCTGACCGTCAAGGCGTCCGAAACGTCGGCGGCGTCTTTGGAAGTCGCGTTGAATCAGGGTGCGGCGTGGTGGCCATTGCAGATGGCGCGCGAGCTCGACGACGCCATTCTGATGCTGCGGCTCAACGAACCCGAGCTCGGCACCTGGGTGGTGAAGACGCGCGGCGACGCGGCTTCGGTACTTGCCAGCGATGCGCTGCTGACCGACACCCGACACTGGTTCGTGCGCGCGACGCTCGGCCTGCTCCGCCGCACGTTGCAGCGTTTCGACGTGTCGTCGCGCAGCCTGATCGCGGTGATTGATCGTGGCTCGTGCTTTGCCGGCTCGCTGCTCGAACTCGCGTTTGCGGCCGATCGCTCCTACATGCTCGACGATCCGCAGGCCAACGATGCGCCGCGCGTCGTTCTCGGTGCATTGAATTTCGGCGTGTTACCGATGGTCAACGGCCAAGCCCGGCTCGTCACCCGCTTCTGCGGCGATGCGCCGCCGGTGGCGGCGGCGCAGAAACAGATCGGCGCGCGCCTGGCAGCCGCCGAAGCGAGCGCGCTCGGCTTGGTGACGGCGACACCCGATGCGCTCGACTGGGACGACGAATTGCGGATGGTTTTGGAAGAGCGCGCGAGTCTGTCGCCCGACGCGCTCACCGCGCTCGAGGCCAATCTGCGCTTCGCCGGATCCGAGACCATGGCGACGCGCATCTTCGGCCGGCTGTCGGCCTGGCAGAATTGGGTGTTTTCGCGGCCCAATGCCGTCGGCGACGAGGGCGCCTTGAAGCGCTTCGGCACCGGCGCACGGCCGCGCTTCAACTGGGAGCGCGTCTAGGCATAGAATCCGTCATGGCCATCGATTACCAAGAACGCATCCCCAACAATGTCGACCTTGCCGGCAACGCGACGCTGCAACGCGCGCTCGAGCACTGGCAGCCGCGTTTTCTCGATTGGTGGCGCGAGATGGGGCCGAGCGACTTCCTCGAAGCCGAAATCTATCTGCGCACCGCGACGTCGGTCGACGCCAAGGGCTGGGCGAGCTGGGGTGCGGTCAAGATGCCCGACTATCGCTGGGGTATCTTCCTCGCCGAGCCCGAGTCCGATCGCAAGATCGGCTTTGGCGATGTCATCGGCACGCCGGCATGGCAGCAGGTTCCGGGCGAGCACCGCACGACGCTGCGCCGATTGATCGTGACGCAGGGCGATACGGAGCCCGCCTCGGTCGAGCAACAGCGGCTGCTCGGCCATACTGCGCCGTCGCTCTACGATCTCCGCTCGTTGTTCCAGGTCAATGTCGAGGAAGGCCGCCACCTCTGGGCGATGGTCTATCTGCTGCACGCCTATTTCGGCCGCGACGGTCGCGAAGAGGCCGAAGCGCTGCTGTCACGGCACTCCGGCGACGCCGATCGGCCGCGCATCCTTTCGACCTTCAACGAGCCGATCGAGGATTGGCTGTCGTTCTTCCTGTTCACCTATTTCACCGACCGCGACGGCAAGTTTCAGCTCATGAGTCTGGCCGAAAGCGGCTTCGATCCGTTGGCGCGCACGTGCCGCTTCATGCTGATGGAAGAGGCGCATCACATGATGGTCGGCGTCAACGGCGTGACGCGCGTCGTCGCGCGAACACTCGAGGCGATGAAAGAGCTGAAAACCGAAGAGCCCGACAAGCTGCGCGCCGCCGGCGTCGTCGATCTGCCGACGTTGCAGCGTTACCTCAATTTCTGGTTCAGCTCGTCGCTCGATCTGTTCGGCGCGGAAGTTTCGACCAACGCCGCCGCCTATTTCGCCACCGGCATCAAGGGGCGTCCCGACGAAGGCCGTTATGACGACCATGTCTGCCGCGACGGCGCGCTTGCTGTCGACACACCGGACGGCGCGCAGGAGGTACCGCTGCGGAATGCGATGAACGAGATCACGCGCCAGGCCTATATCAAGGATTGCGACAGCGGCGTGCAGCGCTGGAACAAGCTGATCGCCGACGCCGCTTTCTCGTCCCACCTGGCGCTGCCGAGCCCGTGCTTCCATCGCACTATCGGCGCCTGGGCCAACCGGTTCGTCGATCCGTCGGGCAAGCCCGTCGACGAATCCGACTGGCAGGCGCGGCGCGACGAATGGCTGCCGTCGGCCACCGACAAGGCTTTCGTCAAAAGCCTGATGCGCCCGGTCACGGCGCCCGGCAAGGTCGCGGGCTGGATCGCGGCGCCGGAGCGCGGCGTGAACCGGTTGCCGGCCGATTACGAATACGTCCGCCTCACCTGAGGCAACCGTGCCCCTATCCATCGCCATTGTCGGCGCCGGCCCCGCGGGACTTGCGGTTGTCGAGCGCCTCGCCCGCAAAGCGCCACAGGCGCGCATCGACGTCGTCGAAAAGCTGCCGGTGCCCTATGGCTTGGCGCGTTACGGCCTGGCGCCCGATCGCCCGCTCGACAAGAAACTGGCAATGCTGTTCGCGCGCGCGCTGAAGGCCAAATCCGTCGCCTTCTGGGGCAACGTCGCGCTCGGGCGCGAGTTCGATCTGGCCGACCTGCGCATGCTTTACGACGCCGTCGTCGTCGCGACCGGCGCCGGCGGCGACCGGCGGCTCGGCGTGCCGGGCGACCAAACGCCGGGCGTGTGGGGCGCCGGCACATTTCTGCGCTGGCTCAACGGCGATCCCGAAATCGCCGCGTCGCCGCCGGCGCTCGACCGCGTCCGTAACGTCATCGTCGTCGGCCAAGGCAGCGTCGCACTCGAAGTCGCGCGGCTGCTGGCGCGTTCGCCCAAAGAACTGGCGAAGACCGATCTCGATCCGGAAATCGCCGCGACGCTGGCCGCGATGCCGTTGCAGGCGATTCACGTCGTCGGCCGCAACGATTTGCTGGCCTCGCGCGTCCAGCCCGCCGATCTCGTCGACCTCAAGAAGCTCGGCCGCGCCCAGGCGGTGATCGATCCGGAAGCGCTGGCCCAAGCCGAAACGGTCGCCGCCGATCTCGATCGCGACCGCAAGGCGTTATTCAAGGCGTTTGCGGCACTGGCCGCCGTGCCGCGCGACGAAGCCCGCCTCCCGATCCGCTTCCACTTTCGTTTGCGACCATTGCGCCTCGACGGCGCGGCCGGCATCGAACGCGCGCTGTTCACTCGGCCCGACCGGCTCGGCCAGAATCTGGCGTTACGCGCCGAACTGGTGATCGCCGCGACCGGCTTCGAGCGCACCGCGGCTTATGACCGGCTGGCCGACGATCGCGGCTTGATCGCGCCCGGCCTTTACGCCGCTGGCTGGGCGAAGCGCGGCGCGACCGGCAGCATGGCTGAGATCGTCGCTGACGCGCGGTTGGTCGCCGATCGCCTGCTCAAGGAAGCGGCGGTCACGCCGTCGACGCGGCCAGGCCGCGCCGGCCTCGCACGCCTGCTGGAAGAGCGTGGCGCCGCGACCGTCAGCCTTGCCGGCTGGCAGCGCATCGACGCCGCCGAACGCGCCGCCGCCGCCAAGCCGCGGCCGCGCCGGCGTCTGCGGGCGCTCCAGGCATTGTTAACCACGGCCGCCGAGCCGGCCCGCCTGCTTTAACCTCCGTTCACTTTCCTTATCCATACTGGCGGCATGAACGGGTTCGTCCTTGCCGCAACGGCTTTGGCGTCCGCCTTCGCGGGCGGTGCGCTGACGTGGCCGATCGCCAGGCTCGGCCGGCGCCAAATGGTGCGCGAACTGCAAGCGAGCGCCGCCGCACTCGCCGACGAGCGCGCCCGCCGCATCGCCGCCGAAGCGACGTTACGCCAGAACGAATCGGCTTCGCTCACCGCAACGCCGGTGGCGAGCTGGGAATGGGATATCGCCAGCGGCGACGTCAGTTGGTCGCCGGCGATGTATTCGCTGTTCGGTCTCGATGTCGGCGGCGCGCCGCCGTCGCGCGCCCGGCTGATGGCGATGATTCACCCGCAGGATCGCGGCCGTGCCGCCGCCTGGCTGACAACCTTGGCGCGCGCCGAAGCGCCGCCGCCGGTCGAGGTGCGTGCACTCCGCGCCGACGGCGCGGTGCGGTCACTGCGCTGCGAATGCCTCGGCATCGGCGACGATGCCGGCCGCGCTCGCCGGCTACTGATCACCGTGCACGACGTCACCGACCGCGCATCGCTCGCCTTCGGCGACACACGGCCGCGCGAGGCCCAGGTCGCGCTTGCCGCCCTGATCGGCGCCGCGGTGTGTTTGGTCGAATCCGAAGCCGTAACCGCCGGCGTCACCTTTGTCGCGGCGGTGCCGCCCGATATCGGCGTCTACGCCGGCTCCGACCGGGCGTTGACCGAGATCATCGTGCGGCTGCTCGGCAACGCCGTGGCGCGTTCGCAGCGCGGCGGCCGCGTCACCTTGCGTGCCGTACGCCTGCTCGCGGGTGTGATCGAACTCGAAATTGCTGACACTGGCGCGGGGTTGACGGCGGACGAGATCGGCGAGCGCAGCATTCTCGGTCAGGCCAAAGCGCTGGCCGAGGGCGAGGGCGGCACCTTGCATGTCACCAGCCTGCCGGGCGCGGGCTTGGCGGTGACCGTTCGTCTGCCGGCGATGGGCGCGGCACAGAAAGTCGCCTAGACCGA
>DATEMD010000210.1:0-9608 GCA_035275845.1 Allostellaceae bacterium | reverse complement strand
TGATCCAGCGTCGCGGCCAGCGTTCGCGCGACTTCGCGCGTTACCGGAACGGTCGACGCGCCCGGCTGCTTGAAGACCGCGAGCGCGACGCTCGGCCGGCCATCGAGCAGAACGGCGTTGTGCGTCGGGATCGGACCGCGTGAGACATGGGCCAGCGCCGACAAGGGGATAGGGCCGTCGGCCCCAGCCACGGCAATGCGGCCGAGCTCGTCCGCCTGCGTCGGCGCGCCGCGCGCCTCGGCGGCGATGTCCTGGTGGCCCAGTGACACGTAGCCAGCCGTGCCCAGTACGACATGCTGTTTCACGGCGTCGACGATGGCGCCCACGCCGACGCCATAGCGGCTCATCGCCTGAAGGTCGGGGGCGACGAGCAATGCCTCATCGCCGGTGCCGTAAACCGCGACACGTTGCACGCCGGGCAACGCCCGCAGCTGCGGCACGAGACGCGTGACGACCGCGCGCTGCACGTTGGCGGGCGCGACATCGCCGGGAATTTCCGCGGTGTAATCGGCGACCTCGTTGATCGCATTGCCCATGATTTCGGCGTCGGGCTCGACGCCGGGCGGCAAGTCGCCGCGCGCCCGGTCGATGGCGCCGTTGACCGCCTGCAGGTCCTGCGACGCGACCGTGCCTGAGCGGAAGCGGACGTCGTTCTCGACGACGCCGTTGCCCATCGTCGAACGGACCCCGGCGACATCGGGCAGCGACAGAAGCTGGCCCTCGAGCGGGCGAACGACCAGTGTCTCGAGCTGGCGCGCCGTCGCACCGGACACATGCGTCACGACGCTGATCTGCGGGAAATCGAAGCGCGGCAGCACCTCGACCGGAATATTAATAAACGCGTAGACGCCATACGCGGCGAGCGCGCCATAGACCATGATCCAGAGGAGCGGCCTGAGAGCGAGGCGCCTGATGTTGTCGAGTGCGGTCACGGACATCAGTCGGGCGGCTGATAGCGCTCGCTGATGCCGCGATGGAACTCGAGATAGGCGTTGGCGACGACCACCGCGGTTCCGGGCGCGAGCCCGCCTTCGATCAGCGTCAGCTCGCCGCTTTTCGGTCCGGGCGTGACCTCTTGGGGCTTATCGCCTGTGGCCGTGTGCACGACCACCCACCAATGCGCCTGATCGAGGATGAGGGCGCGCGTCGGCACCGCCACGCCGGTCACCGTGCCGACATCGACCGTCACCGTGCCGGACTCGCCGTCGAGCCATGCCGGTGTCGCAGCGGTGGCGACCAGATTCACCGTCCGCCCGCCATCCGGCCGCAAGGCGCCGACAACCGCCCGCACCGTTACCGCGACCGGCGCGCCGCCACTCGCGGGCACGAACTGCCCCGGCATGCCGGCGCGAACGCGGTCGGCGTCGACGCCATAGAACGACGCGCGCAGCCACAAATCTTCGGCCGGCAGCAGCGTCAGGATCGTCTGGCCCGGCTCGACACGCTCGCCGGCGGCCGCAGCCAGCGTCAGCACGCGGCCGGACTGCGGTGCGTGCACGTTCGTCATGTCCTGCGCGGCACTCAGTGCGACACGGGCGCTGTCGCGATTCGCCAAGGCATTGGCCGCGGCGGCGGCGGCCTGGTCGACTGCGCTGCGGGTGCTGAGTTGTTCCGCCCGCTTCTCGCGCTCAGCCGCCAGCGTCTGTTGCGCCGCCTTGAGCGTCGCTTCGGCGCCGGCGAGCGCGGACTGCCGTTCGGCAAGCAGCGCATCCACCGCCGGCCCCGCGAGATGGCCCAACACGGCGCCCTTGGCGACATCGTCACCGGGCTGCACCGTAAGGTCGTGCAGCACGCCGGCGACCCCCGCACGCACCTCGAGCGTTGCGTGCGGCGTGACCGTCGCGTAAGTGGTGATCTGTGTGGTGACGGTCTGCGTTTTCGCGACCCAAAACACGTCTTCGGCGACAGCAGGCCGCGCGGCGAACGACAGCGCCGCAACGAACACGCCAACGGCCATGCACCTCAATGAACGCGTCACCATTCTGAGCCCAGCCAATCGGAGTCGCCGAGTCTAATCTGCGTACCTGAAGCGGCGGTGACGCGCAGATAACGAAATCGTAATCAGGCAACCGGTTGGAAGCGCCCCTAGGCCGACAACGGCAGGATCAACTTTACCCAAGTACCATGACCAACCTGACTGTCGATTTCGATCCGACCGCTGTGGCGGGCAATGATGCTTTTGACGACAGCCAAGCCTAAGCCTGTGTTCTGCTTCGATCCTTCGCGGGCTCGATCGACCCGGTAGAACCGCTCGAACACATGCGGCAGATGTTCAGCCGCGATGCCGCAGCCGGTATCGCCAATTGTGACTGTCAGGCGATCGGCGTCGACGCTGGCGCCGAGTTCGACGGAGCCGCCTTTGGACGTGTGGGCGATCGCATTCGACACGAGGTTGCCGATCGCCTGCTGAAACAACGTGCGATCGAGCTCGGCGCGTACGTCCTTCGTGCCAACAACCCGCAGATCGATCCCGGATTCGGCGGCTGCCGCCTCGTAGAACGCCGCGACATTCGCCAATTCCTGGCCGATGTCGATCGTCTCGCGCCGAAGCGCATCCGCGGCGATGTCGGACCGGGCGAGAAACAGCAATGTTTGAATCACGCGTGAGATACGTGTGCATTCTTCGAGGCACGATCCGAGAATGTCGCGATAATCCTCGCCCGAACGCGCCTTGCTCAAGGCAACCTCGATTTCACCGCGCAGGTTATTGACCGGCGTACGCAATTCGTGCGCCACGTCGTCCGAAAATTGCGAAACGTGCCGGAAAGACTGTTCGAGCCGGTCGAGCATGCTGTTGAACGTCTCGGCCAACCCACAAAGTTCTCCCGGCAGGCTTTGTGTTCCGATCCGTTCGTGTAGCGTCTTTGCCCGGATGTGTGCCGCCGTGCGGCTTATGCTCTCGATCGGCTGCATGCCGCTGCGTGCGATGAGGTAGCCGGCGATCGAACACAGAACCAGCGACACGCCGAGCACGAGCCACAGTCGCTCGCGGTACCGCGCGAGCAAGTAATCGTCGTGCGCTTGATCCATGGCAACTTCCATGAATTGCGGCGGATCGCTTGCATGTGGTCCCGGAATCGGCACGATCAGCGTCAAGAAAGGCGCGCCCGATCGCGATGCGACCTCGCGGCTGGCACCCTCAGGGGATCGGATCGTCGCCAGCTCCGCTTTGGTAGGCGGCGGCAGCTGATCGGCCAAGCCTGGGGTTTCGGTCAATATCCGCGCGGCGTTGTCGACGACACGCAGATAGATCTCGGGCTGGTGCGGCGGCGCCCACGATGGCCGTGGTTCCCGCGCACCAGAAAGCTGGCCGGTTGGCGAGGCGCTTAACAGCAAGCGCGCATTGTTGAGATTGTCGGCAAGGTCGCGCAGGTCCTCGTGATACATGCTGTCGACGAGGACCCAATACAGCAACCCCGTGGCGACGAAGATCAATGCGAAGGTCGAAAGCGCGTACCACACGGTCATGCGCAGCGCGATCGACAGCGTTCGGCGGGGACGTGAGGTCCCTGTGCGCGACGTCTTAGTTGCGCTGCTCGAGGACATAGCCGACACCGCGGACTGTATGGATGAGCTTCGGTTCAAATGGATCGTCTACTTTGGAACGGAGACGGCGCATATGGACCTCGACCACGTTCGAATCGCTGTCGAAGTTGATGTCCCAGACCTGTTCGGCAATCAGGGTCCGTGACAAGACTTCGCCGGACCGCCGCAACAACAACGATAGCAGCTGGAATTCTTTGGGCGTCAGGTCAAGCAGATGACCGGCGCGTACGGCGCGATGGCGGTGCAGGTCGAGTTCGAGGTCCGCAATCTTCAAGATCGGCGACTGCCGGGCCGGTCCGCGACGCAGGATCGAGCGTATCCGCGCCAAGAGTTCGGAGAAGGCGAACGGCTTGACCAGGTAATCATCAGCGCCGAGTTCGAGGCCTTTGACTCGATCGCCGATGGCGTCGCGCGCCGTCAGGAACAAGACGGGCGTGGAAATCTCGCTGCGCCGCAGATCGGCGACGACGCTCCAGCCGTCGCGCAGCGGCAGCAGGACATCGAGAATGATGAGATCGTACGAGCCGGTCCGGGCAAGGTGGGTACCGTCCTCGCCGTTGTCGGCGATGTCCGCGACAAAGCCGTTCTCTTCCAGGCCGCGTTTCAAATACGCCGCGGTCTTACGCTCGTCTTCAACAACCAGGACCTTCATAACAATAGATTAGGAACCGCTCGAAACACGCCGGTCAATGAATCTGCGCATGCCCGAAAACCCGCGCCAATCGGCAAAAAACCCGCCGGGCACGGACCGCGGCGGGTTTTGCGTGACGCCGTCGCTCAGCGCGGCGGGGGTGGCGGCGGCGGATAATTCGGCGGTGGCGGCGCGTAGCCTGGCGGCTGCGCCGTCGGCGACGGCGCCTGGGCGTAGCCCGGCACCTGATTGCCCTTCGAGTACATGCACTGTTCGTAAGCGACGTCGTAGCGCTGTTGGATCGTCATGTTGGCCTGGCCCGATTGGCTCGTGCCATAGAGCGTGCCACCGCCGGCGCCGGCGGCCGCGCCGATCGCAGCGCCGCGGCCACCGCCGATTGCGGCGCCCAGGCCAGCGCCAAGCACGGTGCCGATCGCCGCGGAGCCAAGCGCCGAGTTGTTCGCCGATTGCGCAGCGCCGGCGACTTGCTGGTCGGCGAAGTTCTTGCACACCGCCTGGTCTTCCTCGAAGACCGAGAACGGCTTATTCGGCGCCGGCATAACGGCGACCGACGGGCCGACCGGATGCGAGGCGCAGGCCGACAGCGCAGTCAGCGCGATAAGGCTGACGGCGGTCGTCTTGATGGTTCGCACGGAAGTTCTCCTCTGGGTCGTCAAAGTCTTGCCGCTACGGACGCGCCGGAACCTGACGCCAACCGCTCTGGCAACTGGACACGTAGGGATAATAGCCCTGCGGGTTGTCGCAGTAGTACCAAGTCTGCGCTTGTGGCGCGACAGGGGTCGGCGCCGGCGGCGGCGCATAGACCACGGGCGGCGGCGCGTAATAAACCGGCGGCGGGTAATAAACCACCGGCGGCGGCGGATAATAATAGTAGGGGCCGCAACACAGCGGCACGCCGATATGGACAAAAACCCGCGCTGCGGCGGGCACCGGCGCCAAGGCCAAGCCGCCGAGCGCAATGGCGCCGACCGCCAGGGCGGATTTAAGCCAGATTCGCTTCAACATCGGAAACACTCCTCGCGCGCCCGGACCGTGGCGCGTCCCCAGACACAACGGAATACCGCGCCATTATAGTTCGTCATTCCCCGACGGTAATTCTATGGCTGAAAACGGCTGCTCATCCCTGGGTAACGCCGATTTGAGGCAGAAGTAAGAACATGCGGCCCGACGCCCGCAACGGCCCAGCCTGGGTCGCGGCGGCCGCGCCGGCGCCGCAGAACAGATCGGCGCGCAACGGTCCTTTGATGGCGGCCCCGGTGTCTTGCGCCACCGCCAGCCGGCGTGTCGCAGCGCCGTTTTGCGTCACGTCGAGCCACACCGGCGTCCCCAGCGGCACGAAGCGTGGATCGACCGCAACGCTGTGCTGCGGCGTGAGATCGACGCCTTCGGCGCCGAGCGGCGCGCCGCCCGCGAGCACGCGAAAGAAAACGTAGGACGGATTTTCGTCCATCAGCGTCTTCGCATCAGCCGGGTGCGCGCGCAGCCACGCTTCGATCGATTGCATCGAGGCCTGGTCGACGGTCATCGCGCCGCGTTCGACGAGGAGCCGGCCGAGCGCGACATAGGCGCGGCCGTTCTCGCCGTCGTAGCCGATCTCGACCGTGCGGCCGTCCGCCAAGCGCACGCGACCCGAGCCCTGGATTTGGAGAAAGAACAGATCGATCGGATCGGCAGCGTAAAACAGCGCGAGATGGAATCGGTCGAGCGCGCCGGCTTCGATTTCGGCCCGCGTCCAGTAGGGCACGAGCTTGCCGTCGACGACACGGCCGGCGATGCGCTCGCCGCGCCATGACGGCCGGAAATCGCCGAGCGATACACCAACCAGATCCGGCGGTCGCGCCAGGATTGGGACGCCGAAGTGCGCGCTCTTTTGGCGCGCGGCGACAATCTCCGGCTCGTAATAGCCGGTGACCAGCGCGTCGCTCTTGCCGTTGTCGGTCGCGGCGAAGGGCGTGAAAGCGCTTTCGAAAAACCGCCGCGCTGTGTCGTCGGTCGGATGGTCGAGCGTTGCCGCCGTAGCGCACGGCTTGCGCCAGTCGCGGGCCGAGCCGGCAACGCCGAGGCTGGCGTCATCCGGCAGTTTTGCGAGCGCCGCACAGGCGCGCAGTAACGCCGGCACCGCCGCGGCCTGGTCGCCGTTGCGCCAGCCGGGCAGATCGGCAAACGCGACTTGGGTCAGCTCAAGATGCGGCGGTGGCGGCGCTTTGGGCGCACACGCACTCAGCAGGAAAAACAGCAACAGACCGGCGGCCGTCGCGGCATCGCGCCGCAACCGGCGCTCAGCCATGCGGCGCCGAAGTCGCAATCAACGTCCAGTTGGGATCGCGCGCCCGGACCGGCCGCGAGAACGTCCAGGTATCGACATGTTCGTTGACGGCATTGCCGTCGCCGTTCTGTTCGGAGACGAATTTGACCGTGACCAACGCGGTCGTGCCTTCGACCGCGCTGTCGGCGATCTCGGCGCTCTTGATGCTGACCAGCGGGCTCGGCAGTTTGCCACCACCGCGCGCCTTGATCGCACCGATAAAGCTGTCGAGCACGTTGGACGCGAGCAACGGCCGGAGCGCCGCGACGTCGCCGGCAGCGAAGGCGTTGACCACGATCTCGAACGCGCCGCGCGCACCTTTGAGGAACGCGCTCTCGTCGAACGAGGCGTCCGCAGCCTTGATCGCGCCAGCACCTGGCGTCTTGGTCGCAGCGGGCGCGTTAGCAACCGGCGTCGCCTGGCCTTCGATCACCGGGCCCTGGGATGCGTCCGGCGCGGCGAACGGCGACGGACGTGGCGGCGGTGCCGGACGCGGCGCGAACGGATCGATGCGCTTTTCCGTCCCGGTGCGGCGGCCGAGTACACTCCGAAGTCGCAACAGCAGGAATGCTGCGACCGCCGCGAACACGATGATCTCGAAGAGCTGCAAATCACCACCGTTCATGGCTGCTAGATAGGCCCGCGACGGCAAAAGGGCAAGGTTGCCGGTTGTGCCGGCCGGCGATCCATGGTAGCGACCGCGTTACAGGAATAACGTCAAATTAAGGCGAGGCTGACGATGGCCGACAAGGATAACGGCGCGGGCGCGACGGCGGCCGCCAGCACGGGCGAGGCCGAGCCCAGCCGCGCGCTGACGATCAATGCGCAATACATCAAAGACCTTTCGTTCGAGAATCCGCGGGCACCGCTGAGCCTGATGCAGCCGCAGCCGCCCGAACTTCAGGTCAATGTCGACGTCCGCGCCGGCGCGCTTGGCGGCGACCGTTATGAGGTCGTGCTCGTCATCCACGCGCGCGCCACCGCCAAGAATGAGACGCTGTTCGTCGTCGAGCTGACCTATGGCGCAGCGGTGACGCTGACCAATATCCGCAAGGAAGACATGCCGCAGGCATTATTGGTCGAGACGCCGCGGCTGCTCTTCCCGTTCGCGCGGGCGATCATCGCCGACGCGACACGCGACGGCGGTTTCCCCCCGGTGTTCATGCAGCCGATCAATTTCAGCGAGCTGCTGCGCCGGCAAGCCACGACGCAACCGCAAGCGCCCGCCGCCAACGCCTAATTCTGCCAGATCGGCGCCTTGAGTTTCGCCACCAGCGCCGCGTGGCTGGCGCGTTCGTCGGCGCTCGGCGCATAAGACCGCGGCGCACGCGCCGGCCGCTCGCTCGCGGCGCGGGTTGCCGTTTTGACCGCCTGCGCGCCGAGATCGAGCGCCGACTGCCGCCCGCCGACCAGTTCGAGATAGACCTTGGCCAACAACTCGCAGTCGAGCTTGGCGCCGTGCTTGTCGCGCGCCGACAGATCGATCGCGAAGCGGCGGCAGAGCGCGTCGAGGCTGGCCGGCGCGCCCGGAAACCGCTTGCGCGCCATCTCGAGCGTATCGACGACCGGGCCGGCGAACGGCGGGAGGTCGAGCCGTTTGAGTTCGGCGTTGATGAATCCGAGATCGAAGCCGGCATTGTGCGCGACGATCGGTGCGTCGCCGACAAACGCGACAAACGCGGTCGCGATCGCGGCGAACGGCTCATGCTGGCGCAGGAAATCATCGCCCAGCCCGTGCACCGCCTCGGCTTCAGCGGTCATCGCACGCTCGGGATTGACGTAGCGGTGGAAGACCTTGCCAGTCGGCAGATGGTTGTGCAGCTCGATGCACGCGATTTCGGCAATGCGGTGCCCGCTGGCCGGATCGAGGCCGGTCGTTTCGGTATCGAGGACGATCTCGCGCATGGCGGTTCAGTCTGAACTGTCGAATTCGCCGTCGCAAGACGCTTGCAGCGTCGCCACGATGCGCGCCAACGCGCGCCGCGTCGCCGCGCGGCCGAGACCGGACGGCACGGCAAAATCGGCGCGCGCGCGCTTGACGCGATCGGGCAGTTGCTGCGCCAAGATGGCGCGCAGCCGTTTGGCGTCCATGCCGGGCCGACGCAACACGCGCTGGCGTTGCAATGCCGCCGGCGCCCACACCACCGCAACGGCATCGCAGCGACGCTCGCCACCGGTCTCGTAAAGCAACGGGATGTCGAGCACCACGAGCGGCGCACGGCGCACGCGCATGCGGCGCAGAAAGGCTTTTTCCTGCTGCCGCACCAGCGGATGGAGAATCGCTTCGAGACGCTTGAGTGCGCCGGGCTTGCCGAAGACGAGCTTGCCAAGCTTCGGGCGCGACACGCCCTTGCCCGCCTTGGCCGAAGGAAAGGCGCGGATGACCGCCTTCACTGCCGCGCCGCCCGGCATCAAGAGCGCATGCACTGTGCGATCGGCGTCGTAAACCGGGACACCGAGATCGGTCAGCAGCGCCGCCGCCGTGCTTTTGCCCATGCCAATGCTGCCGGTGAGGCCGAGGATTTTCATCGCATCGCCGCGAGCACGGCCTGGCGCAATGCCGGCGTCACCGCGGGCATGACGCCGAACCACAATTGGAAGCCCGGCCGACCCTGATGCAGCAGCATTCCAAGGCCGTCGACAATCCGGTTGCCGCGCGCTTTTGCCGCCTTGAGCAGCGCGGTTTCCAGCGGCGCATAGACGATGTCGTTGACCACGGCGGTCTTCGGCAGCCGCGCCAGGTCGAGCTCAAGCGGCGGACTTCCCGTCATGCCCAAACTCGTGGCATTCACCAAAAGAGCGGCCCCCTCTAGAACGGCGTCTCGTTCTTCCCAGGCCGTCGGAATCCAAATCGGATTTTCTCGCGCCAGATCCTCGCCGAGCTTTTTCGCCCGCATAATCGAGCGGTTCACGATTCGAATCTCGGTCGTTCCCGCTTCGATCAGTGCGTCGACGATGGCGCGCGCCGCACCGCCCGCGCCGAGCACAACGGCTGGCCCGGCTTTGACATCGAAGTCCGGCACCGCCGCCCGGAGATTCTCGAGAAAGCCGAAGCCATCGGTGTTGAAGCCGGCGAGCTTGCCATTCTCGACCGCGACCGTGTTG
>DATEMD010000209.1:0-6446 GCA_035275845.1 Allostellaceae bacterium | reverse complement strand
ATCGCCGCACCCAGCGGCAACAAGGCCAGGATCATCGCCAGCGTGCTCATCACGATGGGCCGCAACCGGTTGAGCGCCGCCTCGTAGATCGCCTGTCGCGGCGGCATGGTCTTCTCGAGCATCTGATATTCCGAGAACAGGAATATCGCCATCTCGGTCGATATGCCGATGATCATCACCATGCCCATCATCGCAGCGATGTTGAGCTCGACGTGGGTGATCCACAGGCCGACGAAGACGGCACCCGTCGAAATCAGCGAACTGACGATGATGATGATCGGGATCGAGAACCGCTCATAGAGGAACAGCAACAGGATGATCTCGGCCATGATCGCGGCCGCCGCGACCCTGAACATGCCGTGGATCGCAAGCTGCTGTTGCTTGTACTCGCCGCCCAGATCGTAATAGACGCCAGCAGGAATGACGCCCGGCCGGTCGAGAACCTTCTTCACCGCCGCCACGGTCGAGCCCAAATCATGCCCGCCGCCGATTTCGCCGGTAACGGATACGATCTGTTGCAGGTTATCGCGCGTCAATTGAGGCTCGCCGCCGACGAAATCGACCGTCGCCACCGCACTGAGCGGGAAGAGATGGCCGTCATCGGGAGAATGCAGCGGCAAGTCCTTCAAACTATCGCGGTAGAGCTTGCCGAGCGGCGGATGCGCCCAGAGACGAACGCCGACGTCCCGAATTGGGCCGAGATAGGTCGTCGAGACCGATCCTTCGATATAGCGATTGACCTGGTCCTTGACGTCGGCCGCGGTGATGCCGTTCGCCGATGCCGCCGCCGGGTTGACATTGATCACCAGCGCATCGCCGGCCGGCTGAACGCCGTTGTTCACCGACGCCGGATCGATGCCCGGAACCTTCGAGATCGCGTCCGCGACACGGTTGGCAACTTTGCCGAGAACGCTCGGATCCTTGGCGCTCAAGTTGATCACGATCGGCTGCCGGCGGCCGACCATGTCGCCGATCATATCGCCGAGCAACAGATGGGTGTCGAAATCGATGCCCGGCACGTTGTTGGTGACGTCGTCGGTGATGCCGTCCATCACTTTCCAGATGTTCGGCCGTTTCGACGGATCGATCAGGCGAACGAAGAAATCGCCCATAAACTGCTCATTAAGGTCGCCACCCAAGCCGGCGCCCGTACGCCGAGAGAAGGTATAGACGTAGGGGTTCTTCTTGAGAATCGCTTCGACCTGCTCGAGCTCGCGATTGGTTTCGGCCAGCGACGTGCCCGGATCGGTTTGATAGTCGAGCACGAAGCCACCTTCGTCCATCTTCGGCAGGAAGCCCGTGCCGACGTTGACGTAGCCGACATAGCCGATGACCAGGAGAACGCCGACACCGACGGCAATCAGCCACGGACGCGCGAACAACGCGTTGAGCGCCCGCTTATGGGTGCGCTTGATGACGTCTTCACGGCCGTGCGACGGATCGTGCCATTTCTGAAAATCAACCATGCCATGCGCGAGTAGCGGCACCACCATCGCCGTCAACGCGTAGGAGATGATCAACGACGCTGCCATGGTGATCGACAAGAACTTGAAGAACGCGCCGGTGACGCCGTCGAGGAACGCCAACGGGATGAACATGATGATGGTGGCCAGCGACGAACCCGTCAGCGGAGCCAGGAATTCCTTCGCCGATCCGATCACCGCCCGCTGTGGCTCGGCAATGCCGGGCACGCCGCAACGTCGCGCAATCTGCTCGATCATGACGATGACGTCGTCGATCAATAGGCCGATCGCGGCGGCGATGCCGCCCAACGTCATGATGTTGAAGGTCATGCCGAGCGCAGACAGCAGCACGCAGGTGACCAACACCGACATCGGCACCACGATCATCGCGACTGATGTCGCGCGCCAATTGCGCAGGAAGCCGATGATGACGCAGCCAGCGAATATCAAACCGATGACGATTGCTTCCTCGACCGCCTCGATCGACGATTGCACGAGCTCGGTCTGGTCATACCATTTGTAAAGCTGGATGGTCTTCGGCTGGGTCTTCATGAACTCGTCCAGCCGCGCCTGAACCGCACGCGCCAAGGACACGGAGTCCGCACTGTTCTGCTGGAAGACGTCGAAGGTGACCGCCGGTTGGCCGTTGTCGTTGACCAGCAGCTTTTGCGGCACGGAGCCCATCTTGATGTCGGCGATATCGCCGAGCCGGACGATCCCGCTTTTACCCGTACGAATCGTGACGTTCTTGATCGAGTCGATATTCTTGTACGCCCCGTTCACGACCGTCAAATACTGGAGATAGTTGTCTTCGAGCGGTCCCGTCACGTCCAGCGTGTTGGTCTCGGAGATCGCGTTATCGACGTCCTTCATCGTCAGGCCGTAGACGCGAAGCTTCTGCGGATTGACGTAGACCTGGACTTCGGGTGTCTGGCCGCCGAGCACGCCGACCTTGGCAATGCCCGGAATGCCATCGAGCAACGGCGTGATCTGGTAGGTGGCGAGCTGACGCAGATCGGCCGCCGAAACCTTGTCCGAGATCAGCGCGTAGGACACGAACGGCATGATCGCGGTCGGGCTCATTTGCAGCACGTCGAAGCCCGTGCCCGTCGGCAAATCCGGCAGCTTTTGTGCGAAGGCGCCCTGCACCGCTTGGAGCGCCTGCGTCATGTTCCAGCCCCAGGGGAAATCGATGAAGATTTCCGCCGAGCCACGCGTCGTCGTCGATTCGACGTCGACCGCGCCAGGCACCGCGCGACCGACCTGCTCCAGAGGCTGAGTCACGTCGATGAGCATCTGCTTGGCCGGCATGCTGCCGCTGTCGACCTCGATGCGGATGCGCGGGAAGCTGACGGTCGGGAACAGTCCGACTGGCAGCGTGATGCCGGCGTACAGCCCCGCCAGCGTCAGCGCAAACGCGATGAAGACGAGAGAGCGGCGGTGCTTCTCAACCCAATCGATGAAATTCATTTTCCGCTCGCCCCATTCGAGTTGGCGACCCGGAGTTTGGTGCCATCATCGAGCTGCTTGTTGCCTTCGAGCACGACCTGCGCTTTGGGGTCCAGGTCGTCACCGGAAACCACGTCCTGTTTACCGTCGCTGGCGAGCACCTCGACGGCAACCTTCTTCGCTTCCATGTTCACAGCCTGGACAACAAAGAGGGTGCCATCGTCGTCGACCAGAAGGGCCGAGTGCGGAACGACATAGCCCGATTGCTCGCCGTTCTTGATGCTGGCGCGGATCATCTCGCCGATCAACAGCTTGCCGGGCGGGAAGGTGATCTCGGTCGGCACCAAGCCGGTATCGGAGTTGATCACCGCCGAGCGGACGTTGACTTTGCCGTCAACGGCCGCGCCCGCGCCGGTGAACGGCGTGAGCGTCGCGGGGTCACCGGCCTTGACCGACAGGGCCTGCGCCGGATCGACGCCGACCTTCACGACCAGGCCATTCGGCTGGGCGATCTCGAGCAACGAATCGCCGTGCGAGACGATCGCGCCTTGCGCCGCGTCCACCTTGAGAACGACGGCGTCGTACGGTGCCTTGATCGTCAACGGACCACTGGCGCCTTCCTCCTGCAGGACGGAGAGATCGGATTCCGCCTTGGCGAGATCGTTGGCAGTCGCGAGATGCGCCTTGGCCAACTGAAGCGTCCGGTCGTAGGTGTCCTTGGCCAGCTTGTAAGCAGCCTTGGTATCCGGCCCCGGCACTACGGTGACCAGCGGCGTGCCCTTGGTCACTTCCTGGCCGGTCTGAACCCCAACGGTCTGGACCCGCGCGCCGAACGGTGCGGTGATCGCCTCGCGCGCGGTGGCGGCGGGCTCGACCTGACCGAACGCGGTCACGTAGGTCGGCAAGCTGCCTTGCTTCATGTCGCCAAGCTTGACCAGGGCGCTGGATTTGTCGCTGTCGTCGGCCTGGGCCGTGGTGACTGCGGCAACGACGAGGCAAGATGCGAGAGCGAGCGCGGAAAATTTCCGGAAGTTCATGACCGTGTCTCCTGGTCCGGACGAGTAATTAAGGTTGGTGGGAAGCCGACGCCGAGTTCAACCGATAGGCCGAGCGCATTCTCTTGGATCTGTCGCTCGTAATCGATGACATCAACCTCGCGATCGAGCGCCGTCGATTGGAAGTCCGAAAGCGCGCGTTGGTCGATGTTGCCCTGGTGGTAGGCATTTTCGGCCGCCTTGAGGACCGACGTCGCCGATTCCAGAGCCTTGCGCGCGTCCTTGAGATTGCCCGCGGCGATTCGCATCTGAATCAACAGGCTGCGGGCAGTGCCTTCGGCATCGTCGAGCCGCGATTGATATTCGGCGTGAAGCTGTTCGCGGGTTGCCTTGGTCGCCGCAACCTTCGCCTGGTTGCGGTTGAAGATCGGCAAGTCAAAGCTTACCTGCGGCCCGGCCGAGACGACTCGCGACGTATCAGAGCCGCCGGCGGCGCCCAGGCTGAACGCGGGGAATTGCGCGAGAATGGCGGCGCGCGCGTCTTCCTCCGCCCCCTCATAGCCGAGTTGGAGTGCGATCAGATCCGGCCGGCGCTTCGGCAACGAGGCGACCAGTGGATCGATGCTGTCGGGCACCTTGACGCCCTCCGGTTCGCTGATGGCGAAGCGGGCCGTTGGCCGAAGTCCGAGCAGCGAATCGAGATCCTGCCAGTCCTTCACCTCTTGGAGCTGCACAGTGGCGAGATCGCGCTGCGCGGCCGCCAACGCGGCGAGCAACGGCGCCGAGGTGGTGAGATCGAGATTGCCGGCCTGCGTCGCCTTTTCCACTTCCTTGATTTCGCTGGTCAGCAGCGCGAGATCGTGCTGCCGCAAGGCGATCTCATGGTCTTCGGCGTTGAGCGCGATGGCATCCATCCGCGCCTTTTGCGCCACCTGCCATTCGTCCCAGATCGCGTCCGTGCTAACCTGCTTGAACCGCGCTTCTGCGGCGGCGACTCGCGGCCCGTAAGTGATGATCGAAACGATGTCTTGCGAAATCGATGCGGTCAACGCGTCGGCGATCGCCCCGGCGGCCGGTGGCGCATAGATCAGGTATGCATAACCCAGGCTGACCGACGGATTCGGCAGGATCGACTCGGTGAGTACATCGGCGTGGGCGGCTTCGATCTTGGCGCGTTGTGATGCCAGCTCGGGATCGTTCAGCACGGCGATCAGCCCGACCTGGTCTGGCGTGATCGGCTTCGCCGGATCGACCTTGGCTTGCGACGGAATCGCGAGATTGAGTTGGTTGAGATTGGAAACCAGGTTGGCGCGTTCGGGCAGCGGCACCGGCGTATAGGTCGAGCAGCCGGCAAGGCCGACGGCAAGACCAACAACGCCATATTGCATCCAGCGGCGACCGTTCATGGCGCCGCTCCAAAAGAGCCGAAACGCAGATGCGCGTGACGCGCAATCAGCGACATCGAAACGTAATTCCAGCATTGCGCGCACCCGTCCCGCTGGACGCGTGCGGCCGACATCCCGGCCATGTTCCCTCCCATGCGCGTGGTACATCCACGCCTGTTTATTGCTTCTGGTATACATTATGCCATGGCGCTTTGCCAATGGCGCGATAACCGATTCCTCTCAAGAATTTTTGCCGCCATGCCCCGCCTCGTGGCCGCCATATGCCGGCGCGCAGCGCCCGGTGCGGGCCTCTGCTCGCCAGCACTATAGGGGGTCGAAGCCTACCGTTACCTGACGGCGTAATGAAATCGTTTTCAGGGCAACTTGGTTGCGCCGCGGAGACCTTATGTTGCCCCGCACCGGCCGCCACGAGCACACTCGGCCACGGCGCACAAAAGAAAACGGCCCGGCATTGCTGCCGGGCCGCTGTTTTGTAATTAGATCGCCTAGCCTTAGCTCGTCGAGCCCGGGCCGATGACCACCACCGCACGGCGGTTACGCGGCTCGCGCACGCCGTCCGGAGTCGGCACCGCCGGATCCGTCTTGCCGAAGGCCTGGATGCTGATGCGCTTCGCCGAGATACCGTCGGCAATCAGCGCGGCCCGCACGGCCTCGGCACGCCGCTTCGACAGGCCGAGGTTGTATTGCGCCGTGCCCGCCAAGTCGGTGTAACCGTCGACCACGAGCCGGGTCGCGCCGGTCTTGGCAGCAGCAGCCGCCTCACCGACGATCTTGCGTGCATCAGACGTCAGGTCGGCCTTGTTGAACTCGAAGTAGACGGTGTAGGCCCCAGCTGCAGGAGCAGCCACATAGTGACCCGTGCCGCACGGATTTCCCGCTGCCGAGCCAACCGGAACCGCCCAGTCGCCGTTCTTGCCAGGTCCCGCAACCGGGCAATAGACGGCAAGTGACGCCCGCTTTCCGGTGTAGGCATAGACAGCATGGTTCACATTGCTGACGTCGCCCGAGTGGGTCGTGCCCACGCCGGTGTTCACGTAAGCGATGTGCTTCTGCGTCTTGATGTCGTAGGCGTCAAAGCCCTTGCCGCCGAACGTGTAGGCAATGCCGAGCTTGTCATCGACCGAGATCTGGTC
>DATEMD010000208.1:0-17208 GCA_035275845.1 Allostellaceae bacterium | reverse complement strand
CTTCTTCATTACTGATCTCCTTGCGTTAGGGTTTCGGTCTAGCGACCGACCAAAAAAGCCGTCGAAGCTCGCGTGGTGTCGCGCCCCGGAGTCCTGCCGGCACAATCTCAATCGCAAGACGCGTGCCAAGCCGCGCGGCGGCAAGAAGCGTTGGATTTCTGCGGCGTTCAGTGTCCGCCGTGTCGTGGCGAGACGCCGGCGGTGTTACGACGCTGAGACGCGTGCGACATGCGGTGTGACACTGTGACACCAGATCGGCGATGCAACTTGGTGCGCCGATTGCCCACGCAATCGGTCAGCGAGTCAGCCACAAATTTTTGATGGACGGCTGCGCCGGAATTCAGACGACGTCGGCGATCGGCTTCACGCCGTGCTTCAATGCCCAGATCGCGGCCTGGGTCCGGTTATTGGCGCGAATCCTTTGGAAGACGAACTTCATCCGCGCCTTGATGGTCGACTCTGTCACCCGCAGCTGCGCCGCGATCGCCCGGTTGGAGTGCCCAGCCAAAAGATGCCGCAGGATCTGCTCGTCGAGCTGTGACAGCGTGACGGCGCGGCCGTCTGTCACCGTCGACGTGGTCTTCGCCGCGATCGATTCCTGGAGCATATCAAAGGGGAACATGCGCTCACCGGCGAGAATTAGATCGAGCTGGCGCTTAAACACCTGGGGCCGGCTGATCTTCGAGAGATAGCCGTCAAGGTCCATTTGCGAGCAGATCAACCACCAATCGCGCGTCAACCGGCTCGATAGCAGGACGATCCGCGCACGTGCAAACCGCTGCCGCAACGTGCCGAGTTGTTCACGGCACTGGTTGAGATCGCTGTCGGCCGGCACGTCGACCACGAAGAGCTCGGGTATGGCGTCATCCGAAAGCACCGGCACAATGGCCGTGAGATCGGCCACCTCGATCGTGACGACAAAGCCCGCATCGGCGAGCACGAGCTTCAAGCCCTCGCGCTCGAGCGGTGTCGACGAGATCACCGCCACCCGCGTCGGACGCGGCGATGCGATGGGCACTGGATTAATCGTCGGTCGCCGTAGCGACATTTGCTCACTCCCGCGTACCGCAAGCATTTTCGCGTCACCTCGCGTCAATGAATCGTGGTGTTCGAAACCCGCACATTGCTCGAGACCGAGTTCGCGACCGAACTCGTGTAAAACGAAAGCGCCGTTCCGCCGCACGGCAGCGGAATGGGCGAACCGCCTGGCGGCGACGACGACGGCGGAACCAGGCCGAGCTTGGCGAATACGAGGGTCGGCACCGTGTCTCGCGGCAAGAGGTCGGCGCCCCCACTCCCGCAATTGGCGTTGACGTGGTTGCTCCAGGCGTTATCGCTCCGATAAAGCCGATCCGGGCACAGATAACGGAGCGATGTGTTGGCGCCCTCCGCGGCGTCGCTTGCCAGAACCCGATCGCCGACGGTCTCGCCGCCGACCGGATTGATCTTTGTGCCTGGTCCGGCGGTCGGCAGCACCGTGGTCAACGCCTCGATAAGGTTGACCAGGCCGGAGCCCACTGGCGCGGCCATTTCATCGTGACTGACGCTCGGACCAAGGCCGTATGCGGCCGCGATTTGAATTGGCGCGCCGCCGACAGCGCCCGATACACCGCCCGTATCCGTGCGCGGCGCAGCGGCGGCGACCGCCACCATTCCCAGCGCGCCGGCCAGCCCGGCAACGAGCGACATCGCCGCCAGGCTGGCACGGCGTGACCAAGCGTGAGCCGGGGGCCAACGCCGGGTTGGGGCCGATGCGATCTGGCAACCGAGAGAAGCCATAACCCTACCGTCGATGTCGTTTAGGCCTACGCCCGAATGCGCAAGGACCCTTGCAGTCGACTACGCACACCGCGTGCCAATTTCCGTCGATGGTGCGGCTGCGGCAAATTCGTGGCTGCGAATCAGGAATTTTTTTCGCCGAAAGCGCTGCAATGGCTCAGCCAAACGGATCACCCGGAGTGAGCCTGTCTCGAACCTGGAGCATCGATGTCACGCGACGGTGACAGTTTCCGCCTCCGCACGAGCGGCATCCGTACGCTTCGTCGATTGAAATTCGGGTCCGTGCGCGAAAAGTCTATTGACCGGTCAGGGGCGGGATTCGTCGTGCCGCGGCGATCACCGCGGAGGGCTATGCGCGTTTGTCACCCTGTACGGCGACTGCATGCGCACCACACCGGATGTCGGATCACTCGAGTCAGATTATTGCGCGCTCTTGGCCTGCTTTTTGCTCCACGTCATGTGTCAGTGAGCAAGTTAGGCAGGGGAGGCTGAGCCATGCGCGTCCAATCCCGGTTTGCGACCGATCAGAACGATCGACCGGCGCCTGTGGCCGATCCGATCAACGGCTCGCGCCTCGTGGCTTCCGCCCTGTTTCGTACGCTGATCGCCAACGTCAATCGCCAACGAATGGCGACGGACCGGGCTTATTTCGCGCTGGTGAGCGTCATCGCCGAGCTGCTGTGCGATGACGAGGTTGCCGCCTTGGCGCTTTACTTGGCACCGCAACTCGCCGTCGGCGCTTGCTTCCGCGCCGAGTTGCCGGCGGCGCCGATGTTGCAAAGGCGGAGCATGAACCGCCATGCCTAGAGACCTCACCCTGCCGGTGAACGGCTTGACAGCGGCGGACATCGAGCTGGTTCGCGAAATCGCGGTCGTGATGACCTATGCCGGACAGTGGCAGTCGATCTGCCGCGCAAGCGACCTCTTCTGCGATTACTTCGAGGCGCGGCTCTCGGACGAGAGACGTTCCCGGCTCATGCTCGGCGTCCTTCATGGCCGCCACTATTTCTGCATGGACGGCCGCAGCAGCGCGGTTCACGTCGGCGACACGCTCGAACAGGTGGTACGGCGCGCGGGCTTACTGCTGCCGCCGCAGTTCGGCGTGTCATACAGCGTCAGATCAAGCTATGCCGAGAACGAAGGACCTGGAGTAACTCGCAGCCAATAGCGTCGGGGATATCCTTCGGTATCGATGTCGTCCCGCAGCCCGATAATATGCGGCCATCCGGCGCGGCAACCCCACGCGTAGATCGAGGGAGGTCCGCTCATGCTTGGCAACGGTTGGTCGACCTCGGGGAACGCTCGACAAAAATCCAGGATGTCCTTCGTCGGCACATGGCTCGTGTCGTCGGCTTTAGCGTTACACGGCATGCCGAACCCGATGCTGCAAGCCGCAACCGATCCGTCAACGCACCGCCAAGCGACCGGCAACGCCATTTTGGCCGTGACCGCGGGACCCAGGTGCAAAGCTCGCGTTACGGCATCGGCTATCCATTCGGGGGAAGCCGGTCCGTCGTACCGCCCATCCGGATGGTCAATCGACCCAACTGCGGCGCAGTACGGGACGGGGTCCTGATATGCGACCGGTGTCGACGCCGACGTGCAGCCCGAACCGGCGACGCCAACCGCAACCAGTGCGACAACGGCCGTCCATTTCGCAAGCATGCATTACCGTCATAAGGCGCGGCGGCGGTTCCTGTAAAGCCGTGCACGGTCGGTCGGCATGGGCGGCGACCCAGGATGCCAGCGTTCCGCCCAAGGACAAAGCAGGCCAGGAACCATGACGGACGATGCGATAACGCGCCGTGCGGCGATGACGATCGGCGCGGCCGCCATGGTCGCCGCCGGATCCGACTCGGTCCGCGCGGCACGCCTCGCCGCGACGACGCCGTCACTGACAGGCTACATCGGCGACTATTACGCGTTTGACCGGCCGCAAATTCTGCCGCCCATCGTGTTCGAGGATGTTACCGGTAATCGGCGCAATCTTTCCGACATGGTTGGACGGATCGTGCTTCTGAATTTCTGGGCGACGTGGTGCGCGCCGTGCCTTGCCGAGATGCCGGCGCTCGATCGCCTGCAAACACAATTTGTCGATTCCAGCTTTGCCGTGCTTGCCGTCTGCACCGATGCGCGCAGCGTTCAGGCGGTGAGCGATTTTCTCGTCGCGCACGGACTGCGGAATCTTGGCGTCTATCTCGATCCGACGGGGCAGGATTTGCACAATTGTGCAATCAGCGCGGTGCCAACGTCGTTCATCATCGACCGCGCCGGACATGCGCGCGGCATTTTGCCGGGCGCCGCGCCTTGGGATTCACAGGCTGGTCACGCTTTGATCAACTATTACCTCACGGAAGCGCCGGTCAACACACCGGCACGAAACTGGTGGCAGCGCTGAGGAGGAAAAGCAGCGTGACCGCGATGTCGCCGATGTGATCACGGTGGTCGTCCCCCTGCCCGGACCACATTGTGCCTTGCCGGGTGACCCAAATGGCCGCTTGCGTCCGATTGGTGCAGCCGATTTTCCGAAGCAGCGTCTTGATATGGACCTTGATCGTCGCCTCCGAGAGTTGAAGCTCGCGGGCGATGAACTTGTTCGAGCGCCCATCGCGCAGGAAGCTGAGCACTTGCCGCTCGCGATCCGAGAACATGGGCCCATTGGATGCGTGCGCGCCTTCGGCGACGTCGCCTTCGCTCGGAAAGGTCGTGAGCAGCAGGCTAAACGGGAAGACGTTTTCACCCATCATGACCAAGTCGAGGGATTGGTGCAGCACCTCGAGCGAGGAGTCGGACAAAAGGCATCCATCCAGGCTCCCGCCGAAACTGTCGATCAGTAAACTGCGCGCCAACTGCACCCGTTGCGCATAGAAGACGATGCGGCTGTGCGGATAAACCTGGCGTAACGCCTTTAGGGGCAGGACCATCTCTTCGTCGAGCCGCGAGCCAATGAAGATCAGGTCGCAATGCTCGTCGGCCAACTCGATGGCCTTGCTGATCGAACTCACCTCGTGCCGTATCTTGTATCGCGAACCCGCGAAGAAGGATCTGATACCTTCCCGCGTCAGCGTGTGCTCGGTAATTACGGCGACCTCGATATCACGCTCGGGTTCCGCTCGGTTACGTTCCAACACTGTGCTCCTCCGGCTTCACGCGTCAGCGCGTTGAAGCTCGACCGCTTTTCAATAGGCACTTCCGGCCCCATGTATCCCCCGTTTCTGTGCTTTCCGGCTAATCACGCGGTGATTGCAGTCAAATACAATCACGATCGGACTTGAATTCCCTGAATCATCGCGCGTTTTCTTCACGCGATTTACTTCGTAGACGAGTCCGATTTGGTTCTTTTGTTTCATGGGCACAGTTCCATCGCCTCGTAACGACGTACGTCAACTGCACCAGAGTCCATACTGTATCTATATCTATTATGCTCACACGTTGACGGACACCAATCCATAAAAAAGGGCGCGCGCGCAACGCAGCATTGCAGCGGCCGTTTGATCCGTCGTAATGGCCGATTGGTTTCACGGCACTGCAAACTTGCTTTGCCCGGCCCAAATCCTGGTCTGAATATGTCGGGCCGGATTTTTCTGCTGTTGCGTTTCACTCGCACCGGTTGGATGCGAACATATCGCGCCCGCCGGTGGGGTTGATGAAAATCAAATGCTCCGCTTCGCCAAACCGGCAACGTCTGTCGCCTCGCGGTTGTATGCGTCCGTATCGACCAATTACCGTGAATACATCCGATGGTATGAGCGCACGTCGCCGAAAGCCCAAACGCTCGCCGTTTGGACTTTCGACGCTTTCTACGTAACTCTCTTATAGCAACGGCCACAATCTATACGGGAACTCATCGGGATTACGACCCAAGTGGTAACGCATTTGTGATCGGCAATCGCTCGACCTGATCCGGCGGCATTCGGTGGTATGCCAACGCTTTCTTGATTGGGATTCTGACGTCGATTGCCGAGGGCCGCGCGACCGCCACGCGGGCCGGCGACGAAAGTCGTTTTCACGGCCGCAACGATCGAACGACGGATTTAGTGACCGTCGGAATCCGCGGCACGATATCTCGTGTGCATTCGTCAATCATGCGCGGAGGTGTCGGAGAAAAAGTTGAAATCGGCGACGCAACCGTTGGCCGCCTTTGAAGGCGAATGCCGCGCGATTGGTTTGCCGGCGCCAACGAACAAAGCAGAGGGATTAAACCGGAAGCGCGCTGGATACGCGGCCGCCGCCAGTCTTATGACAACAGCAGGCGACGGCGACAGACGGGCAACGAGCGCACCAATGGTTGTCGCGTGTCCCGCATCTGTTCGGCTCATCGCCTGAATGGATTCGCCATGGGCATTCGTCGTGGCATTCGTCGGTGCAGCATCGAGCCGAGATCGCCAAGCGGCGTGGATCTCCATAGCACGCAATCGCGATTGCACGGCGCGCGCGCCAGACGCACGGACCATGCGCCGCGGGTTGGAAATGAAACGCGGCGAGACGCGCATTTTCCCAACCCCAGCAGAAGAGGAGCAACTGTCATGTCGTCGGCGCCGGTTCCTTTCGCTCGGATGGTGGATCTTCAGGGAACAGGACCATTTCTGCTTCCGCGCATGAAGAATGTTGTCTCGTTCGGCAACGGGACATGGGACTGGCCAACCGTTCGCTTTGAGTCCCTGCAAGGCCAGAACGTTTTGGTTCCGTTAGCGGCCGAGGCGATCAATGCGCTGAAGGTGGAAATTCAGCTTTGGCTCCGGCTGCCGCTAAACCCTTTGAACCAGTGAAGGCTTGCCAGACTCACCACAACAAATCGACGCCAAAAACCAGCGTATGGAGGAGCACATGGATCAAGGCCTGCGAACCGTTACCGTCGTCAAGCCGCCAAAAACGAACATCGGAGCACGTCCATCCGGCGCTCACATTACCGTCGTGCCGCGCGCGGCGAACGCCGTCTCGAACGACGAAATCGAGATTGCCCGGCGGCGCATGCATCATCTGCGATACCGCAATGTCGAGCCGTTGCCGACCATGCATTTCGTGATCGGCAAGGTCGACAAACATCTTACCGCCGAGCAACGCGCGAACTACCAGCAGATCGCGCTGCATGTGCTTGCGGTTCAGATGTGGCAGGCAACGGTGATCAGCGCGCTCCGCTAGTTGCTGCGCAGCGGCCCTGCCACACCAACGCCGCCGCCTTTCCAGCCATAACCGCCGGTGCGCCGCTGATTCCGGTTGCGCGTCGACCACGCCATGAACGATCGCGTTCGGCGGCTCCGCGAACCTATGCAAGAATGGCGCGGCGGCACGTAAGGTCGCGCGGCAGGACGGTGATGCGATGGAGCAGGCGGATTTCATCATCGTCGGCGGCGGCACCGCCGGGGCAGTTCTGGCCGCACGCCTATCGGAGGATCCGGCCTGCCGCGTCGTGTTGATCGAAGCCGGGGCCGATACGCCGCCCGGCGCCGTACCCGCCGACATCCGTGACGTCTTTCCCAGCGCGTATTTCAACCCGGATTATTTTTGGACTGGCCTCGAAGCCAGCATAGTCGACGGCACGCCGCCGCGACCGTTCACGCAAGCGCGAATCATGGGCGGTGGCTCGACCGTCATGGGCATGTGGGCGCTGCGCGGTTTGCCGAGCGACTATGACGGCTGGGCGCAGGCAGGTGCGACCGGCTGGAGCTGGGCCGACCTGTCGCCATTCTTCCAACGCATCAACCGCGTGGACGGGACGGAGATTGGCACCGCGACGCCGCCGCCCGGAATCCGGCGTCTTAACCGGGACGAGTGGCCCAGTTTCGCGCGCGCGATGCAGCACGCCGCCGCAACGTGTGGCTTGCCGTTTCACGACGACATCAACACGGTGGCCGCCGACGGATTTTTCGCCATGCCTCTCCATCACCAGACCGGCGAACGCGCCGGCAGCGCGCGTTGCTATCTGACGGCGGCGGTGCGCCAACGACGCAACCTGACGATTCTGGCCGAGGCGCGCGTTGTCGGCTTAACGGTCGATGGCACGCGCGTTGGGGGCGTCGAGGTTGAACAGCGCGATGCGCGACGGCGGCTGGCGGCCCGCGAAGTGATCCTCTCCGCCGGCGGTATCCATTCGCCGACGCTCCTGCTGCGCGCCGGCATCGGACCAGCCGCATCGCTGGCGCGGATCGGCATCCGACCGATCGCGGACCGTCCCGGCGTCGGACAAAATCTTCAGAACCACGTTTTCATTCACTTCGCGCTGACCCTCAATCCGGGCACGGGCGTGCCGCACGGCGGCCGTCACTATGCCGTGGCCGGCTTGCGGCTATCGTCCGGCCATGCCGATTGCCCGGCCGGCGATCTGTTGTTGTGCGCGATTGGACGCGTCAGCATGCGCGCGTTCGGCGCCCGCGTCGGCGTCGTTGCGGCGGCCTTATACGCGCCGATGTCGCGCGGCACCGTCGCGCTCAACTCCGCCGATCCGGATGTTGAGCCGCGAGTTTCGTTCCGGCTACTGTCGGACGAACGCGATGCCGCGCGGCTGGTTACCGCCGGACGGTTCGCCGAACGACTCCTTGTCGATCCGGCGGTGCGGCAGACCTATCGCGAACTCTATCTGCTGCCGAAAGATCCGCCGTTGCACCGCTTCAACGGTCGCGGCGTCATTGGCAGCGCGAAGGCTATGCTCGCGTCCGCGATCATCGATGGACCGGCCACGCTACGGCGACTGGCGATCGGCCGCGCCGTTGCGCCCGGACGCATGGTGGCCGACGGAAGACGTCATGCGCCGCTATCGCCGGAGGAAATCCTTGCCGCCGCCGCACCGATGTTCCATCCGGCCGGCACCTGCGCCATCGGCCGCGCCGACGATCCGCGCGCTGTCGTCGACACGGAATGCCGGGTCTATGGCGTGCAGGGCTTGCGCGTCGTCGATGCTTCGATCATGCCGCGCATTCCAAGCGCCAACACCAATCTGCCGACACTGCTGCTGACCGAACGCGCCGCCGACCTGATCCGCCGCGGTCGCCGCGCCGCGCCTTGACGCTTGACTCGAACCGGCGCGGGTACAAACGTTTGCATCATCGGCCGCGAACGGCTTGCGAAGGAGCCTCTGATGTCGAAGCAGCGGATCAGCTATGTGGCGTTGGAGAAGATGGATTCGGCGATGCGGGCCGAGATGGAGCGGTGCCAACGGGAAGGGACGCCGCGGCCTGAGAGCTCGGCGGTGCGGGCGCATGTGCCGGCGTGTTTCTGGTTTTTCGCCAATTCGTGGCGGGACATTTTCCGCAACGGCGTGCTGGAGCACGCAATCAAGGAGCTGTGCCGACTCTACGTGTCGCGCTCGGTGCAGTGCGAGTATTGCGGCAACCAGCGGTCGGTGAAGGCGGCGCGGTCGGGAGCGGTAATCGAGAACCATGTAAAGGACCTGCTGAACTTCGAGTCGTCGAAGAACTACGACGACCGGCAGAAGGCGGCGCTGGCCTATGCCGAGGCGATTGTCTGGCACCTCCAGACCGATGACGCTTTCTGGGAGAGGCTCTCCCGGCACTACACCGAAGCAGAGCTGGTGGAGTTGGGCTGCATGATCGGGCTGACACTGGGACAGCAGAGCTGGCTGCGGCTCCTCAACATCGAGCATCACCAGGTGCTGTCTGGCACCGACGCGTCGATGGCGCCTGGCTTCGAAACCGCCCAGCGCCTCGCGGCCACCAAGGCCAAGCCCGACTACTGGGCCACCACCCCAACCAAACCGCCAAACTCAAACGCCGCGACGTGAGTCGGCGACGCGGCTCAAGCCGCCTTGACGCCGTCCGCCGGCTTCTCGACGACGGCGACGCCTTCAGTCACCATCACCTTGTTCAACAGCTTGACCAAGGCGTAGACCGATTCGATCGCCGGCGTCGGCGTCTCGGTAACGCGCGCCATTTCGAGGATCGAGCCGATCAACGCCTCGGTCTCGAGCGCGCGGCCGGCCTCGACATCCTGCAACATCGAGGTCTTGTGCGCGCCAACGCTTTCGGCGCCGGCGATGCGCTTTTCGATCGAGACCCGGAAGATGACGCCGAGCTTTTTGGCGATGGTCTCGGCCTCTTCCATCATCCGCGCCGCCAGATGGCGCGTTTCCGGGAAGCGGCAGATGTCGACCAGCGTCGCGTGCGTCAACGCACTGATCGGATTGAACGATAGATTGCCCCAGGCCTTGAGCCAGATTTCAGCGCGGATGTCCTTGAGCACGCGCGACTTGAGGCCGGCCTTGGTGAGCACGTCGTGCAGCCGCTTGACGCGTTCGGTGTCCTTGCCGTCGAGCTCGCCGACCGGAAAGCGGTCGCCTTCGACGTGATGCACGACGCCCGGCGCCGTCACGGCCGCCGCCGGATAGACGACGCAACCGATCAACCGGTTGGGATCGACCTTCTTCGTCAACACACCGGTCGGGTCGAGGATGTCGAGCTTGCGGCCATCGTACTTGCCGCCGAGGCGCTGGAAATACCACCACGGCAAGCCGTTCTGCACGGTCAGGATGGCGGTGTCGGCATCGAGCACGTGATCGATGTCCCTGACCGCCTCTTCGAGGTGATGCGCCTTGACGGCAAGAATGACGAGCTCTTGCTTGCCGGCGGCGGCCACATTGTCGACCGCATTGACCTTGGCGATTTCGGTCTTGCCGTTTTCCCATTCGAGCTTGATGCCGTTTGCCTTGATGGCAGCGAGATGCGGCCCGATATCGACGACCGTGACCGGATTGCCGGCAAGCGCGAGCTTGGCCGCGATCAGGCCGCCGATCGCGCCGGCGCCGACCACGCAAATGCGCATTGGCTTGGGCGCTTCCTTGAGCAGATAAGGACTCGGAACGACCTGATCGAACGGATTGCGCAAGCTACCGACGCCGTCGATCACCACGTCGATGACGTTGCTGGGCAGCGGCATGACGCCGGCGCCGAGCGAGGTGCCACAGGAAATGATGTCGCCGGGCATCAGCGTCATGTCGCGCGAAACCATCGCCACCAGCTTGGCCGGCGGGAAGAACATGTCGGCGACCGGATAATTCTGCACCTCCTTGTTGTTGAGGACGGTGCGGACGTTGAGCTTCATCGGGTCGACCCCGGTGGTGATCACCGGACCGAACGGGCCGAAGGTATCGAAGCTCTTGGCACGGACCCATTGATCGAAGGACGGATCCTTCTTCAACAGATCGACGGCAGTGACGTCGTTGACGCAGGTGTAGCCGAAGATATAGCCGGACGCTTCGGCCTCGCTCACCATCGAGCATTTCTTGCCGATGACGACGCCGAGTTCGCCTTCGTAGACGATCCGGCCGGAATAGGATTTGGGCCGCTCGATCGGCGTGTCCGGACCGCAAAATGCATTGTTGCCCTTAAGGAAGTAAAGCGGATCGGGCGGCACCGCAAAATTGTTCTTGGCCGCGAGCTGATGGAAGTTGTTCCACAGACAGACCATCTTCGACGGCTCGCACGGCGCCAACAGCTTGACCGCGCCGCGTTTGACGGTTTCGCCGGTCGGCTTCGCGCCAGCGAACATGTCGCCGCCGTGAACCGCGATCGTGTCGCCGTCGAGCGTGCCGAAGCCGATGCGACCGTCGCGCTCGAACCGAACCCATTGCGTCATGATGTGGTCTCTCCTGGGCCGAACCGAATCCGTTCCGGTTGTCGGGCAACGCTTATGGTAGCCCGGTTCGGCGGCTGCCCTGAAGCGCACCGGCCGCAATGCAGCACTCGCGCCGACGCGCGGCAAATCGGCGCTTTATGCGTGCGCCGGGCCATGCCATATACGCGTCGGGGATCATGGGTGGAATCAGATCTTATCTCGACGCGTCGCGCGATGTCCTCGCCGCGGCTGCGGCTGCGCTCGACGAGGCTCAAGTCGCGCGGGCGATCGACGTCATTCATGCGGCGCTGGCATCCCAGAAGCCGCTGCTGATTTGCGGCAACGGCGGGTCGGCGGCCGATGCGATGCACATCGCCGGCGAGTTGGTCGGCCGCTACAAGAAGGAGCGCCGCGCACTCAAGGCGATGGCGCTGGTGGCCGATCCGGCCGTCGTCACCGCCTGGAGCAACGACTATAGCTACGATGGCGCATTCGCCCGCCAGGTCGAGGCGTTTGGCGAAGCCGGCGGCGTGCTTCTGGCGCTGTCGACCAGCGGCAATTCGAAGAACGTGATCGCCGCCGCCGAGACGGCGCGCCAGAAAGGAATGACGGTGGTGGCGCTGACCGGCGCGGGTGGCGGCAAGCTCGCGCCCAAAGCCGATATCCTGCTGGCGGTGCCGGCGACCGACACGCCGTTCATCCAGCAAGTTCATATCTGCCTTTATCACTATCTCTGCGCCGAGATCGAAGCGCGCATCGCGCGCTGACGTTCAGCGCGCCGAGCTCAAAGCGTCGATCGAACCGGCGAACGCGCGATCAGCGCCAACGCTGTTCGCAGCGATGAGTGCTTCGTTTCGTCTAGCGGCCGAACGCGTTGGCGAGCGTCGTGAACGTCGTATTGAGCGCGTTTCCGATGTCGCGCAGGCTTGTGACCACGACCAGCCCCATCAAGGCGCAGATCAAGCTGTACTCGATCGCGGTAACGCCGGATTCATCGGCGGCGAGGCGGCGGAGAAAAGCGGCCATGACGGCGCTCCGTTAAGAGACGATTAGGAAAGTATAGATCGATTGCGCGGCATCACAAATAAAATCAAATCAAATACATCGTGCTTTTATCGCGAATGCATTTCGAGTGACGGCGCGATTGACGACCCGACGACAGCGTGTCGACGTTTTTGCCGATGTCACGGTTAAATTGCTGACTTCACCGATACTTAACCACAAGGCGCGACACTCCCGCTAACCATTCCCGTCAGTGTGCGAGGGGATAGCCGTGTTGCGTTCCAAGATTACCGCCGTCGCCGCGCCCCTGCGCATTGCGCGTGGCATCGACGCCCTGTGGATTGTCATCCTGGCAGCCGGCTGCACCTTGGCTTTGTCGGGGTGCGCCAGCGTCGGCGAGAAGGAAGCGGCAACCGCCGAGAAAGTCGCCGCCGCGCAAACCGAAATCATGCACAAGGACGCGGAGGCGTCGAAACCGTCGCTCGAGCGCGGCGACGAAGCCGTCGCCAAGGGCGACAACGAAGCGGCCGCTGCCTTCTACCGGCAGGCGCACAGCGACGACCCGAATTCGCCGGCGCCCTTGCTGCGGCTGGGCCAGGTCGATATCGCGCTTGGCCAATACACCCAGGCTTACGAGGCCTATCACCTGGTCCAGGTGCTCAAGCCGAACGATCCCGAAGCCGCCTTCCGCATGGGCGAGCTGATGCTGGTGCGCGGCTCGCCACAGGCGGCGATCGACGAATTCAACATCGCGCTCGAAACCCGCAAGGACGACCCCGCGCTATTCAGCGCGATTGGCGTCGCCTATAGCTCGATGGGCCAATACGACGTCGCGATCAAGAATTACCGGACTGGTCTCGCGATTACGCCCGAGCACAAGGGATTGCTCAACAATTTGGCGATGGCCCAGTTCCTGTCGGGCGATTACGACGGCGCGGTCAAGAGCCTGACCGCACTCGTTGCCCTGCCGAACGCCGAACCGCGCTATCGCCGCAACCTCGCTTTCATCGAGGCCGCGCATGGCGACATGGACAAGGCGCAGCATGTGGTCACCAGCGACGCCGATCGCGCTGCCTTGGACAGCGAACTCGCCGCCTACCACAACGCCAACGACGGCCGGAGCGATGCCGCCGACCGCACCGCCCTGATGGGCATCCATTTCGCTGCGCCGGCGGCCCGGCTAACCAGCCAAGCTGCGGCCGACAAGGCGCCGGAAGCCGTCGCCGCCCAATAGGTCAGCCACCATGTCTGTCGTCCTAAGGCGCGGATTTCGCGTGGTTTTCACCGGGTATTAACCAGAGTTCGCCAAAATCGATTCACTTAAAACCCGCCCACCGACGACCGTTCGTAACGGTCTGGACGGTACCGGCCGGGATGGATGCTGAGAGGACCGACCGCGCGATGTTCGCAACACTACCGCCCCGCCGATTGCTGCTACTGGCGACCGCCATGGTGCTGTCGCTGGTCACCGCGCTGGTCGTGCGCGCGTGGGTCGAGCACGTTCGCACCGAGGCCGCCGCGCCCGTGGCGCAGATAGCGGCACCGCCACCGCCCAAGATGATCCTGGTCGCGGCCAAGGCACTCCCCGCCGGCCACTTCATCCACACCGAGGATCTCGCCTGGCAGAGCTGGCCGGACAGTGACGTGTCCAAGTCCTACATGGTCAAGGGCACGATCAACCTGTCCACGATCGTCGGCTCGGTGGCGAAGAGCGGCATCGCACCGGGCGAACCGATCACCGACCTGCGCATCGTCGAGAAAGGCGACCGCGGATTCCTTGCCGCGATCGTCACGCCGGGGCACCGCGCCATCACCGTGCCGCTGCAAAGCGGCGTTGGCCTGTCCGGCCTGGCGATGCCGGGCGACCGCGTCGATCTGATCCTGACGATGGATGTCCCGTCCACCGACAAGAATACCCAGCCGCGCCGCATGTCCGAGACCGTATTGCAGGACATTCGCGTGCTCGCCATCGACCAGAAGATCAACGATCAGGCGCACGATGCGCCGCTGGCGCGCACCGCCACGCTCGAAGTGACGCCGAAACAAGCCGAGGTCGTCGCGCTGCTGCCTGAGATGGGCAAGCTGGCGATGACGTTGCGCAGCGTCGGCACCGCCGAGAACGACGCAGAGCCGCATCAGCCGACGCTCACCTGGGACACCGACGCGGTTGAGATTCCCTTCGCCCATCACCGGACCACAGGCTCATCGAGCGCGTCCGATCAGGTCGACGTGATTCGCGGCACGAGCAAGTCGTCGGTTGAATTCAACGGCGGCCGCGCCGTCGAGACGGCTTCTGCGCCGCCGACGGCCGCCCCGCCAAGCTCGGCGATCGGCGCCGCGGGAGCCGCCACGGCGAAAGCCATCGGCGCAGCCGGACGGACGGTGGGCAAATGATCTTGCGTCGTAGTCATAACCGATTCGTCGTGCGCGCAATCCAGGCACTCGCGTTCGTGATGTCGCTCAGCCTGGCACTGGCGCCGGCCGTGGCCTTTGCCGGACCGCAGATCATCGCACCAAATGGGCAAGTGATCTCGCTCGCCAGCGGCAAGGGTGTCATCCTGCGCCTCGAGCGACCGGCGGGAAATATTTTCGTCGCTGATCCCAACATCGCCGATATCCAGGTCAAATCGCCGACGATCATCTATCTCGTCGGTAAGGCCGCCGGCGCCACTACGTTGTTCGCGCTCGACAAAGAGGACAACGTCCTGATCAACAGCCCTGTCGTCGTGCACGCCGATGCGAGCGACCTGCAACGCGCCCTCGATCAGCTGGTGCCTGGCACCAAGGTCGAAGCCCGACCGGTCGACAATTCAATTGTGCTCGAAGGACCGGTCAAATCGCCCGCCGAAGGCGACGACATCCGTCAGATCGCCGCGCGCTACGTTCCCGATCCGAAGCAGCTGGTCAACAAGATGGAGCTGGTCGCGCCCAATCAGGTGAACCTGCATGTGCGCGTCGCCGAAGTTTCGCGCAGCGTCGAGAAGCAGTTCGGCATCGATTGGCAAAGCATCAGCAACAACGGCTCCGTGGCCTTTGGCTTGGTAACCGCCGGAACCAGCGTCATCGCCAATTCCACAGTGGCGAAGGTCGTTCCGGCACTGCCCGGCAGCACGGTGAACGGCTTCAACACGCAGGCGACGTCGATCCAAGGCAGCCAAACGGTCGGCAACATTTTCGGCGGCGCCCGGTTCGGCAGTAAGAGCATCAACGGCTTGATTTCGGCGCTCGAAGACCAAGGTTTGGTCACCATCCTGGCCGAACCCAACTTGACCGCGGTGTCGGGCCAAAAGGCGAGCTTCCTCGCCGGCGGCGAATTCCCGGTCCCCGTGCCCCAATCCGGCACCGGCGGCAGCGCCGTCGTCACCATCGATTACAAGAAATTCGGCGTCAGCCTGTCGTTCGTCGCCACGATCTTGAACAGCGGCCGGATCAGCCTGCACGTCGAACCCGAGGTCAGTCAGATCGACAACTCCACCGCCATCACGGTCGCCGGCGTTTCGGTGCCCGGCCTATCGACGCGGCGCGCCGAGACGACGGTCGAACTGGGCAGCGGCCAGACTTTCGCGATCGGCGGCCTGATCCAGAACAACATGACGCAGAACCTCAATAAGTTCCCGTGGCTCGGCGACATCCCGGTCCTTGGCCAGTTGTTCCGGTCGGAAGCGTTCCAGCGTAACGAAAGCGAATTGGTGATCTTGGTGACGCCCTACCTCGTCAAGCCAATCAACGGTCCGATGGCGACGCCCAACGACGGACTGCAAACGCCGACCGACGCCGACATGATCCTGAACGGCCAGTTGAACGGCCCGCAGACGCAGCCGCCGAGCATTCCGGCGCCGGCGCCCGCCGCCGCCGTGACCACGCTGCCCGACGGCCGCAAAGCTGCGATGCCGATGGGCCAGGTCGGCTTCGAGCTCAATTGAGAACGCGCATGATCAAATCCGCCAAACACCCGCGCCACGCCTGGATGCTTGCTGCCGCGTTCGTCACCGCCGCACTGCTGGCGGGCTGCACGCACGCGCCGAGCGACGTCACGCTGAACCAAATCACGGCGAAGCCGGTTCAGCTGAGCCATACGGTTCATTTCTCGCCCGGTAGCACGACGCTGGCACCGAAGGAGGCCGCCGATCTCGAGGCCTTCCTCGGCGAAGATCGCCGCGACGGTGTCACGATCGTCGCCGGCGACAGCACGATCGCCGACGCGCGCCGCGCACGCATCGGCCAAGCGCTCGACAATTTGGGCTTCGTGCACCGGATGGCGGCGCCCGACCCCAGCTTCACGGCCGACGCCGTCGTGGTAACGGTCAATCGCGAGGCGGCGGTGCCGCCCGCCTGTCCCAACTGGACCGTCATCGGTCCCTACGATCCGTCGAACGCGCCGTCGACCAATCTCGGCTGCGCGACGCGGACCGATCTCTATCTCATGGTTGCCGATCCGCGTGATCTGGTTTCCGGCCATCCGCAAGGCCCCGCGGATGCGGCACCGAGCATGGCAGCGGTCGAAGCCTACCGCAGCGGCAAGCCGGCCGCGGCCCTCGGTTCGGCCGACGGTTCGGGCGGCGGTGGCGGCAGCACGGGAAGCGCAGGTGGCGGCAATGGACAATAACGCGAACCTGACGCCGGAAACCGAAACCGGCCAGAGCACCGGCCCGCGGCTCCTCGCCTGCGTCGCCGAGCCCGAGACCCTGCAGGTCGCACGCGACCTGGCGGCGGCCCAGGGATGGCGCAACCCGGTTGCGATCGACGGCGGCGTCGCAGCTGCACACGACTACATCACCAAACACGCACCGCCCAATCTGCTGATCGTCGACGTCGACGACGTCGAAGACCCGGTGAAGACGCTCGCCGATCTGGCTGAGC